>DJYF01000004.1 GCA_002450035.1 Caryophanales bacterium UBA6985 | reverse complement strand
AACCAAAACCAGAACCACCAAAGAAAAAAGAAATAGCATTAGGTGATACTGTTATAGTAAATGGTATAGGTACTGCTTCTAGTACAGGAGAAGGAACTAGAACTAGAGAATTTGTTAATCAAAAAATGAAAGTAATTATGATTGCTGGTAATACTTCTAGACCTAACAGATATGCTTTGAATCAATATGATAAAGGTAATGTTAATGATCCCAGAGCTGTAACTGGATGGTTTAGCATAAATGATATTAAGAAATAGAGGTGTCTAGATATGGAAATAACTTATGTCATCATTGTAGGTATTATTACTTATATTTTAGGAGCTATTACAAAGATTTTTGTTGACAGTATTCCTAATAAATATATTCCAATTCAGAATGTTTTAATAGGTTTAATTAGTGGGTTGATTTGTTACTTTACTAAAGTAGAACCTAACTTACTACAAGCATTAGTTTTATGCTTCTTTGCTGCAACTGGTGCTGGTGGTACAGCAGATTTACTTCAAACAAAGATTGGTAAATAAAGAAGTCTATATATTAGACTTTTTTTCTTTGTTATGTTATAATTTGTATAGGAAAGTAGGTGTTTTTATGGCACAAAGTGCAAAAGATTATGCTAGAGAACAATTAGGTAATCTAGATTTATCTTATCTTAAAGGTGAAGAAGATGTTGCAAATAGAACATATGGCACTACTAAAAGCTCATTAGAAACTAATTTCAATAACTTGATGAATCAGATAAATTCAAATAGGCAGGACACAAGAAAGAATTTTAACACTGGTAGAGCTACTGTGGCAGAAAATGCTTATACTGCAAACAGACAAAATCAAGCTGATTTAGCTTCTAGGGGTATTGGTAGTAGTGGTTTAAAAGCATTGGGTGAAGTTGGAAATAGAATGGAAACAGGTCAACAATATAGTAATTTAGCTAATAAATTCTATAGTACAATGACTGATTTAGATAATACAGAAAAACAAAGTAGAGATCAATATAATATAGATTTAGAGACTGCTAAGAATACATTAGATAGTGCATTAGCAGGTATTGCTTCTAGAAGGGGAGAGGCTCAAAATCAATATAATCAAGCTCTAGGACAATTAGCAGAACAAGTACAAGGTAGATGGGATGCAAATGCAAATGCAAGAGCTGCTTTAGCACAAGCAAGAGCTGCTGCTGCACAAGCACATAGTGATGCTGTAAATGCTGCTAGATCACAATTATCTAGTGCAAAGAAACAAGTATTAACTGAGATTGTAAATGGTAATGGTACAGTAGATCAAAAGAGAGCTGCAATTCAAACTACATTTGGTGTTGATGCTAATACAGCTACAAAAGCATTACAACAATTAGGATTAGAACCTATCAAGTCATTTAGCTTTAGTGTTAATACACCTTATAAATCTCCAACTATGAATGACTTATATGATATGTTAGGAATTGGTAGGTGATATTAATGGCTAATAAAGGTAGAGAATATGCTGAAAATCTTGTAGGTGCTTTAGATAGAAGTGCTTATGGTAAACAAAGAGAAGTTGCACAAAATACATATAATACTAACTGGCAAAATGTACAGAATCAATATAAAAATTTACAAGATAAATTAAAACTACAACAACAAAGAGCAAATAGAGACTTTGCAGAAGGTCTAGTTGATGTTGCTGAAAACTCATTTAACAGACAAAGAGTTGGTAGTGGAAACTTAACAAATAGAGGTTTAGCAGCAAGTGGTTTAACAAATATGTTAGCTCAATCTGATACTGCTCAAAAAGGTGAGGATATTGGTAAATTATTAAAGAATGCTGGAGCAATTTCTGCTGATACTGCTGATAGATTAAGTCAAGCTACATCTAAGTATGCACAAGAAAGTTCTGGTCTAATGGGGAAACTTGCTAATACTCTAGCTGATGTAGGTGATGCAGAAACTGCTGCACAAAATAGATATAATCAAACTCTAGCTGGTATAGCAGGAGCTATGGATGAAAGAGAAGCAAACAATGCATTACAAGCTGCACAAAGAGCCGCTGCTAGAGGTTCTGGTGGGGGTGGTAGAAGCAGAGCACAAGCTGATGCAGAAAATGAGTTAGAAGAATTTTATAAAAGAGCTACTATTAATGAAGTTCTTTCTAGTCCAGATATGACTGATAGACAAAAAGAAAATTATTTAGGAATTATATTTGGTATAGATAATGCTGGTAAAGCTGTTACAGCATATAATAATAATTCTAATGCTACAGATAATTATAATAAGAAACTTGAAAGTTTACAGAAGGCTGCTAATAGAGAAATTGCAAATAATAAAGCATCTTACCAGAGATACCAAAGAAATCAACAAAATAAAAGAGCTAATGAATATTTTAGTAGAAACTTACCTACAATTAATACAGGTAGTTCACAAACTAATAATTTTGTAAGAAGTCAATTAGCTAAAAATAGTCCTCTTAGTTATGATCCACTGATGTCTAATCCAACATCAAATTATCAAGATCAACTTGCTTTATCTAATTTTAGAAATCAAGGAATTACTTATGAGGATCTTGCTGAATTATTATATGGAAATAGATAAAAAGGAAGGTGGTTTGAGTGGCACAAGGTTATTATGAGAAATTATATAATTCATTAAAAAGTGCAAATACTAAGTCAGCTGCTGATGCTTATGCACAAACAACTGCTGGTAAACAAGGTAAATTACAAAAGCAAATAGATAACCTTTCTACGAGAATGGATGCTGCTGGTGTTGATTCATCAAAAGCAAAGGACAGTAGAAATGCTGTTGAAAAATTCTTAGGACTTCCAGAAAATCAAAACTTTGTATTTGATATATTTGAGTTATTAAATAGACCACAACAAGCATTATTTGGTGCTATAAATGCAGCACAAAAAGGTGAAGATGCTGGAGAGGCAGCATGGAGTAATTTTAAAGGTGATACAGAGACTAACTTTAAAGATATACTTACACAGGCTGGTATGAGTGATAGAAAAGGTAAACTTGACTTCTCTGATGTTCTAGGTTTTGCTGGAGATGTACTTCTAGATCCACTTGATTTAGCATTAATACCAGTTACTGGTGGTGCTAATGTTGCTGCACAAGCTATCGATACTACTGCTGATGTTGCTAAAGGTGCTAAGGCTCTAGATACTGTTTCTGATGTTGCTAAAGGTGTAAATGCATTAGATAATGCATCAGATGTAGCTAAAGGAATCAATGCTGCTGACAATGCTATAGATGCTGCTAGAGGTGGAATCAAGTTTAAATCTGCTAATGATCTAATATTTGAAGGTTTAGGTAAAGGTGTTAAAGGACTTGCTAAAGGTGCTGATACTGGTATAGAGACAGCTCTCAGAGCAATAGATAAAGCAAATGGTATTGAATATGCTAATGTAGGAGCAAAGAGTGCTGCTAATTTAGGTAAAACATTTGCAGAAGGTGCAGAAAAAACTATTGGTAAATTAGAAACTTATAAAGATGTTAAGGATCAAATTGCTAGAGCATTTAATACATTCTCCAGTATTCCTAAAGAGATTAGTGATAAGATAAGAAAAAACAATGCTGATAGTGTTAGAGCTGCTAATGAGTTAAGACCTTTATACGAGAACTTAGATAATAGTATCACTGATTATGCTTACAAAGCAGCTGAAAGAATGGGTGATACTAGTGAAGCTAATGTTAGAAAGATAGCAGAACAAACAGATAAAGATATTGCTAATCTTAAAGAGTTTATGAATCTTAATAGAGAAACTACAATGAGAGATATTATCAAAGAAGCTAAGAACGGTAAACTTACACTTGTAGATGCTGGTGATGATGTTGTTAAGAAACTTAATAATATTGCTGATGATGTAAATAAAGCAGGTAGAGGCTTAAATCTTACAGTTGATGTAACAGATGATGGACTCATTAAATTAAGTAAGGATTGGGATAAAGTAAAACCTACTAAATCACAATATAATAAATTAGTTAAAGAATATGGTCAAAGTTTTGCTGATGAAATTGCTGGATTATCTTTAGATGAAGCTAAACTTGGTGAAAAAGTTACTAAAAAAGGTAATTATACACAAGCTGATCTAGATGAGTTTGGTAAATTAATGGAGAAGTATGATGCTGATGATGCATTTAAACAACTATATCAACAAAATGATGACATATTTAATAAGGCTAATGGTATTTTAGATAAATATTTTGGTACTAAATTAACAGAAGAATATGCTGATAATGCTGGATATGTTAGACATGCATTTAATAAAGACCAATTCGATAAATATAAAGAACTTGGATTCGTTGATGAATATGGTAAAGTTGTTACAAAAGGTAACACTAAGATTTTAGGAGACAGACTTTATAATATGTCAGCTCGTGAAGCAAATAATATGTTTAAAGAAAGTATTGCTAAGAACTTAGATAATCTAAATGATGTACAAAGAAAAGCTGTTGATAAACTATTAAGTGAAGATGGAATCTTCTCAGAAGGTATTACTAAGTCATTTGGTAACTATCTAGAAAATATTCCTAAACTAGCACAAGATAGCAAAGCTCTAGATACAGTATTAGTTGATGCAACATTTGGTAATTATAAAGAACTTAAAGAAATTGATAAGCAAATTAGTAAAGCTAGAAAAGCTGGAGACTTATCTTTAGTTGAAAAACTAAATGCTGATAAGATTGAAAAATTAAATAATAGTAATATGAAAATTCTTACTAATGCTGATAGCACAATTCCTAGAGGATTCAAACAATTAAATAGTGATGAAGTTAGATCATTATCTAATAAGCTAAGTAAAATGAGTAGTGAATTAGGTTTGAAAGATATGGAAGATATTGCTAAATATGTCAAGAATAATGGTGGAAAAATGGCTATTAACAAAGACATATTGAGACTTGTAGAAATAGGAACAGATCAGAAACAAGCTAAAGGTTTAGTAAGATTATATGATCAATATCTAAATTTCTTCAAAAGAAATAAAGTATTATCTCCATCATTCCAGATTAATAACCTTTTAGGTAACTCATCTAATATGTTCTTAGCTGGTATCAATCCTACTAAACAAGCAGAACTTTTCCCAGAAGCACTTAATATTATGAATAAAAGTGATGACTTAATGAGAAAAGCTGCTAATGGTATAGAACTTACTACTAAAGAACAAAAGATGTTAGATATATGGAATGGATTCATAGATGCAGGATTTGGTAATGCAGATTCACTAACTGCTATGCAACTTGCTGATATGCCAGATAGTTTAAAGAAATACTTTACTGGAGAAAAAGAACTTAAAAGTGTTAAAGATTTCTTAGTTGATGGTTTACCTTATTTAAACAATAAGATGAACAATACTATGGATACTATGGCTAGACTTGCAACATTTATAGAAGGTTATAGAAATCCAAAATTCCTAGATAAATTAGGAGTTGCTGATGCTGGTGAAGCTGTTAGAAAAATATTATTCGATCCAACAGATATGACTGATTTTGAAAGAAATGTAATGAAAAGAATTATGCCTTTCTATACATTTACTAAAAAGAACTTAGCATTCCAATTCGATAACTTATCTAGAAATGGATCACAATATAGTAAACTCATAAGAGGATATGATAGATTATTAGATGCAGCTACAGATAATAATAGTGAGAATGTAAGTGATTGGTTAAAAAATAATTTATATATTCCTATTCCTAGTATTGGTAAAGATGGTTCTTATAAAGTTATAAGAGGTTCATTACCATTAGGTAACTTAATTGATACTTTAGAGAATCCAATGAGTAGTTTTGTAAACTTATCTTCTCCAGCAATTAGAATGCCTTTTGAACTTGCTACTAATACAAATTCATTTACTGGTAGAGAAATTGAAAAATTCCCAGGTGAATTAAGTAAAAATATGCCAGGTATGACTAAAAGACAAGAATATTTATTAGGTAATCTAACAGGTTTAGATGTTCCAATTAAGAATGTTACAAGAGCATATGAAGGAATACAACAAACAATGCAAGGAGAAGCATCCCCATTCCAGTTCTTAGAAAATGCTGCAACTATGGAAGGTAATATTGATGAAGATAAATTAAATAGAATGTATGATCAATTAGAAAGATTAGAAAATATGATGCAACAATATCAACAAAGAGGATACCAATTCAGCACTATGAATGAATTGAAACAAGCAAATAAAAATGCATCAGTTGAGGGAATAATGGCTAGATTAAATAAAATAAATGGTATGAAAAGCAATCCTTATATGAAACAATTTAATCAGATAACAAAATAAAAAAGACTAGATAATTCTAGTCTTTTTATTATTCTCCTAATCCAATAATTATTACTTTAACTGGATCTTCGTTATCATTTTCTTTTGATTCATTCTCAACTGGTTCTTTATCATCAGCTTTATCTTTAAGCCATTCTTCTATATCTAAACATCTACCAATAAGAGCTTCTAGATAAGTTCTCATAGATTGTAATTGAATATCTAGTAATTGTTTATGAGTTACTGATAAAGTTTTCCACTCATCAGTTCCTCTAAAACTTTCTAATCTTTTAATCTTTCCAAATAGCTCCATCTTTTCTCTTCTTAATTTAATTAATAATTCTTCCATAATAATTCTCCTTCTCTTCTAATCTACTACATTTACTTGATAACTTCAAGCAACAATATATAAATAATAACATGTTATCACCTCTCCAAGATGCATACATCATTTCCTTTTAGTTTCTCTATTATTATATCTCTATAATATCTGAAACTATATTTCTTAACTCTTATATATGTTGATCTATAAGGTGTTGTTCTAATATTCCAATCTTTTGGTCTACTTATTATATAAACAATCATTTTTTCTTAGCTGTACATCTAATAGTTCTAAAAGGTGTACCTTCTTTATAATATTTCATAATATCTATTGTAGGATTTTCAATACTAAATGTTGCTTTATCAAATGTTGCTTTTCCAGCAGATGTAGATATTGAATATTTAAAATCAGCATCTTCCCATTTACTATCTTCATAATGAGTTTTAGCATAATCTTCTAATTCTTTTAGTTTATCTTCAATAGCTTTCTTTTGTGCTTTCAACTTACCTACACTATTTAATAATTGTTTATCATAATCTTCTAGATCATCATCAGTTAAAACTTTTAATTGTTTTTGTTTAGAATATTTTTCTACAATATCCCAAGGATAGTCATCAATTTCTCTTAATCCCATCATTATTTCAACAACAGAATTTACTATTGTTTCAATATCTTTAATTAATTCATTATTTCTTTTAATTAACTTACAAACAGGTTTACCTTGCCACATACCACATAATAACCATTGGTCCAATCCCCATGCTTCCATGTATGCTTGACATTGTATTTCATATCCTAGACTATCAGTAAAACATTCACTAGATGAATTAGAGTATTTATTTTCAACTCCAGTTTCGATTCCATCTATAAAAGTTCTACCATCTCTTTTACATTTAAGTTGATCGTTGAATGCATATTTATATTCTGAGTTTCTTTCATCAATCTTAATTCCCATTTTTTGTTCAAAATAATTTAAACATCCATCTTCTAGAGCAATACCTAAGTTCATTCTATCTTGAGCTTCTTCATCAACTATTCTTTCTTCTTTTCCTAAATCATAATCTAATTGTTCTTGAACTGTATTAAATCCAACTCCAAAATAACTAGATAAACTACTTGCAATTACATCAAATCTTTCTTTCATACTATTTCTCCTTTACAAAACTTACTTCTACTCCTAATTTTATTTCATCATCTTTTTTATGTCTTACTATCCAACTTACAAATACTTTAAAACATTTATCACAAAAATCATAATTATATTTGTTATGGAAAGCTCCATATGTTTCCTTACCATCAAATTCTTGATAAACTAATCTTTTATTTCTTTCTATTGGCTTATGACATATACAACATTCATAGTCTTTCTTCACACTATTTCTCCTTCGTAAATAAAGTATAACATCACTTTTATTAAAAAGTTTAAAATTTATCATTATAATTTTTAGCTTTCTGCCAAAAACCTTTTTTAAATTTAGCATCTTTTTTATTCTTTAACATATATTCATAATAGGAAAAACCAAATTTATCAAGCTGCTCATCTCTGAAATGTCTAATATCTAGAATCATTTTTTCATAATCATTGATACTATAATAATATCTACCATCATTTTCATATGATTTATCTAAACCCATCATTAGATTAAATCTATATGGATATTTATCTTTTCCTTTATGATCTGCTATTCTTATGGAATTACTAACACCATTATCAAGTTTTATATAGCAACTAGAAGTAGAATATGCTTCATAATATTGTAGAATAAATCCATATCTATCTAAATCAGATAATAATTTGTACATATAATCCTTAATATTCATTATATTCCATCCAATCTTTCATATCACTTTGTATATCATGACTAGCCTTCTTATATGATTTATCATAAAAATCAATTAAATTTATTAGTTGTTCTACTGTCTTAGTATTTCTAACAATTAAACCTATACCACCATTTTTATTTATTTCTTTAATTTTTCTTAATTGTAAATCAGTAGGAGTACCTTCATCAGTTTTAAGTTCTAAACCTAGAAGATAACCTTTATATAAGTATAATCTATCAGGTAAACCATTTTGATTAGATTGAGCTTGGTATCTAGCTAATTGCCAGATACCTTTTATTTGCATCAATCTCTCTACTTCTTCTTCTAATTTACTTTCTTTTGTCTTTGCCATTATCTTTTAATTTACCATCAATTACTTGCTTAGCACATAGTATATCATTTAATGTTAGTTTACCTTTTACTCTAGTTGTAACCATAATTCCTTTTTCATCATCTTCAAATTCAAATATTAATTTTCTTTTCTTTTTAAACATAATATCCATCCTCGATTCTTTTAATAGTTCTACCAATTTTTTCTTCAAATAATTTTTGTATAGTTAAGGTATTTATATCATACTTTCTAATAAATTGATTTAATAATACCATACAATCAGCAATTTCTTCTGCAATATGATCTTTTTCTAAATCTTTTAAATATTTTGGTTTCTTATCCTTTGCTATTGCTGGATATTCAGATCGTATTATTGCTTCCATAAGTTCAAAACACTCTTCATTAAACTTTCTTAACTGACTATTAATACCAAAATGATCCATTATTGTATCTAAATTTTTAGCTAGTAAATTATCTTTTTCTTTATTCATTGTTGTCATTTCCTTTAGTTATTTCTTCCATTCTTTTTATTACATCTTTTATTCCTATAATATCACTATCCATATGATATTCACCTCTACCATAATATTTATCTTCTAACCATTTTCTTAGATCATCCCAGTTATGCTGTAGTTCATTTATTGTTTTATTCTTTTGATTATGAATCCATGCTAAATAAAGTCTTTCTTGATTATTTAATTTATTGAATATACTATCAGTTAATTCTTTTGCTTTTTTCTCATCCATGTATTCACTCCTCTTTTCTTTACAAATGGTTTTTCTAGTTCTACATACATAACACATTCGTTATTGTTTATAATCATACATTCTTGGTATATGTTTTTGTCTAGTGTGTCAATGGCTGTGTATGAATAGTTTGGATCATTAAACTCAAATATAAATTCGTAAGGTTGTCCTCTACCTTCTATTGGTCTTTTTCTAGCCCATAATTCCATATAATCACTCCTTTGGCATTTCATAAACATAACACGATAGTTCTTCAATTTTACTTTCTGCTTTTAAAGATTTTAGCCATTCTCCATCTATAATTGGTTGACTATCATCATATTCATAATTAATTTTAAATGTTGGTTTTATTAATTTTTGTATCTCATCTAATACTTCTAATGCTCTTTCTTTTGTTTTGAATTTTCCAAAAGAAACTGTAAGGTTTTCATCAATACTCCAAAAATCTCTACCTTCAACAATTCCTATTGTATTTACTTTTCTTAAAAATGTTCTATCCTGTGAACGTATCCATAATTCCATATAATCACCTCATCTTTTATAATCTATCATTCACTTTTAACAAAACCTACTAAATCATCTAACCAATATTTAGCAATTAAGTAAAATGTCTTACCTTTTAAATCTTTTCTAGTCATCTATAACATGCTCCTTATCATTTAATATTTTCTCTATTTCATATTTAATTACATCTCTATTTTTAAATGTAATTATTGGAAACTCACTACCACATTTTATACTTGTTTCTTTTTCAGATTTTTCTACAATAACCAACCAATTATTAGGAACTTTAAACATTTTCATAGTTGGTTCAGCATGGCTATAAAATAAAGTTATTTTAATTATCATCTATAACATACTCCTTTTTACAAGCCCAATTAGTTTCACTCATCTCAGGTTCACTAATCATAGGTATTGATTTAATTACATCAGTTACATCTTCCATTATTCTTTTAACTTCTTTTATTACAAACATCTCATCTTTAGCAACAGATACCATTAATTCATCATGAATTGGTAATACCAATCTAGATTTTAACTTATTTTTAGTTAAATATTCCCAAACTTTTATCTCAAATGTCTTAACCATATCAGCACAAGTTCCTTGTATTAAATAATTACAAGCTCTATAGTAGAATCTGCTATCATCCATATAATATCTTCTACCATATAAGTTTTCTACATATCCATACTGACTAAGATGTTGTACTACCCAGTCTTGATATTCTTTAATTCTAGGAAATGATTTATAAAATGCTTTGTCTAGAGCTTCTGCTGTCTCTCTAGGAACATCTAAAGCATTCATTAAGGCATCTACACCACCTTGATAAACTTTCAAGAAATTAGCTCGTTTTCCTAGCTTCCTGTGGTGTTTAAATTCATCAGTTCCTTCTTCTAGATCAGGAAATGCATTCTTAGTAGTTGCACTATGTAAATCAGTTGGAATCCATTCTTTACCAGTTCCTAGTTCATACCAAGTATGTTTAGCATAATTTTTTATATGTTCTGGTTTTCTATAATCAAACTTAGTTGATACTTCATTATAACAATTATAAGGCATATATGCTCTACACATCAATAAATCTGGTTCACTAGCATGAATTATAGTGTAGTATGCTTGTACTCTTAGTTCCATTTGACTTTCATCACAGAAGGCTAAACAGAATCCATCATCACAAATAAACATTCTTCTAGGATGGAATAACTCATTACCATCTCTATCAAATAGAGCTTCTTTTGGTTGTTGCTGCATATCACAACTAACTCTACCACTAACAGCTCCACTGTTGTTTATATCTGTATATATTCTACCATTTACAACAGCATTAAGTTTACCATCTACATAAGTTGAGATCCATTTATCTAGGGTTCTTAATTCCATTATATTATTACATATATCTTTGACTTCTTCATTTGTTGTATTATCTTTAATATATTTTAGTGCTTTTTCATCAGCTTTATCAGTTTTTATAGCATATTTATAAAGCAATAATTTTTTAATCATTTCATGTTGTCCTACAGAGAATTCTGTACCTGTGTACATTTGTAGTTCATAATATAATAAATCTCTATAAGCAACCATATTTTTTCTACATTTTAAGACATAATCAACATCAACTTTTAGTCCTGTATCTTCCATCCAAGCCACAGCTCGAATTAACTTACCTTCCCTTTTTGTTACAGTTAAATTTTCGTCTACTTTTAATAGTGTAGGCATAGCTTTTTCTAGATATTCTAGACCTATTACAATATCATCAGCAGCATAACTTCTCATTAATTCAGGTTCTTTTTCATACACATCTTTGTAATTAGCTTCTTTGAAATGTTCATCAATAAATTTAAAATAAGGATTATCATCATTTAGGAATTGTACTCTTGTCTTATCATATTCTTCAATAAGTTTAGATAATTTACCAGTTGCTTTTCTCTTACCACTTTTTGTTATGGTAAAGAATCCATCTTCTGGAAAAGCATCCATAATATCTTCTCTAAGTTTCTTTCTTCTTTCAAGATTAAGTTTTTTGATCATATCCTTAATAATCTTACCAGCAAATTTAGCATCATCACTAACATATTTACTACCTAAAGTCTCTAGACTCATACTAGCATGTTCATCAACATATTCAGTAAGTCTAGCAACAGTAATACTATCAAATAAATCTACACCTTCTGGAATAGGACTTCCACCATTTTCCATCATATGATAATCATATTTAGCATTATGAGCACCTACACCTATGAAATTATCATTTTTCCATAATGTAGATGATTTTAACATATCCCAGAATGATGTCATAATTTCTTTATTATAGTCCATAGTTATTACATAATTGTAATTACCAGCTTTAAATCCCATAGATACTAAGAATGGTTTAGATGTTATTATGTGTAATCCATTAGTTTCAGTATCATAATATAAATAATTAGACTTATTACATTCAGCTATCTTTATAAGCTGATATAAAATATTTAAAGTTTCTTCAAAATTATTTACATCTAGATGTCTATAATCATATTTTAACTTTTGATATAAAAACATTAAGCATCACCGTTCCATTTCTTTAAGATTATAGAAAAGTTATCAACTATTTCCATGAATCTAACAACTTCATTTCTATAAGCATATTCTCCACATAAACAAACATCATTATCAAACTTATCTAACCATTCATTATTTAAGAATATTTCAATATCATAAATATCTTTTTGAGCATATATTGTCTCAGGTTTAATATTGAAATATGTCTTAGCTACTTTATATATACTTTCACCATAAACATATGATGTAAATATTACTTCTTGTCTCCATCTTCTAAAGTTAGTTTTAGATTTTCTTTGAATATCAAATCTCTTATTTATAATTGCTTGTAATAATGTCATATTACAATTAAATGCACTACATATTGCTTGGAAGGACTTAGTTGCTTGTAAGTAACCAAGTTCCTTCTCAAACATATTAAATAATAAAATGAATCTTATTTCTAAAACTCTAGGATGAGTTTTATATTCTTCTAGCTCCTTTTCATCTAATATCATTGATTATCTCCTTCCAAATCGTTTATAAAGACTACACCACTATCATTAGTTTCGGCTTTATCAACTACATTAATCATACTACCAGTATCAGTAGTAAAACTTTTATCTATCCTATTAAATGCTTTTCTAAATTTATCAGTAGGATAAACATTATCTAAGTTTAATCTGATAAACTTTCTAGCAACTAATTTATTGAATATTGCAAAGAATTTTGAATTATCTAAACCAGATACACTTAATAAGTTAGCTCTTGAAGTTCTGCTTTGACCATTTAAGAAGTTGAATAGTGTTGCATTTCTAGCATATAGATCTTGTAAGTCTTTAATATCACTATCAGTGCAATTACTGTATTCTCTATATTCTTCTGCATAGTCTCTTAATTTGAATACTGGATTATCATAGATACTTATTAGATACTTAACCATATAATCAACTATATCTTTTGTAACTATTATATTTTCATAAGATTCATCAACATTAACCAATAGACTGGCTAGAGCTACACAAAATCTTGCTAATTTCTTAGATGTTGTAGTTCCAAATAAAGGGAAATTACATTCAAATATTTTATTAAGTTCTTCTGCTTTCTCCCAAATATAACTTTCTACTCCATCAGCAAATATAACATTTTCTACTTCTCTAGTTGCTACCCAGTTTATTTTATTCTGATATGCTTCTTTTGGAATAGGAGTTCCTTGTAGTGTATATTCAAATGGATTCAATCTCTTTTCGACTTTAGGTATAAGTAAGAAACCATCATATCTTGATACATCCTCAGCACTTTTAATAAGTTCCATTAAAGGCATTACACCATTAGGAAATGTATTTAAAAATCTAGGATTACCATTCTCATCATTTACTGGATTTGATATAGTGATCATTCTCAATTTACAAGGTACAATTAATTCTCCACTGACTCTTGATAACCTTAATTCATTACTACTTCTTATATCAGTCATAGTCTTTATGAAATCAGGTCTAGCTCCACTAAATTCTTCTAGTACAACTAATCTTTTGTGTTGTCTAGGTATAGAACCTATTGTGTTACAAAAAGATCCATCTACTTTACTAGAACCACCAATCAAACCTACAGTTGTTGATGTTTTTAATGATAAGAAATGACCAAAATTATACAATTTACATAGTTCTCCAGTTGTTTCTGATTTACCTACTTGTGTATCTCCTAAGAAGAATACATCTAGACATCCTCTCATAACTCCACCATAATCAAAATCTAATATAGAATTGAATACTAAATCACTCATTAACCATATATCATAGTTTAAATGTTTAGCTATATGGTGTTTAGCACTTTGATATAAATAATCTAATCTTTCTTCTATGCTACCTTCATGTTGGAACATTTTAAGTATATCTTTATTTGTTGCATAATTTCTATTATCGTGTATTGGAATACAACTAGTACATACAGCAACAAGTTTTTGATGTTTAGTAGGATGTGGATAAATAATGTAATCTATAACATATTGACCACCTACATCTAATCTCTCAAAACTATATAAATCTAAACTTTGAACTGAACCATCAATATCCTTATCAACAACAGTTGTTTTATAGATTGTCTTAGGTTCTTTCATTCTAATTTCAATAAAAGGTTCTGTACTAGGTATTCCTACATAACTTCTAAGTTTACTTTTAATTTCATTATCTTTAGCATTAACTTCTATAAGTTCTAACATCTGAATTAAGTTCTTTTCTTCTAGAAACCAATTTCTTTTCTCTCCAGTTATCATAGTTTCAGTTTTAGATCCTTTTTCATCTACCTTTTCAAACTCTACCACAGTAGGAACTGAATATGGATCTTGAAATTCACTAGTAACTGTTATAATACTTTTTAACTTTTTTCTTAATCTATTCTCATTTAGTGCTTCTTTTATTGTAATTCTAACATTCTTTTCAATTTCATCTAAATTAAAATGATGTTGTTCTAATGAATAGAATTCAAATATATCTCCATTATATTTTGTAATATAATCATAGAAATCTTCTTTTTCTTCCTTAACAACATCACCTATCTTTATATATTTAACATCTTTTGCTATATCTTTTATACATTTAAAGACATTTACCATACCTTTTTGACCTGCTTCATCATTATCATAGCATAGTACAATATCTTTGTTTTTAAATGAACCTATTATTTTAGAGTTAGGAGTTGCTCCAGCTCCACAAGTTAGTGTATATGCATTTATCCCTTGTTCTCTTGCTATGAGCATATCTTTCTCCCCCTCAAAAAGATAGCACACTTCATTACTCTCTAAAAAGGTATCATATGGAATAATCCAACCACTTTCAGCATCATCATTTGAGCTACACTTTGGTAGTCCATCATACTTTAATAAGTTGTACTTTCTAACATCTACAAGAATGTTATTATAGAATACTGGTATTCCTAATAATCTTTTATTAGAACCACTAAACTTTACTAATCCTAGATTAAGATCATTAATAGTTTCATCAGATAAACCTAAACCTCTAACTTTATTTAGAAAAAACTCATCTGACCAAAGTAAACCTTTACTAACATCCCAATCATTATGAATATCATATTTATCAAGTAATTTGATTGCTTCTGTAGTTGGTATATTATTTATCTTAGCTATAAATTGTTCTTCATTATAGCCAATATTACATACCCAACAATGAAATAGATTTTTTGAAGTATTAATAGATGCAGAAGGTCTATTGTCATCATGAAAAGGACAACAAACCTTTACTTCTTCATCTAACCAATTTTTATCTTCAACATCACTAAAATACTTTTTAAAGTATTCCATATATTAATAACCTTAACTAGAAACCAAAATCTTCTGATTCTACTTCAACATTAGGGTTTTCAGCAGGAATTTGTTTAAATGATCTAACTTTATTAATATATTTCTCTTCAACTTTATCTAAACCTGTGTCTTTATCTTGTACTGTTTTTTCATACTTATCAGTGAATACATCAATATCACAAACAAGTCCTTTAACCTTTTCTTGAATTTCACTTGCTGCAATTTCTTGTAAGCCAATTCCATATAGGAAATTAGGAATATTAAAATCCATATTAGGATGAGTAGTTAAGTTATGGAATACAATTCTACCATCATAAGCTCCACCAATAATTTCCATTTTTACAGTACAATTATAGAATGTACAATTAGGAACTGTCTCAGTAACTTTATTTCCTTTCTCATCAGTTAATACTTTACCATTTTCATCTTTTTGATAAACTTTAATAGTTTGTGTCTTTGCAGTCCAAGGAGTAACTTCTTTAACTCTAGCTCTATATACTCCATCTGGAATAGGACTAAAATCTAAATTTCCACCTTCCTTAGCTGTGTATTTTTTATTTAAACTTGTATCTACCATAATTATCTTCCTTCCTCATATAAAGTTTTTAATAAACATTCAATTAATTTCTTATCATAAATAAATGTATCAATAGTTTTTACTACATTTTTAACGGTAATAATCTTGTATATAGTTAATGTACCAAATTCATCTTGATCATAAAGGTAAACATTCTTTGTAAAAGCATTTACTCTTTCAGTAAATAAATGTTCTAGACCTTCTCTTAGCATTGTTTTAATTATCATACATCCAGTGTATTCTGGTATCTCTAAATCAATACCATCCATTAAATCTAGATTCTTTAAATGTTCTAGATATTGTTTACATTGTTCTGCAAGTTCTTCTTTTCCTTGTGAAATAAATTCAGTCATTTGCTGATTAATATTTGCAACTTCATCATTATATACTTGTAGATATGCATTTTTAATATCTTGTTTCAGTTTCTTATTATCAATATGATTATAAATAATTAGATCATCAGAATCATATCTTTGCTTTTTACTAGGTTCTAGATTATCTAGAGCATTAAATAATTGAGCTATAGGAGATGAAAACTTTAATAGTTTAAATCCTGTATTCAAATATTTTTGTTTTCTAAATAATTTCTTTTTACCTAATTGTAAGAAACTTTCATTAGCTATATACATTTCATCATCAGCAACAATAGTGTAGTATCTATTATTGCCGATTTCATAAAATTTTTTATAGTGTTCCATCATCTCATCCTTTCTTTATTACATACCAAGTAATGTTTTTAATGTCTTTAAGAATTGCTCTGGATTACTAAAGATTGTCTTATTAGATAAGATTGTTCTTAGTTCTTCTTCACTAGCTTCTGTTGATAAAGCAATCTTATGTTTTTTCATTAATGCAACATTTACTCTCTGTAATGCTAAATTCATTTTATCAACATCTGTGTTTTTAATCAAGTGTACAGCTTCTGATACTGGATCATCTCCAACTGATTGTGTTACAACTGGTTCATTTTTTGGTTCTTCTTTAGGTGTTTCTACAACTGGTTGTGGAGTAGTAGGTTTTTCTTCTACCTTTTCTACAGTTTTTTCTATTTTAGTGTTACTTTTTGCAGTTTTTTGTGATTTTTTCACATCTGATTGTTCATTTTGAACATTTTCAACTGGTAACTGTGGTTTAGTTTCTTGTGGAACTTCATCAAATTGTAAGTCTTTACCTTCATATAACTTGAATCCAATTCCAGTAGCTCTAGAAGCAACTTTAGCTTTTGCTCTTTGTAAAGCTCTATTTACTAAGTTTTGATTAAATACTCTAGCTGCTGAATAATCTTGATCTTGAATAGGATATTCTTCAATAAATTCTTTTCCCATAAAGATTAATTTAACTTTAACCATATGAGAGAACATTTGTGAAGTAGTATCACTAACAACTTCTCCTTTTTGAATATTTTGTTGGTGCATTTCTACAACATCAGTATGTACAAGTCCACCATTCTCATTTTTAATATTTTCAAAAGTTGCATCTTCATCACACATATAAGTAAGTCTTTCCATAGTTGCCCAAGGAATATATGCATTTCCCTTATAATTGTCTTTTATAAATGGTTCAACTTCTTTTGCTAAATCAGATTTACCACTATAATTTTCTAAGAATACTTCCTTCCAACTTTTCTTTGCATTTGCCATAATTTCATTTCTCCTTTTCTTTTTCTATTAAAAACCAAAATCTTCTTGGTTTTCATCATTTTCATTGTATGGTTCTAGGAACATTTCACATTCATTAGGATCTAAATATCTAGACCATCTGATTAAACTCATTGGTACTGGATAATAAACTAATTGTCTAGCTTTAACTGACTTTATTCCTTTCTCCAATAAAACATCCAATAATTCCTTTTTTAAATCATTATCATTGATAACTGTATATTTTTCTCTTTTAATGTAAGCCATTCTACTCACTCTCCTCTTTCTCTAATCTTTCTAATATCATTTCATCAACTATTTCATCAATAGTTGGATCATCATCTGGATTTATTTCTTCTTTAGGTTCACAGTATTTATCATATCCAGGATAATAACTACTTAAATCAGTTGTATCAATCATCAATCCACCTCTTTAATATTTGCTCTATAATCTTTTAATAACTCCCAAATTTCATTATCAGATAATTCAAAATCATCTCTTAAAATATCTATAGCTATATCCAATAAGATTATACCTTCTAAAGCTGTGTAATCATTATATTTTTGTCTGATACTAACAGAATCATCTTTGTCCTTTATTTTTATCTTTAACACTTTTATCACCACCTTCAAGTCTACCAAATTTTCTTCTATATGTTTTAAGTTCTTCTTTTTGTTTCTCTATTAGATCTCTATATTCTATATTTGTTAATAATATATCATTAGCTCTTTCTAATTTATCTATTTCTTTGGTAGCTAGTGTTTCATATTGAACACAAAGTCTATTGTATTTCCTTTTCCATTTATTATTTATTTCTAGGAATCTATCTATCAGAATCATTTTTACACTCCTTACAATATCTTATACAATCATGTTCATTGTACCACCCAATATCAGTAGTAGTTGAACAATCATAATCATTTTTGAAATCAACCAATACCCATGCAATAAATCCAAATATAGCAATTATTATACAACCAATTATAATATCTCCTATATCAAACCAATCTTCTTCATTCATACTATCTCTCCTTATATAGTTAATTCATTTAGATCTTTTTCACTAAATTCTACTTTATTTTGAACCATTTCATATATTTTATCATCAATAGTTTTTTCCATTACTAGATGATAATAAATAGGCATTTCAGTTTGACCAATTCTATCAATTCTTCCAAGAGATTGTCTATAAGCTCTTGAACTATCTGGCATTGAATAAAACACCATCAGATGACATTTATATTGAAGTCCATCCAAACTTTCACCAAATGCTTCATATTGTCCTATCAATACATCAAATTCTTTTTTAAGTTCAGCAGGTTTATCTTTAATATCTCCATTAATAACTATGTATTTCTTTTTAAGTTTTTCACATACATTAATGATAATATCTTTTTCAACATTGTAATTGTATAAAACACTTACAACATCATCAGTATTTGATAGGAATTCTTCTAACCAATCAGCTTTATTTGTATTGTCTCCATATTTATATTTATTACCATACTCATCAGTACCAGTAACACATCCACTTATTAATGTTTTCTTACCTATTCTAAAAGCACTTACATTATCAAATGTTATATCTTGATAAGTTCTATCTTCTAACATCTTTGCATAATTCTTTGCTTTAGGAATATTAATTTTTAATAATTGAGGTTCATAATCTCCATACTTTGGAGCATAATACCTACAACATAATTTTATTAAAGGTTTAATTTCTTCATCAATCAGATTCATTCTATAACCAGTTATTTTATTAATTGGAAATGGCATTCCAGGAAGTTGCATTTTTTCTATTCTACAATATCTATTTTGAAATAGTGTATAACTCATATCTAGATATCCTAGAAAAGTAAGTTGACTATAAAGATCAATGTAACCACCATATTCTTTTTCAGTTGGTGTAGCTGTAAGAATAATCTTATATGGTGTTAATTTACCAAGTTCTAATACTTTCTGTGTAACTTTAACTGGACTTCTAGATGTACCCATGTTTTTAATCTTATGACTTTCATCTACAATAATAGTCCAATTCTCATCAATTCCAAAACTCCAGTCAATTTTACAAACGATATCAAAATTTACTACTATACATTTATTAGCATAAGGTCTTTTACCTAAATAAGATTGTATTTCACTTTCTTTTTTCTTAGCACTCCAACCCATATTGTATCTGCATACTTTTAAATCAGTATGTTTTTCAATTTCATCAAACCATTGTGTAACTATCTTTTGAGGGCATATTACCAAAAGATTTGAAGTTGGATTCCTAGTAAATCTTTCTAGACTTGTAAGTGTTTTACCACTACCAGTTTTCATAAACAAACCAATACTAGGAACACTACCAAGTTCTTTTAAGATTTGATCTTGATAGTCTCTTAATTTAACTCCTTTCAACATATTTACCACTCCTTATTATCTATCTCCATAATCCATTGAATCATAATCATAACGATTATCATAAAATTCACTTTCATAATCATCTACTAAACTCTTTAATTCTTTAATTAACTTTGTAGCATCTTGTTTACTTAATTTCCAATATTCTATATTATTATAACTATCATCTTCAAAGTCAATTAGTTCATCAAGTAGTTGCTCTATAAATTCTTTTTGTTTATCAGTTATCATAATTGACTTTGTACTGAACTTTAAATTTTTAAGTTGCTCATCCATAACATAAAACTCCTATCACTTTTACTTTTCTAGAATAACTACACTTTTTAACAAACTTATCTTTTTGCCATTTATCATAAAATGCTTTACTAAATTCTTGACCAGTTTTTAAATTTAATAGTTTTACCTCGTACATAAATTATAACACTCCACTCTTTAAAAAGTTTAAAACTTTATTTAATTTTATAAATTTTATATTTTTTATTTATTGTTCCATTTGTTTTAATCTGTTTACTTAAATTAGTTAAGCTAGTTTTAACTCCTAGTTTATATTCAAAGAAATATTTAGCTTCTTTTAAACTATCACAATCAAATAAGCACATTTCATCTTCCTTATTCATGTTATTAATATGTAACTCATAAATAACTAACATATCACAACATCTCCTTAATCTCATTCCTTAATCTTTCAACTACTCCTGCCCAATATTTCAAACCATGCATATCAACTAAAACACTATGATTTTCTAGACAACTTAATACTGCTTTTTTAGCATATTCAAGATCTTTAATCTTTTCTTCCATTTTCATTAACTCCTTTATTTATTGTATTTATTACTGTATTAAAACTAATTGTTATAGGTTCTTTATGTGGTGCAAAGTAATGCTTTAAATCTTCTAAATCTCTTTGTATTTGTAATAAATCTATTACTTTCCATCCATATCCTTCTAGATTATCTAAAATATATTTTTCAGAGTCTTTTCCTTTTGCAAGAGATTCTAGAATACCAGTACAACCTACAACAATATCATAATCTTGTTTATTATTCTTTAAATCATCAATTACTTCATCAATTAATAGTTCCTTTAATTCTTTGTTGCTCATTATTCTTCCTCTTTCACTACTATCATAAATATCACATATAAAATACATATTAATTTCCACACTCCTCAAAATTTGTTTCTACAATTACTCTTTCTCCAATTCTAGTAACTGCATACCAAATATCTAAATCATATTTAGTTTTATCAGTATCTTCTACTGTTAAATTCAATTCATAATCTGAAAAATCATTATCATAATCACTTCTAAAACTGAAATCTAAAACTTTTAAATCTTCATCTTCTTTAAGTCTTTTTTCTAAGTCTTTAATATTGTTAAATCTTACTAAATATAAATCATTATCAAAATACTTTTCTAGTTCAAAATTTCTCATAATCTACTCCTCATTATCATATCTTCTTAATATTTCATATCTTGCATTATCATAAATATCATGAAAAGATTCATCATAATCATATACACTTCTTGCAATATCATTTGTTTCTTCTTCATCAATATTCTCTATTTCCTCATGAATATGATCATATAGTTCATCATTATACAAATCTTCTATTGCATTTTGAGTTTCTGCTTTACATACCTCATAAAATACATTTATATCTTTTAATTTTTCAATAACATAATCAATATCAATTCTATTCTCTAAACCTTTTTCAAGATTAATTTTTTGATTATATTCTAATTCTTCAATAAATTCTTGCATATTAATTATTCTCCATTTCATCATTTTTAGTAAATACTTTTAAATCAAATCCCATAGGTCTATCATAATCTACATAAGCAATATCTTCATCTTCATATTCTGATAACTCTTCTAGAATTTCATCTAATTCTTTATGTTCTTCTCCCTCATCTATGTTGTATTTTATACATTTATTTATATACTTTTTCATATCTTTAACACTTGCTAAAATTTGATAACCATTATCATAAACATTTTTCATAATTTTAATCTCCTAATACTTTCATAACCCATTTACAATATTCTTTTAAATCATCATTATTCATACTTAATGCAATTTGTTCATCAGTCCAATCTGAATAACCTTTTACATTTCTAAAGAAGTAAACAAAACTATTCCATAAGTATTGTTCTTCTTGATTATCATATTCAATTACTGTATCTTTCATAATTCAAATTCTCCTTTCAACCAACCAATAGCATTTGCTAATTGATCAAACTCCTCTACCCATTTTTGACCTGTGCTATTATCACAAGCTACCCAAATATTAGTATCTTTGTGATAAGTTAGGAGCAAGTCATAACTTGACTCCCACTTACCCTCTATAAAATCTAACATTTGTTGATTACTAATTATCTTCATCTTTATCATCCTCATAAATTACTGCTACAATTTTATCTTTATAAGCATTTAATGTACTTAAAATATATTCTTCACAACAAATATCAATTATTTCTTCATTATCTCCAGATGCCCATTCATCATAACTATCTTTCATAATGTTTTCTATATTATCAATATCTCCACTTGTTGTATCTTTGAATATTACATACAACATTCTTTCAAAACATTCTACATAACATTCTGCAACTCTACCATTATGTAAATCTAAACTTACATTCTTTAGTTCTATCATAATTATTCCTCATTACTTTTTCTACTTGATAAGAATGTTATTTTTTCGGCAATAACTTCCATTTTAAATTGTTTAGTTCCATCTTCTTTTTCATAAGTACTAGATTGTAGTCTACCTTTAACTCCAATAATATCTCCTTTTTTGCAATATTCACTTGTATTAGTTGCAATACTATCAAATACTCTACAATCAATGAAATCAGTATCATATTGTCCTTCTGCATTTTTGAAACTTCTTGGAATTGCTATTGTAATACTAGCATATTTCTTTCCACTTTCTGATTCTTGTACCTCAACATCCCTTACTAATCTTCCTACTAAAATTGTTTGATTTAACATAAATTATCACTCCTTTTCTTATTTCTAAATCAAAACCTTTGTCATTTAAGACAATTTTATATTAACATATATCTTTTATAATGTCAATAACTTTTT
>DJYF01000033.1 GCA_002450035.1 Caryophanales bacterium UBA6985 | reverse complement strand
AATTGTTTCATCATTTTTTTCATTTGTTCAAATTGATTTAATAATCTATTAACTTCTTCAACACTTCTTGCTGATCCTTTAGCAATTCTTTGTTTACGAGTCATTTTAATTACATCAGGATGTTTTCTTTCATATGGTGTCATTGATTGAATAATTGCTTCAATATGCGCCATATCTTTAGGATTAAAATTGATATTATTAAGTCCAGCTTTTCTAGCTCCAGGAATCATCTTAAGTAAATTTTCTAAAGGTCCAAGCTTTTTAAATTGACCAAGTGTATTTAGAAAATCATCTAAATCATATTCACCTTTTCTCATCTTCTTAGCTAAGTCTTTAGCATCAGCCTCACTGTATATTCCTTCTACTTTTTCAGCAATAGATAAAATATCACCCATATCTAGAATACGTTCAGCCATTCTTTCAGGATAGAATTCACTTACTCCATCCATCTTTTCAGAGTCACCTACTAACTTGATAGGTACATTAGTTAAATGTCTTACAGATAAAGCAACACCACCTTTAGTATTACCATCCATCTTAGTAAGAATAGCACCAGTTAAACTTAATTTATCATTAAATCCATTTATAACATTAATAGCATCTTGACCCATCATAGCATCAATTACAAGTAATACTTCATTTGGATGAAATTCATTTTGAATATCAACAAGTTCTCCCATCAAAGTCTCATCAATTTGTAATCTACCAGCAGTATCTATGATTATATAATTATGTTTATTTTCTTTAGCATATTCTAAGGCATGACGAATAATTTCATTAGGATTCTTTTTTCCTTCTTCAAATACTGTTACACCAAGTCCTTTACCAACTTCAACCAATTGGTCAATTGCTGCAGGTCTATAAATATCACAAGCAACTAGTAAAGGATTCTTTTTGTATTTCTTTCTAACTAAGTTGGCAATCTTACCACTCATAGTAGTTTTACCAGAACCTTGTAAACCAACCATCATTATTATAGTTGGATTTCCATTAGTTTCTAAAGGAACATAGTCTCCACCTAAAAGGGAAACTAATTCATCTTTTACAAGTTTTATAAATACTTCTTCAGGTTTAAGACTTTTACCAACATCCATACCTAAAGCTTTTTCTTTAACGTTTTTAACAAACTCTTTAACTACTTCATAGTTAACGTCTGCCTCTAAAAGAGCCATACGTATTTCACGCATAGCTTCACTTATATTATCTTCAGTAATCCTTCCCATACCACGAATATTCTTAATGGCATTAGAAAGTCTATCTCCCATATATTCAAACATTTAAAACCCTCCTAATTATCATATGACATAACAACAGAGTAACAAGTAGTACCTCCAAGTTTAGGATTCTTAATAACTCCTACTCCTACCCATTTATATTTTCCACTTTCAATTACGCTTCTACCTGCACTCTTAATATTGCTATAAGCTTGAGACGCAGTTAATCCAGAACCATAATCATTATAATTAATTGTAAAGAAATTATAACCTAACTCATTAAATTTTTGAGTAGCATCTTCATTGCAATAGTTCTTACCACTATTGCAGCAAACTTCTGCAATTTGCTCAGCAGCAGTTCTTAACTCTGCAGCTACTTTGTATTTAGAACTAGTCTTACTTTGTATAATATTAACTAAACTCCATTCAAAAGATGAATCAGCATTTGCATAGTTAGACCTATTACTACTAGTTATTTCGGTAAATACTATTTCAGGAACAACTGGTGTAGTTGGTTGTGGTGCTTGTGTTTGAGGTGGTTGTGTAACTCTTTTAGTTGTTCTTCTAGTAGTATTTGGATTAGTTGGAACAACTGCTCTTGCAGTTGTAGTAGTTGTACTAGTAGAAGACGTAACCTCAGTTGTACTAGTTGTCTCAACTGTAGTACTAGTCGACTCATTTGTATTACCAGTTACTACTTCTTCACTAGTAAATCCACTTATAGTTCTTCTAGTAGTTGCCTCATATCCATCATCTTGTTTTTTATTACCATTCTTAACTGCAAGTATAATACCTATAACAACAAGAATAGCTAAAAATACTAAGAAACCTACTCCTATTTTTAAGAGTAATATTTTCTTGCTATCATCATCCATATATATCACCTTAATTAATTATAACATTTTTTTAAGTCTTTTATCTACCACCAATGGATTTATTATCTTATTTTTAATATCAGGCATTTTAATAATTGGTATTTCTTTAATAGATTTAAATAAATTCCATTTTTCTTTTAATTCTTCATTTAAATCTAGATTATCTTCTATACATTCAATGAATTCTCTTTCAGTTATATAGAAAAGGGATTTATAGTCAGTAATACCTTCTTCTAATGCAAGTTTTACTATATCACTTAAAAGATTCATCATATAGTTATCATTATTAGTATGAGTTTCTCTATTAACTTCATCATTAAGTCTAGTAAAAAGTGTTGCTTTATCTATACTTCTAAATGCTATTTCTTTAACTCCTAATTCATTCTTAGAAACAATTAAATCATCAACAATGCTTGCACATTCTTTACCATTTGTGCTCTTAAGCCAATTAATGGCAGAACATAAAGTTCCATCTATTCTATCGGCACATACTCCTGGTCTTTCAATATCAACAATGCTAAACTTTTTAAAATCTATAACATCTTCTATATCAATATTATCTATTTTTAAACATTCTTTTAACTCATCTGATTCTCTTAAAATATCACCAGTTAATTCTTCAGTAGACTCTTGTTTAACTAAATCATTATTAAGGTAATCAATTACATGTGAAAAAACAGGTGTAGAAATATCATGAAATAAAGCAGCAATACTTTGTGTTTTATCATGAGTTAACTTCCAAGTTATTAAAGCCACATTAACAGAGTGATCATATCTCGAAATATAATAAGGAAAATCATATGCAGCTTTACTAGCATAATCCATCCCACATAAAAGACTAATTCCTTTTAATCTTTTCATGATATCTAACTCTAAATATTTCTTTATAAAATCAGGTATATTTCCTAAAGATTTTCTATATATTTCATATTCATTCATAAACTTTCCTCTTTAAGGTACTATTATACATAAAAACGCACCTTTTGGGTAAAAAAAAGATAAAAGTTTATTTACTTTTATCTTTTAATTTCATAATTACACCAACGATTAAAAATATAACAGCAGAAGGTATAGAAAAATACATTAATACCATATCTTTTTCATAATAAGAAAACACTGCTGCAACAATAAATAAAATAGATGCAAATATAAGCAAATAGCCTGCTATTTTATAATCAATCTTCATATAATTCACCCTATTAAATTATACTATTTTAAACATCTTTTTTTAATACGTTTTACAGTATCTTCTTTCATATTAAATCTAAGTGCTAATAAGTTATAAAAAAGAGTTGGAGAATTAGCTAAGAATCCAGCTATACCTGAAATAGGTTTAATTTCATATTCAGGATTAACTTCATGTAAATACTCTCTATAAGTTTCATTAAATGGATTAATCTTATTTTTTAACCATGGTTTATTACAATTAGTACCATAGAAGTGAATTATTTTAGCATTTTTACGTGCTTCATCTATTTCTTGTAGAGAGTAACTTCTTAAATCATTTCCATAATAAAGATTAAATTGAGCTTCATTAAACATAAAAGGATAAACACATATATTATATTCAAGAGGCATTTTACCTATTTCATCTTGTAATGTAATATTTATTAAATCTTGATCAGGAAACTCAAAACTAGTTACATCATGACTTGCTAAGAATTCATAGATTTTATCATCTAATTTTTTTTCTTTCCAAGTATCTCTATTAAATAGTAGTACTCCTGAATTGTAATACTCATTTAATCCTAAATTATGATAGTAATCTTTTTTAATTGAATCTTGTACCGCATAAATTGGATTTTCTTCCTTTTTACTTATATCATCGATTTTATCAACTATTAAAGTATCAGAATCAATATATAATATTTGTTCACCTTTAGGATTATTACTTAATATTCTGTTATAAAAAACTCTTGCATTAGCTATTTGAGTATTCTTCCATTTAGGTATATTAAATTCTTCAATATTATAGTCTTCTAAATTATAAAAAAATAAATCAACATTATCATATCTAGTTAAAACGTCACTAACCTTTTTATAATCATCATAAGAATAATTTTCAGTAACAATATGGAATGTAATATCTTGAAATCCACCATTATGTATTAAAGAAACCATTGAAGTTAACATTATGTCAGTATATTTATCATTAGCTGTATATAATACATCCATACCCATCTTCCCCTTCTTTTAAATAAGTAATACTATAATACATATGACTAGTATTTGCAAACAAAAAAGGAAGTTTTTTATGCTTCCTTTTTTATACTTTTAATAACTAATTGGAACTTATCCATTCTTCTTTCAACATGTCCAACTATTTTTACTAAATCTTTTTCTTTAATATCAGATAAGTTATCAAACGCTTCTTTAAATACTACAGCATCCCCTTCTCCAGTTTCATCTTCATAAGTAATAAATGCCATATCATCATTATTTTTAGTCTTAAGTGTTTTAATTCTATCAACTAATACAACCATTTCTATAAACTTATCATAGTATTTTCTAATATCTTTTTGTTTAAAACAATTATATTTTGAACAAGGATGATTAGATACATAGAAACCATATAATTCATATTCTTTATTCATTAAAGTAACATCATCATACTCTTCTACTTCTTTAAGTTCAGGTTCACTTACTAAATCTTTAGATAAAGTTTGTATTAAGTCTCCATATGTTAAAAGTGAGTCTATATTTTTAATTATAGTTGCACGATTTACATTTAAAGAATCAAATACACCTGCTTCAATTAATATAGTTAAATTCTTTTTATTAATATTTTTAACTCTTGCAAAGAAATCATATATATCTGTAAACTTTTTATTACCTCTTGCTTCAACTATAGCTGATGCAATTGAGTCAGTTATACCTCTTATAGCTTTAAAAGATAAAATAATACTATTATCTTTATATACATATTCATTTGAAGATAAATTAATATCTGCTTTTACAATTGATATATTATTTCCTTTTGCTTCATATATAATGCTTTCTTTTCTACTACCTTGATTAAGTAAAGTTAAATAAAAGTATCCTGGGAAAAGTGCTTTTAAATAAGCCATTTGATAAGCAATTTTAGAGTAAGCTATTGAATGTGATTTATTAAATCCATAATCAGCAAATTCAACTATTTGATTATATAGTTTTTCTAATCTTTCTTTATCAAATCCTTTTTCTACACTTCTATTAATAAAGTTAATCTTTTCTTTTTCTATTACATCAAGTTTCTTCTTTGATATTGCTCTTCTAATTACATCTGCTTCCCCATATGAGTAACCAGCAATACTTCTTAATACTTGCATAACTTGTTCTTGGTAAATCATAATACCATATGTTTCACTTAAAATACTTTCAAGTTCAGGAAATAAATAATCTATTTTTCTTCCTTCATTTTTTCTAGCTAAATAAACAGGTATATTACTCATTGGTCCAGGTCTATTAATTGCTTGAGCCATGATTAAGTCTTCAAATTTACTAACACGCGCTCTTCTTAAATAATTCTTCATTGAAGGAGTTTTAAATTGAAATATACCTTCAGTTAAACCAGCAGTTAATAACTCATATACCTTAGGTTCATCTAAAGGTATATTATCTATGTTTATTTTTATATTTTCTTTTTCCTCAATTAAATTAACTACCTTTTTTATTAAAGTTAAATCTGCAACGCTTAAGAAGTCCATCTTAAGAAGACCTAAAGACTCGAGTTCACCCATCTGATAACCAGATAAATAAACATCTCCATTTTTTATAACTGGTATATTATCCGTTAAATCAGTATCACTTATAACAATACCAGCAGCATGAATACCTATTTGATTTTTTATACCTTCTAAATATAAAGACTCTTCAAATACTTTTCTAACACTTGAATTTCTCTTTATTAAACTTTTTAACTTTTCATTTAAGTTATCTTTTAAACTCTTTTTAGAATCAAGTAAATTAGAAATACTATCAATTAGTTTCTCATCTAAGTGATTAATCTTAGCAACACTTCTAATTACTTCTTTGGCTGTAAGTCTTCCATACGTCATAATATGAACTACATTATTAACGCCATATTTATCTATTACATATTGAACTACTTCTTCTCTTCTTTCATCTTCAAAGTCTATATCAATATCTGGCATAGTAACTCTTTCAGGATTTAAGAAACGTTCAAACAATAAGTTATATTCAATTGGATCTATTCTTGTTATACCAAGAGAATATGCAACTAAAGAACCTACCGCACTTCCTCTTCCACATCCAACCATTATATTATTTTTAAGTGCATAACGAACATAATCAAATACAATTAAGAAGTAATCTACAAAACCTAACTTATTTATTACATCTAATTCATAATTAAGTCTATCTTGATAAACACTTGTAACATTTCCGTTTAGTCTCTTACTTAACCCTTTGTTGGCTAAGTTAGATAAATATTCAAATGAATCTTTTATATTTGGATCATACTTAGGAATATGATTAGCTGTCTTTTCTATCTTTAAATCTATTTTATTAACGAAGTCACTTAAATCATATTTTTCTTCTTTCATTATATTCTTAGAGTAATCTACAAATTCATATTCACCAAGTTTTATATTATTTTCAATCATATATAAGTAATTTATATATTTACTCTGTTCACTAGTAAATGCTTTAGTCTCATTTATATAAATATAATTATTAGTAACAGTTTTAATTTTATTAAGTTCTGCTTCACTCTTAAAAGACATATATAAATTAGTAAAAATACTACTTAATTTTTTAAATGCTTTACCACTTTCAAAAGGTAGTACATATAATAAATTATCATTAATAATATCATTAAAAGAAAGTTTATTATCTATTTGTTTTTTAGTTACTTTAAAAAGAAATGTAAGTCCTTTCATATTAGTTGGATATAAAAATATTCTTATACCCTCTATTGTTATATCTAGTCCAACTATAGGTTTTATATCATTTTTAATACACTCTGTAATAAACATATGTGAACCACATAAGTTATCATCTAAAATACCAAGGCTTTTAATATTTTTATCTTTTGCATACTTAATTAAGTCATCTAATTTTATTAAACTTTTAAACAAACTATAATCAGTTTTTATACCAAGATTAGTAAACATTTTTATCAGCCTCCAAACATTAGTTCTTATTAATAATTATACAATACCACTTATTTATTGACAATTAGAAACTAATACAATAAAATAACCATAAATTAGGTGGGATAATATGAAAAAGAATAATGTTACATCAAAAATCAATGATTTATTAGATTTTGAAAAATCAGTAGAAAAAATCTACAATTCACTAGCCTCTTTAGAATTAGAAGGAAAACAAAATACTCAAGAATATGATGAATTAAGAGATTTAATTAACTCTGTAATTGATCTTAGTAATGATAAATATAAAAGTCTTGGTAGCTTTGAAAATGAAGAGTTTAAAAACTATGACTTACTTATTCAAAGTTTAAATCATTGTACAGAAGATGAATTAATAGATGTTTTATTATTTGGTAAAGAAAACCATATAAAACGTTTTTATTCACACATACAAGATATTAAACTTAGACGAACTGAAACATTTAAAGAAGATGAAAAAACAGTCGATGATAATATTAGATATTCTATTTATATAGAAGCTGAAGGAAGAAGAATTCTAATAACTAAAAAACAAGCTGAAGAAATGGGTCTAGATGCTAAAGAAATTATTAAACAAGTATTCAAAGAAGAAATGGACATGAAAAAACGTGATGAAGAAAGAAGAACTGAAAGTAACAAAATAGTTTCAGATGCCATTTATTATAGAAAATCACTTATTAATGCCTACTTCTATGAATATCTAATAAGATATATTGAAACATGTAAAAATAAATCAGTTAAAAATGCATTAATAAAATATAAATACAAACTAATTTATATGACACCATCTCTAGAAAGAGCATTTGCAAAAAATAAATCATCTAATATACCTATCTATGAAGATTTAATCAATTTAGGAGTTACAACATATCCAACATTATATGAAATAGCATATTTACAACCATTAGCACAACAAATTAAAGATTATTTTTATAGAATAGCAAACGAAGAAAATAAAGATGATAAGATTCATAAAATATTAAATGCGTTATATACAAAAGCACAACTTGCAGCAGTATATGATGATGTAGCATTAGAAACATTAAAACTTCTTGAAAACTTTGTCGATAAAGACATAGAATCAAAAGAAGATGCAAAATATGCACATGAAGCATTTAAAACTGAAGAATCGCTAAGAATGCCAATATTAAGTAGAAAAAAAGTTGACTAGACGCCTATTCTTTTGGTATAATCAACTGGAATTGTTAAGGAGGGAAAAACATGGCCGTTAAACTAACAGCAAGAAAAGGATTAACTGGAAATAGAAGAAGTCACGCCTTAAATGCTACAAAGCATAAACAAAATTTAAACTTACAAACTAAAAAAGTTAATGGAGTTAAGGTTACTTTATCAAACCGTGAATGGAAAGCTTTAAAAAAATATAACCAAGCTGCTTAATTAATATTTATAAATAAAAATAAGAGAAGTTTTAAACTTCTCTTTTTTATTGTCTATATAAAATTTATTAATCCAATAAGTATAAATACAATCGTTATTACTATACTAACTTTACTAACATCTATTTTTTTAGTAATTGTTCTATCTAACTTATCAGCAACTCCTACATATTTTAGACCATACATATGCAAGTTTTCTAAACTCTTATCTCCATATAAAGCAAATGAAGTTGGATCATCATATTCACTATACTCGAAATCTTTTATTTTTCTAAATGCTTTAAACATAAGTAAATCTCCTGAGCAACCAGATATATTCATTACAGATAAAAATATTAACCCAGCATTATGAATTAAGAACCCAATTATTAAAGTAATAACTCCAATAAATAAAAATGGATAGATTAAAGACCACAAGATATTCTTTTTACTTACATTTTCTTTAACTAAACAACAAAGAACTCCTTTTTCTAAATGAACTCCATATGTAATATTCTTAAAGTTCGCCCCATTTATAACATAACCAATACTATGAAGTACTTCATGAAAAATAAAATAAGGAATCATTAATAAATAAAATATAGCAAATTCTTTATCATTAATACTTAAGTTATAATTAGTTAATTTCATTATTAAAGCAACCATTAAAACTGCTACAATGAAAATTATAATTGATACAACATTTAATATTGTCATATTCATTGTATATAAATAATACTTTTTCTTGTTTTTCATATTATCACCATGTCCTTATAACTATATCATAAAAATAAAAAGAATTGCATATTAAGCAATTCTATTTATTCTATCAATAATTCTAGACTTTCCTAAAAGTCTCATTATTTCATAAAGATCTGGAGTTTGATCTTTAGAAGTTAAAGCTACTCTTATACATGTTGAAACATCAGCAACATTACCTTTGAATGCATCAGGATTTTCCTTATATTCTTTCATATTACTTGTATAGCCTTCTAAACTATCAGTTAATTCTTTAACATGATTGAACCATGTTTCTTTATCATCATTTTCATCATAATATTTTTCAATATAAGTATTTAATATAGATTTGATTTCATCCATATTATTTATCTTACCCCATGCATATTCAGTTGGATTATAAAGTTCATCATACATATACCAAATAGCATCTTTAACATCTGACCAATGAGCATAATCTTTTCTTGGTTTCTTTTGTTCTCTTTCAATATTTAATATAGCTTTTGTATAATCAACATCTTCATTTAATACTTTATCAAAATCTACATCATATTGTTTAGCCCATTCATCAAGTTGAGCAAATACTTCATCTTTATTTAATCTTGAAATATAATTCTTAGAAATATTATCAAGTTTATCTAAATCGTATAATGCACCAGATGGACTCATCTTTTTAGCATTGAATTCAAAATCTGTAAATGGTGCATCAGGATGACCCTCTCTCCAAGCTTCATAGTTTGAATTTGCAATAGTCATGATTGATTCAATAACTGCATAAATAGGATATCCTTTTTCTTCATAATAAGTCATTCTAGCTTCTGGGTCTAAACGTTTAGATATCTTTCTAATTTGATCTCCATCCTTCTTTAATATTAAAGGAGTATGTACATACTTAGGCATTTTATATCCAAATGTTTTAAATAATTCATAATGAACTGGAACAGATGGCATCCATTCTTGTCCACGAATTACATGAGTAGTACGCATTAAATGGTCATCTACTAAATGAGCAAAGTGATATGTTGGAAGTTCAGTTGATGATTTATAAATAACTGTATCATTATCATTTTCATGTAACTTCATTTCACCATTTGCTAAATCATTAAATATAAATGTACGATTAAAGTTTCCTTCACTCTTTAGTCTTACTGTAAATTGTTCTCCGTTTTTAATCTTTTCTGCTGCTTCATCTGGTGTTAGATTTCTACTTTTAGCAAACTTACCATAGATACCAACACGCATCTTAGCTGCAGTTTGATTTTGACGAATAACATTCATTTCTTCTTGAGTCATAAAACATGGATATGCTTTTCCTTCAGATATTAATTGTTTAATAAATACTTTATATATATTTTTTCTTTCAGATTGAATATAAGGTCCATAGTTACCTACTGTAACTCCTCCCTTTTCTTCATATTCATCTGGATTTAAATTATAATGATCAAGTACGTGTCTAATATATTCAACAGCACCTTCAACTTCTCTTGCTTGATCAGTATCT
>DJYF01000027.1 GCA_002450035.1 Caryophanales bacterium UBA6985 | reverse complement strand
TCTTCACTATGAAGCACAAGAAATACATTTAAATCTTCTCTCATTTTCTCACAAGTAGAAATAATTTGTTGAAAATGCTGTGCTAACTCAGTATATTTACTATAGCCAACTTCTTTAGCACGAGAAAAATACTCTTTACGCATAATATAAATGCTATCATCAATGACAACATTTTTAACATGCTCTGGAATTTGTTCCAACATCTTAATAACTTGTGTATAGTCATCAAGTCTGAAAAGATTCTTATTCTCTTTACTATATAGAGAACTACTGCCCTTAAAAGGCAACCTTTTACCCAAAACATTTACCACAATGGTTTCTTTAGGGTTTAATGTCTTGATAGATGTTGATTTACCTGTGCCACTCTTTCCAAGTAGCATACATAGATTTGCCATAAGTAATAAAATTTTTACAAAGTTAATGATTTCTTCTGTTACTGAAAATAGATTTAACTTTATTTTTCAAAGATAATGCTATAAATGCTACAGAAGTTTTCTTTGGTCTATTAGATGCTATTAATGAATATACCTTATTCATATTAACAACATCATTAAATGCAGGTAATTGTGCAAAAGCATTAACTGCGCCATCAAAATATAATGCCATTATACCATTACTCTGACCATCTCTATTTAAGAGAACTTCAACAAATCTAACATTATCACGCAGCTTTGTTATATCATAATTCATCCATTGTTTTATGCCATATTTAAATGGACTAAATAATGATATACAAACATTCACATCTCTAGCGATAGCTTTATTATCTGCTAGATTTGCGATAGAGGGAGTAAGTTTATCCATTTTAAAAGCATCAATATTCTCAAATAATGCTTGCTGATGGATAATTACTGGAGTGAATTTATATCTATTACGAAGTAATACCATATATTCACTTAACTTACCCATAGATTCTCTTTGACTCATACCTCTCTCCTGTGATATTAACGAGATATGGTCAACAAATATAATCCTATACTCCTGTGGATTTTCCATTTCATAGTAATCAAACTTATCTACAAGTTTTTTCTCACCAAATTCATCTTTAACTGTAACTTTGGTAGTATGAACTGTACCATGCTCTTCAGCATATCTTTTACATTCATAAAATATACCTGTAGGATTAGTTGAATCACTAAATATAATGTTATCTTCAAAGAAATCCAATATCTTCCTATACTCATCAGACTCAAGTATATTTAATATTTCCTCTGGTAGAGGATTATCATTATTTGTTGAGCGAAGGTCCGATGGTGATATTCTATACTTTTTATCTGATAGAGTATAAAGAAGATATGAGATAAATCTTTCCATTACATTCTCTGGAGTTTCTTCCAAAGGGTAATAGAAGATTTTAACAGATAACTGTTCAGGATTTCTGTAAGCATAGAGCAAACAATGATAAATAAACAAATAACTAGCAAATTGACTCTTTCCCGACTTTGTGCTGCCCGTAATTTGATAGAATTTAGCTTGTTCTACACCTGGAATATCATTTCTGAATCCAATAAAAGGAAAAGGTATACAATTAATATTACCATTAATTATATTATTTCTCCTTTTTGCTAGATTAGATAATACTCTTTCTTTTAGTTTACTATTTCGTTGTTCCATTCTGGACTATTTAACATAGAATTATCTTCATTATTATTTTCATTTTCAATATACTCCATAAATGAAGATTTAATTTCAGTACCATTCTCAGTTATCTTATTCTTTAATATAAAGTATTTTAATAACTGCATATATCTGTAATCACCATTAAAGGATTCTACATATCTTTTTGTAGCATTTATTGCTTGTTCTTCTGTAAATTTAAACTTATGTTTTTTTACTAAAGTTTCGAGTTTTTTAGCTATTTCTATGTTAGAACCTCTCCAATAATAATTAGTTCCATATTTTTTACCTTCAGGAAATAATTTTCTTAATTTTTCTGCTAGATTGATAAAAGTCTGAGGATCTGTTACAGTATCATCTATCATACTGTTAAATGAAATGTTCATTAGTAACTGTATTGCTTTTAGAGTTAGATGATTATCTATAACTAATCCTTTTTCTTCTAAAGCTTTAACATCTTTGTCTAAATCTACTTTTAAATCTTTTAATAGTAAGATTAAGTATTGAGTTAGCGTTAGATTGTGTTTTTCTAGCAGAAAATCATCAAATACATATCTCATTGAAATTTCCTATTACTTTAATTTTATCTTTATTAAAATTCTCAAGCATTTTTTCTACAATTTCCTGTTCTCTACTATCTTTATAGAAAGGAAGAATAATTACAGGATTATCATGCCTAAGTAATCTACCAATCTTTTGAACTATCATAATAGATGAACTATTATAGTTAGCCCAAACACCAATTTGACAGTTATTCAAATTTACGCCCTCATTGAGTATATTGCAAGCTGTAATATGGTTTATTTCACCATTATTAAACTTGTTTAGTATCTCAGAGGATTCCTTTGATTTACTGTTAATAGCATTCTTACCTAATCTTTCTGTTTGCTTTATATCAGCACAGAAAGTTATTACCCTTTTTTTAGCAAGTTTATTAAGTATCTTTTTTACTGCCCATTCTTTTCTAATAGCAAGATATTTTAATCTTTCACCTGCCAAATGAAGCCATAGATTCTTTTGATATTGATTCTGATGGTTCATATAAAGAGATTTGTAAAAGTCTATCTGTTCATTAAGCAATAACAGATATTGAAAAGGTGTACATTTTATTCTTATTTGTACGTCTTTTCTTCTCATATATTTACGTCTTTGTTCATAGGTAATATCTATATGCTGTTTAGCTCTCTTATTTCTTATGAAAGTTTCACTGGCACAAGTAGTATCTAATCCTAAAGGAAGTAAATAAACAAGAGGTTCAGGTAAGACATCATCCACAATAGCATCTTTTAAAGATAGCTTAATAAAATCTATTTTATTTTTATGTATAGATTTTAACCACCATATAAGTTCTTTCTTAATTGTAGCACTTAGATAAATAGTATTTTTATATAATGGTTTATGATAATTTAATTTAACTCTTTCAGTCATATGATGACATTCATCAAATATTATCATATCCCAACTTTTAATACTATGCTTTGGAAAGCTTACATAAGTAGTAAATGTTATATCCCATTTGTTTTTAGGAAACCATCTGAATATTTCAGCTTTCCAAGTATCCATAAGTACTAATTTTGGACACACAATCAATACATTAGCTTCTTCAGGATACCGTAAATTAAGTATTTCTAATGCAATTCTTGATTTACCGTATCCTGTAGGAAGCTGCAGTATTGTATGTTTCTGCTTATAAGAAAGAACTAATTGTTTAAGTTCTTCTCTTGTCATTATTTTTAGTTTTGCAGGAAAACAATTTTATACTTTTATATGTAACATCATCATTGTTTTTAATGCTGAAATACAAATATAAAGTATAATAATTATATATTCCATCTTGAACTAATTTTAATTCAAGACTAGGTTTAAAATAAGTTATTATCATAAGAATGGTAACAACTATAGAATATAATATTAGTAATGTTATCATGCTGATTTCATTATTTTGTAAGAAACATCTACAGCGTGTAAATCTTCCTTCAATAAGGATAGATGATGCTCTAGTTTCTTAACTAATGGCATCTTTTTCCACATTGAAGGTGACATTTTCCTTGGAATTTCATCATTAGAAGTCATATAGTTATATGCTTCTTGACTCATGTTAATGTGCTGAGTAGCACCATTTTCAAAGAAATAAGTTACACTAATTTTTGAATCCATATTCTATTTAATTTTATTTTAAAAGTAAATGTTTAATATTTGCCCAACGTCTTATTAATGTAATCTCTGGAACTGCATTTACAGTCCATCTTGTAACTCCTATAGGTGTCTTCTTACCAGTGGCAGATACTACAAATGGAGTACCATAATTCCATTTTATACTTCTAAAATGGAGTAGGATAGCAGTAGAACTTCTATTAAGTTCTTCTGCCAATATCTTTGCAGCATAGGTATAATTACCTGGATAATCATTGATTACTTCAATGATTCTCAGGTTTTCTTCATTGGTATATTTTCTTCCTGCCATAATTGTAACATAGTTTATCAAAACCACATATACATGCAAGAATTCTCTTAAATAAAGACAAATTCTTGATATAATCATATATCATTTCTTCTGCTTGTAATCTTGCAGATTGAGTTGATATTGCAGTAGCAGCAATTGATGGTTTATCAATCTTCTTTGCTACTTGAGAAATCACAGAGTTTTTACCCTTTGATTTGTAGAACCATTTCTGAATAGTGTGTGGTATAACATTGTATTCAGAACTAATTACTTTAAATGCTTCATTTAAAGTACACTTGTGCTCACTTTGGTAGAGCGCAACCTTCTCTAAAGCCTCATCTTTGAGACTTTGAGAAATTTTACAACCTTTTGGCATATTATATATAAAGAATAAAGACTGTGTATTTGTTTTCGCAAATAAAAAGATAGTTAAACTTATATTTATTTAATACACAGTCTTTTTGTTTGCAAAGAAGATGTGTGACTACTTTCGCAAGCAATCACACTATACTTATTCACTTAAAAAACATTAAAAACTTAAGAAACATTTAAAAATGAAACCGAACAATAAAAAAGTATTTTACTCTTAGTACCCCAAGATGGATTCAAACCATCAACCTATGCATTAGAAGTGCATTGCTCTATTCAATTGAGCTATTGGGGCATATTTACACAGAATTAATTAACTAACCATAGCATAACCATAGATAAACACCTCCAAAAACTAATAACAATTTAAATAAAGACAAATGTTCTGTGTAAATATGAGCCTATTTTCACAAACCAGCTCTTTTAATCATTAAATTAACAATGAGCGTACCAGAAGTGAGATTCGAACTCACACAGCCAACTGGCTAAAGCATTTTAAGTGCTTCGGGTCTGCCTAATTCCCCCATTCTGGCTTATAAACACATCTACTTTCACAAGCAAATGTGTTTCAACTTATAATCTT
>DJYF01000061.1 GCA_002450035.1 Caryophanales bacterium UBA6985 | reverse complement strand
TAAATGGAATTAAATTTGAATTAACAAATGAAGGTTTAGATTTAACAGCATCTGATCAAGATTTAACTATTAAAGCTCATATCGATAGTAAAGATATAGAAACTATTGAAAGAGAAGGATCTATAGTAATTCAAAGTAAATATATTATAGATATTATTAAATCAATGCCAAGTGATATAGTTAATTTTGAAGTAATAGATGGATCTAATATCATTATTCATTCAGAAACTACTCAATATAATTTAAATTGTTTAAATAGTGATGATTATCCACAAATTAAATTAGAAGAAAATGCAAACCATATTAGTTTAAATGGTTCTACTTTAAAGCAAATGATTAAACAAACTATATTTGCAGTATCTACACAAGAAAGTAGACCTTTATTAACAGGTATAAATATTAATATAAATGGTAATATCTTAGAATTTATTACTACTGACTCTTATAGACTTGCTAAAAAGACTATAGTTTTAGACGAAAATTTCAATGAATCAGTTAATATAGTTGTTCCTGGAAGAAATATGAATGAATTAGATAAAATAGTAGGGGATAATTCTAATGTTGAAATCCATGTATTTACTAACAAAGTATTATTTAAAGTAGATAACATACTATTCCAATCTAATTTACTAAATGGACAATATCCTAATACTTCAAATTTTGTTCCTAAAGATTTTGAATATATTATTAATACTAAATTAAATAAATTCTTTGCTTCAATTGATAGAGCTGCATTACTTACTCAAAGTAAAGAACGTAATATTGTTAAAATGGAAGCATTAAAAGATAAATTATGTATTTCTTCAATGGCATCAGAAATTGGTAAAGTAGAAGACTATGTAGAAGCTGATAGAAATAATGAAGAAAAACTTGTTATTAGTTTCTCAGCTAAATACATGCAAGAAGCACTTAAAACTATGGAATCAGAAGATATTACTATATTTATGAATGGGGACTCAGCACCAATAGTAATTAAATCTGCAAGTGATGAATCATTAATCCAATTAATTTTACCTATTAAAACATATTAAGATAGTTTAAATACTATCTTTTTTTATTTTTTAACTATTTTCGACATATCTCGACAATTATCAACATTCACCCCTGATATATTGAAAAAAAGGAGGTGAGTTATGCAAAATTACTTAATAAGTAAAGATACATTAGCTATTATTCCAGATGGTAAAACAAAAAGTCTAGTTTTTGAGAAAAATAGACAATTTATTGTTAATAGAAAGCCTAATAGCATTATTAAGTCTAATTGTTCTATGCATGGAAGTAGTTATCAAGGAAGATTAGATGGTACTAAAGTATTAACAGGATATACTTATAAAGCACCAATAATAATAGAAGATAAGTCTAAATTAATTTTCTTTCCTACATCTTCTCCAAGACTTGAAAGTGTTTCTTGGATAAATCTAGAAAATGTAGATTATGCATATCAAAATAAGAATGATTATTCAAATATGATTAGATTTAATAATGGTTTATCTATTAAAATTGATAGTTCTTTAAACATACTAAATAATCAAATTTTAAGAGCTACCAGATTATCATCAAAAATTATTCAAAATCGCATCTAAAATTAGAATTTATTTTTTTAAAATACCTCATTTTATGATATAATTATATTGGTATAGGTGTACTACTTATATAGAAAAACTCGTTAAAATTGATTTTAAGGGGGTTAAAATGAAAATTGAAAAAATTAAGCTAAATAATTTTAGAAATTATTCCAACTTAGAATTAAATTTTAATCCGACCAAAAATTTAATAATTGGAAAGAATGGAGAAGGGAAGACAAACATAGTTGAAGCTATATATGTCTTAGCGTTTTCAAAGTCTTTTCGTGGGTCACATGAGGATGTAATTGTAAAAAATGGTGAAACATTAACTAGAATTGAAGGGGTTGTTAAAGACAAAAGAAAAACATCCTATAAGGTAATTATTAATGAAAACAACAAAATTGTTAAAATTGATAATACTGTTATAAGAAAAATAAGTGATTATGTCTCTAATATCAATATTGTACTATTCACATCTGAAGATTTAAAACTTATAAAAGATACGCCAAATACTAGAAGAAAGTTAATAAATATTGAATTATCACAATTTAATAATGAGTATTTAAAAATATTAACTGTTTATAACAAGATTTTAAAACAAAGAAATAACTATCTTAAAACATTATATTTAAATGGTAATGCTTCTAAAGACTATTTAGATATAATTACAGATCAATTAGTTACATATGGTCTTAAGATACATGAGTTTAGAAGTGAATTTATTAAAGATATATCTGAATATATTTCAAATAATTATAAGTCTATAGCGAGTGTTGATGGATTAAGTCTTGTTTATAAGTCTGATTATACTAACAAATCAAAAGAAGATATTCTTAAGTCTTATAAAAGAAGTATTAATTCTGACATAAGATCTGGAGTAACTTCTATGGGAATTCATAGAGATGACTATGATTTTGTCTTAAATGATAGACAATTAAAAGACTTTGGTTCAGAAGGAGAACAAAAGAATGCAATAATATCATTTAAAATGGCAGAATTAGACATTTTCAGAGACAAAAAAGGTATTATACCTATTCTTATACTAGATGATCTATTTAGTGAGCTAGATAAGACTAAAATCAATAATATTATTAAATTTATTAAAGAAGATATTCAAACATTTATAACAACTACCGAAATTAATAAACTTTCTAAGAGTTTAAAAGCAGGTAGTAAAGTATTTAAAGTTAAAGATGGAAAAATAGAGGAGGTAAATTATGAGTAATATGATTAATAAAGAAATTGATGCATATGATGATAGTGAGATTCAAGTTCTTGAAGGACTTGAAGCTGTACGTAAAAGACCTGGTATGTATATTGGTACTACATCAGAACGTGGACTTCATCATTTAGTATGGGAAATCGTAGATAACTCAGTAGATGAAGCTTTAGCTGGTTTTTGTACTGAAATACAAGTAACTGTTGAAAAAGGAGATATTATTTCCGTAAGAGATAATGGTCGTGGTATGCCAACAGGTATTAATGAAAAAACAGGTAAATCTACTATTGAAACAATTTTTACTGTATTACATGCAGGTGGAAAATTTGGTGGTGGAGGATACAAAGTATCAGGTGGCTTACATGGTGTAGGTGCATCTGTTGTTAATGCTCTATCTGAATGGCTTGAAGTTAAAGTATTTAGAGATGGAAAAGTACATTTCCAAAAATTCCACAATGGTGGTCATCCAATGGATGATATGGCTATTATTGATTCATGTGATGATGATATTCATGGTACTGAAGTAAGATTTAAAGCTGATCCAGACATATTTAAAGAAACAACAGTTTATAAATATGAAACTCTTGAAAGAAGATTAAGAGAACTTGCATTCCTTAATAAAGGACTTAAGATTCACTTAATTGATGAACGTGGAGAAGAAGTAAAGAAAGCAACTTACCACTATGAAGGTGGTATTGCAGAATATGTTAAGATGCTTAACAAGAATAAACAACCTATTCATGAAGATGTTATTTATTTAGAAGGAATTAAAGATGATATTTCTATTGAAGTAGCCTTCCAATACAATGATGAATATAAAGAAAATATTTATTCGTTTACTAATAATATCAATACTATCGAAGGTGGTACACATGAAGATGGTGTTAAATCAGCATTAACAAGAGTTATTAACTCATATGCTAAACAAAATAACTTACTTAAAGAAAAAGATGATGCCTTAACAGGTGAAGATGTAAGAGAAGGTTTAACAATGATTATTTCTTGTAAACATCCTGATCCTCAATTTGAAGGCCAAACTAAGACTAAACTTGGTAACTCTGAAGTAAGAAAAATTGCATCAGATGTATTCTCAGAAGGATTTGAAAGATTCTTAATGGAAAATCCTCAAGATGCAAGAGTTATTATTGATAAAGCAACAACGGCTTCACGTGCAAGAATTGCTGCTAAAAAAGCAAGAGAAGCAACACGTAGAAAAACTGGACTAGATAATATTAACTTCATGGGTAAACTTACTGATTGTAAGTCAAAAGACCCATCAGAATGCGAAATATTCATAGTCGAGGGTGATTCAGCCGGAGGATCTGCAAAAGAAGGAAGAGACTATAATACACAAGCAATTCTTCCTTTAAGAGGAAAAATATTAAATGTTGAAAAAGCACGTTTAGATAAAGCATTATCTAATGAGGAAATAAAAACAATTATTACTGCATTTGGTACAGGAATTGGGGAAGATTTTGATTTATCTAAATTGAGATATGACAAAATTATAATAATGACTGATGCCGATGTTGACGGATCTCATATTAGAGTTCTATTGTTAACTTTATTTTATAGATTTTTTAAACC
>DJYF01000012.1 GCA_002450035.1 Caryophanales bacterium UBA6985 | reverse complement strand
CTTATAGTATTCAGAAATATGTACAAATTAGCCAATCTATGATTGAAGCTGCTAAAAGTGCAAGGTCTAATCTTAAAGCACAAAAATGGAGAGATTATTTTGCATTTAAAGAGCATTGTCTACTTCTTACTAATATTATGTCTCCTTATGATGGAAAAATAATGTTTGGTAGAGATTTAGACTATGGTTTTTCTCTTACTAGTCATAAATCTCAGGGGAGTACTTTTGATACTTCTCTTGTTGATGTTAATGACATTGTCTATGATAGATTCGGTCAACCATATGCTGACGCTGAAGAAGTTAATCGTAGACTTTATGTTGCGTGTTCGCGTTGTAAAAATAAGTTATACTTAAAATTCGGTAGATAACATGGCTGATATTATAGTAACTCCTGAATATACTGGAGAAACCAAAGTTTGTAAATGTTGTGGTAAAGAACTTCCTATTACTCATTTTCAAAGATATGCAGGTGGGTATAGAAAGATATGTAATGAATGTCGTAGACGTGAATCTGGTGCCACTGATAAGTTTAAAGACTTCACTAGTCGAGAACTTATTGACGAACTTAAAGCTCGTGGCTATGAAGGAGAAATTCATAAGAAAATAATCGAAACTATTAAATTATGACTATAGCTGAAAGAATTATTGATAAATAAAATCTAATCACTCAAAATATGATTAAATCTTCTAAATTACATACTCTTTCAAAAGATAATAATGTATCGTTTAAATTAACATACAAAGTGTCTGTTACACCTGGAGAAGAGTGGAAAGATATAAAAGGGTATGAAGGTACATATAAAATTAGTAATTTTGGAAGAGTTAGACATATTGGTAAACCCTCTAAAAATAAAAACGATACATTTAGTAAATTTGATTTTATATTATCTTATAAACTTAGTAGAGGTTATAGACAGGTAACCCTTATAGACGATTTAGGAAATAGGAATACTTGTTATGTTCATAAATTAGTAGCTGAAGCTTTTATAAGTAATCCTAATAATTATAAACATGTTAATCATAAGGACGAAAATAAAGAAAATAATTCAGCTACTAATTTAGAATGGTGTGATACATTATATAATAATACATATAATGATAGACATTTAAAAGTTGGAATTAAAGAAAGAAGAAATATTAAACTTTTTAAAATAAAAAACAATGAAGAAATTTTAGTAGATACTATAAAATTAAGTGATATTGTTAAATATCATATTTCTGTGAATACAGTATATAAATACTTAGATACAGATAAAGCTTTTTATTCTAGAATAAATAAATCTTATTATAAAGTTTATAGTCTATGATAAAAAGTTTAAGCTTTGATATAGAGATTTTTCCTAATCTCTTCAGTGTTACTTTTGTTAATCTTCAACATTATATGCAAATATTTGCAGATTGTGTTGATGAAAAAGGCAGACCTATTGCTCTTACTGAAAAATTGTCTGTAGCTGAGATTAAGTCTAGACTTGATAAAGTAGAATATAAAATCTTTTGGATTAGTGATACTGACGATAGTCAACTTCTTGAGCTTGTATCTTTTATTAATGAGATGCAAGCTCATTACAACACTAAAGTTGATGAATCTGGAAATGTTACACAAATTCCTGTTAGAACTGATTTATTCGGTTTTAATAATCAAGGTTATGATGACCTTATGATTAAAGGTTTTATGATGCACTTCAATAGATATGATACTACTAAGGCTCTTATAAAGTATTTATATAACCTTAGTAAGAAAATTATTGATTTGCAAAGTGATAAAGATGCATTTTATGGTGATAAAGATTTAGACTTACTTAGACATTACAGACTTCCTTATGCTACTGTTGACCTTCAACAAGTATTTGGTCTTCATTCTGCTAGTGTTGTTGTAGATAAAGAAGGTAATCGCAATAAGTATGGTAAAAGTCTTAAACAAACTTCTATCAATCTTAAATGGCATGAACTGCTCGACTTTAAACTTCCTCCTATAGATGAAGAAGAATATGAAGCTTATTGGAAGAATAATGAGAGATATCGTGGCATGTCTCTTGCTCATATTAATAGTCTTGTTACTAATGATTTTGACCGTTATATTCTTCCTAAGTACATTAATCCAATGTTATATTATAACAAAAATGACGTATTTCTAGTATGTGAAATGGCTCGTCAGAAACCTGATGAGATTAAACTTCGCTATGCTATTACTTCAGCGTTTAAGGTTAATGTGTTGTGTAGTGCTCGTGCTAATGTTGCTGATAAGCTTACAGTTGCTTTTTACTCTAAAATGAGTGGACTTAATAAAGACCAGTTTATAAAAGGTAGAACTGATAGAACTCGTCTTAGTTTTAAGAAAATTATTTTCCCTCATATTGAGTTTAAAACTCCTGAACTTAAACAACTATTAGAAGAAATGAAACAAGTAAGTGTGTATCATACTAATGATAGTGATTTCTCTAAAGAAATTACTTTTCGTGGTACTACTTATAAGTTAGCATGTGGTGGTATTCATAGTCAAGACCCTCCAAGAGTTTGTGTTTCAGATGATAAATATGTATATCTTCATCACGATTACACTAGTTATTATCCTAGTATAATGATTAGTTATAATATTGCTCCCAAACATTTACATAAAAATTCATTTGTAAAAATGGTAGAGTTTCTAAAAAATACTCGTGTTAAATGTAAACATGGTGGTGATGTTAATGTAATTGAAGGTGTACCTAATAAAATTGCAGCAGAAGCTCTTAAGATTGTTATTAATTCTATTTATGGTAAACTTGGTTCTGAACTATTCTTTCTTTATGATAGATTTGCTCAACTTCAAGTAACTATTAATGGACAATTAATGACTATGACTCTAGTTGAAGAACTTGAGTTAAATGGTATCCATGTTATAAGTGCAAATACTGATGGTATAGTTATTAAACTTCCTCGTGATAAATTTAATGTTTATAAGGAAATTACTGACCGTTGGAATGAGCATAATAAAATGGGTGCGGACTTTGAAGAATATGAACGTATTGTGAGTCGTGATGTTAACAATTACTTTGATATTCAAACTAATGGTGATATAGAATATAAAGGTGCATTGGACCCTAAACAATATCTTAAAGATTTGAAGAAAGGTTATGATATGCCTATTGTTGCTAAAGCTGTATTTGAATATTTTGCTCATAACATTCCTGTAATGGAAACACTTCAAAAACATACTGACATTCTTGATTTTTGTAAAACTCAAAATGTTGGTAGACAATTTGAAGTAGTTTATGATATTGCTGAAAATGGAAAAGTTAAAACTATTCATTCTCAACGCCATGTCAGATTCTATGTTTCTACTAAGGGGGTGATAATACAAAAAGAAAATGTTAATGACCACAAACGTCAAAAACTTGCATCTGGTCTTCCAGTAATAGTTTTAAATTCTCTCGATGATAAGCCTATAGAAGAAAGAGATATTAATTATAAATATTATTATGATGAAGCTTATAAGATTATAGACCCAATTAAACTTGGTATTAGTCCTACAATGAAAGCCAATGTTAATAAAGGTGTTAAATCTGGTAAACTTCTTCTAAGAAAGTATTCTAAGGATTATCTTACTTTGTTTGACGATGATGACTTTGAAGGTAATATAGATTAATGACTGCTGACGAATTGCTTGAACAAGCTGCACTTAATTGGAGAGA
>DJYF01000059.1 GCA_002450035.1 Caryophanales bacterium UBA6985 | reverse complement strand
TTCTTTATAGAATTCATCTTCTTTTTCATACTGTTCAGCTATAAATTCATCATATTTACTGAAATCTATAATATTTTTATCCATAATTCAAGTGATTTTTACAAGATTTAATATAATATTTTTTAATAGACACGTATTCAGTTTCTAATTTAATCCATTTTATTAAATGTTTAATCCAAATTCTTTGCAATTTATTTGGATTCTTCTTTTTTAAAATTCTTAGTTTCATTGTTTTTTAATTTTTGTTCTATTTCAATCCATCTTTTTGAACTTGAATGAACTTTAATTATAATACTCTCACCATATATATCATGAGATTCTTTCACTATATCTTCTATAGAAAATTTAAATCCATTTCCTAAATCTATATAAGCATTGGAAAGTTCTTTTTTAAGTTGTTCTAATTTCATATTATTAAGTTTTAAAATTAAACTGGAGGTAGTCTCCAGTTCTAATACTTGTACATTATTCCAGTGATGCCTTTCACTACCCGTTTTTGACTTGTTGTGAACGGGACCGAATAGTCACCGATCGTTTCTCTTAGCCTGTCATTCATTTGCAGCACCTCAGGAATAAGCCCAAAGATAGGATTCAAACCTACATCAACTAAGAAGGTTGGTCGGACACAACCTTATATTGTAACTACAGTTACTATTTTACTTGTTCCTTCAATTTCTCCATATTTAACTTTATCTTTATAAAGCCAATTAACACTACCATATGATACTCCAAAATGAGCAAGTGCATTATCAATTTCTTTACCTTTCACAACAGGTTCCTCAATCATTCCGTATTGAGAAATACCTCTAATCATGTCGATAACTTGAACAAATACTTTCATATCTCTTTATATTCGTTAAACAATCTACTAATAATTCTTCTATCCCTCATTTGCAATTCTGGTCTTAAATCAGAATCCCAAACGAACCAATCTGTAAATTTTTTACCTTCGTTAGACCAATATTCATAACGTTTGTATATCATATTTTTGTTTTTGAAATTTCATATTGTTGTTTGTTTAAAATTTTTGAATTTGTAAAAAATAAAATATATTGTAAAGTACAATATTTATATATAGATTATTTCAAAGTAAAAGATAAATTATTTAATTATTAAACTTATAAAAATGGCTACAAATGAAAATTTAATACCAATTCCAGGAAGGCTACATTCAGTAGCCAGTGATGAGATAGTATCTGGGGCCGATTAGATTTACGATGATAAATTGTTGGATAATTAGGAAAATCTAAATACAGGATTTACTAATGATATTGATACTATTTATAATACCATAGGCGATAATAATGAAAAAGGAGCTATTATGGAACAATTAAATACCATTGATGGTAGACTGGATACCATTGATGGAGAGATATCAGCTCTTAATCATATTCCTATAGAAATAGTTCAATTAAATCCTTCTACTGGAGAACCTAATGTCAGTAATCCAGAAGGAAATATCTTATATAGGGCTTCTAATTCTGATCAAACATCATATTCTGATTGGATGTATAAAGAAGATGACCATGAATGGGTAATGATTTTTGAACAACAAACCCCATCAGAATAGGAAAAGTTAGTAGGATATTATACTTGTAGTACAGCAGCTAATTAGCCAGAAAAATCAGTAGGAGATACTGGATATGTTCTTCCTTCTAATGGTGGAGCAATGAAAATTAAAATGACTAATGTTAATACTGCAGATAATGCCACTTTAAAAATTGGTTCAGAAACTGCTAAACCTCTTTGGTACAATGATGAAAGAGCTTCTTCTACTAATTCTTGGGAAGAAGGAGAAGTAATTTCAGTATATTATGATGGAACTAATTATAAAGCAAGTAATGCATTAGGAGGAGGCTCTGCAGTAGGAAAAAAGAAACTTGTAGGAATATCTAATACTGTGTATGATACTGATGAGGATAAAATTGCTTAGCCAAGAACTGTTAGTGGTTATAAAGGAATTAAATATCCAGTACATGCTGGAGATGTAATTATGGTAAGTGGTACTGGAGGAGCTAATGCATTATTATGGGCAATAGCTGGCACAAAAGAAGGCTCTGAAGGAGATGATAATATTCTTAGTAGAGAAAACCCAAATACTACAAGAATAAATAAAATTCTTGTTATGCCTGAAAATGCTAAATGGGTAATATTAAACAGTACTACTGCAAATGCTGAATGGTATTTTGCTAAAAAAGGGAGTATTGGAGCACATGAAATGCTTACAGAAACATATCTTCTTGGTGATTTAAGAATTCTTTCCCTGGGATAGACTTATATACTCAACGAAGCAGTAAAGACTATTGATAAGCAATTTCTTAGAATGAACAAGGAAATTGCTCTCATGAAGCTTACTGACATTATTACAGAAGGTGACTTAAAAGTATACAATAACAAAACTTATCAAGCACAACAAAATATTACAGCTTATGCTGTAGGTGTTGAATATGAAGACGGTGCTTATGCTTTTGGATGCCCAGCAAAATTGTCTCTTACTATTGCTAGAGAAGAGGGAACATATGAAGATGGAACTATAGATATTACTATAGGAGAAGAAACAAATACTATTACTATACTATCTGCAGACACTCCTGCTGACATTGCTGGTAATATTGCAGCAGCCACATGGTCTGATTGGTATGTCTCAGTAGACAATTCTGATGTTGAAAATATCAAAGTAATAGCTATTTCAAAAAGAGCTGAAGCCCATGTAGCTGGAGATATAAAGATTGCTGCAAATGAACTTGGTGTGGCTGGTACTGCAGCTGTTATTTCAGGTGGTTCAACATCTGCCATCAGAAAATATAATGCTACTGATAATGTCTGGACAAGTACAAACTTGGGTAATTATTCGGCAGATACTACTGTATGGGCACAAATAACAGATGTTAATACCCTTGCAGCATATACCATACAAGACACCATTGATAATCTTTCGTTTGGAAGTGGTAAAAAAAGGTCAGTCATAACTACAACAACATATAATAGAAGTAAAGCTACAACAGCCGTTGGTAAATATTACGATAACGCTCCTGCTGTAGGCGAAAGGTGGAATGGAGATGTGGCAAATTATACTAATAAATATGGTTATTTTGTACATGTATATCCTGGAGATGTAATTACATTTTTAGGAAGAACTGATGGTTGTGGATATGACTTTTTGACAGATATAGATGGCATTTTATTAAAAAGGATTCATTACACTAGTGTTACTAATAATTTAATATGGTTTGTTGAACAAGAAGGATTCTTTGTATATAATGGCCATAATAACGGTTATGACCAATTTAAAATAACTAGAACCATAACATATAATACACAAAGCATAGAACATCTTAATCCAGAAGATTCTCTTACTTCTACAGATGCTACAAAACCGTTAAGTGCTAATCAGGGCAGAATACTTGATGAAAGAACTAAAGTTGTTAAAAATCTAATGCCGAATGGAGCTACTTGGGATATGAGTAAACCTGGTAGTGGTAGAAGCCTTACTGTTTTAGATGCCAATAACCCAAGACTTATAAGGTATGTACAAAATACTGCTATGGCTGGAAATTATTTAACGCTTGATTTAACAGGTCTTGAAAGCGGAAAGACTTATAAGATAAAGATGAATTATTCTGCTACTAAAGATTTTAAATCAAGAGTTAGAAAATTTAAAACTCGTAGTGATACCAATATGGTAACTTATACAACTACTCCTACTTTACATATTGCAGATCATAGAGATATAGAATTTGAAATAGTATTTGACGGTACAAGACCTTTTGTTGGTTGGACTACTATTGACATAGGTTCACCGTTCACCTTTACTATCCACAGTATGTCTATTACTGAAACATATTATCTTGAAGACGTATATAATATGGTAAAAGAAGGTAATGATAGTGATGAAGAAGAAAATAATTTAAAAAAACTACGTTATCTTAATCAAGACTCATTATCAGGTGTAGTTACTTTTCTTCATTATTCAGATATACATGCTGATGAACAATGTGCTAAACTAATAAGTGAATATTACGATAAATATTCTGACTATATAGATGATATTCTTGATGGAGGAGATGATGTACTTAGTACAGGAAATGAGGGAATAGCATTTCTTGTAAATAATGGTCTTGGTAAAGCTTTAAGAAGTCTTGGTAATCATGACCTTAGTTGGAGTAGTTTATCCGATTCTCAACCAGCTAATGCTTATAATACTTTCTTTGCACCTTTTGTAGAATCATGGGGCGTAACACAACCTGCTGATGCAGCTGCTAATTATAAAATGTATTGGTATAAAGATTATCATAATAATGTAAGACTTATTTGTTTGAGTCTTTATGATGATGGTAATCAAGTAACATGGCTTAGGGATACTCTTACTGATGCTAAAGCAAATGGTAAAACTGTAGTCATATTATCTCATTATACGCCTACTCCTAAAATAGATTCTGAAGCATCTCCTGTTAGTAATATTTTATATAGAGGAGGAATAACATCTTTCTCGGCTATGGGAAGTCGTGGTGAGTCAAATGGCTCCTCATTTAGAATGGATAGAACTCTCATAAATACAGTAAAAGCATTTGTTGAGGGTACAGATTATTTTGAAGATAATGCTGGTTCTGTTGCTTGTTGGCTATGCGGACATAGACATGTAGATATTTTCTATCATCCTGAATTTATACCAGATATAGCAGCAATTAGTATAGACCAAGCAGGTACAAGAACAACAACAAGTCTAGGGGAATCTCTCAGAACAGGCAAGGAACTTGTATGTGCTAATATTGTTGGAATTGATACAAGCAACAAACTTGTAAAACTTTATAGAGTAGGTATTCGTAAAGATAAATATATGAGACCCATTAATGTTCTTACTTATAACTATAATACTAAAGAAGTTATAACTAATTATTAATAATTATGATTGAAAATGGAATATTAGATATTAAACTTGGAGATAATTAGATAGATTATATATATCTAGGAAACGCTTTAATTTGGGAAAATAAGCCTCCGGAATATATACCTTTTGAAGATGCTACTGTGCATACTATGTGTGCTACAAGGTGGGGTGACTATAATGAAACTGTAATAACAGATAATGGTGATAATACAGTTAATATAGTAGTTACATATAAGTCTATGCTTAATACTACTTTAAAGAAAAGTAAAATTATAAGTAGTGAGAGTAATGTGGATAATACTGGAGGAGAATATACTCCTGGAACTACAAAGACTGCAGTAGGAATGACTCTTGCACAATGTGCTGCTGTTACGAGTATAGGTACAGTGTTTAAAGAAAATACTACGATAAGAAAATTTAACGAATTTCAATATTTTACTAAAGTTTCTTCATTAAGTACTAATGCTTTTTCTAAAAGTGGAATTGCAGAAATAACTTTTCCTACAAGCATGAGAACTATAGGACAACAAGCATTTTTGAATTGTACTAGGCTAAGTTCTTTAATACTAAATGAGGGAGCTACTACTACTAAGGAACAATGGGTTTGGGGAGCAAAAAATATTGTTCTAATAGATCTCCCATCGACAGTTACTACTCTTACAGGATACGGAATACAACCTTATGGTTCTTCTGGGCAAAAAAACTATAATGTTATTTGTAGAGCAATTACACCTCCTACTCTTGGTAGTTCGAGTTATCTTACTAAACTTGTAAAAGTTTATGTTCCTGATAATAGTGTAGCTGCATATAAAGCAGCAAATAAATGGAAAGATTTTGCAACTAAAATTGTAGGTCTTAGTACTTATACTGGATAATTATTATTTCCATAAATTAGTAAATAGATATTTTTTATAAATAAAAGGCAGTTTATCCTGAAAAGGATTTACTGCCTTTTATAGTTTTATATAATTATATTCAATATTACTCCATTCATACCCAGGCAAAGAAGAACTTTCATTAATAAATTTTTCTATACCTTTTATATCTTCATCTTTAAAGCATTTTCTAGAAACTTTATGTAATTTTCTTCCTCCTCTTGGATTTGGTTCATCATATTTTCTTTCTATTACTATCATTGTTTAAGTCCAAGTTCGTAAAAGTGCTTTGCTATCAATAAAACTGGACTTTCTTTACCTCCAACAAATTCTTTAGTCTGTACAAATTCTGTTGCTTCTTTTTCCAAGTCCACCTCTTTCACTTCAAGGGTTGGAAGAAATTCATCATGCAGGTATTCTAACTCTTCAAACGCCACAAAATCATTTACGTCATTATACTTTCTATAACCGTCTTGACGTAGTTTCATTCTTCTCTCTATCTCCGCCACCAAAGCGGATTTGTCAATGTATTGTGCCATAACTACCAAAGATATTTATTACATTTTCTTTCAAGTTTATGCTCCCAGAGATATTTCTCTGCTTCCTCATGCCAAAGCATTCTAAGTGCTTTCGTCGCTTCTTCTTTAGTTGTATATTCACGGTAAGCAAGAACATTCTTTACTCCACACCCAATACGCCAAGGTTTGTCTTTACATCCTGCGACATTTGACCAATTCCTTATATCATATTTTCTAAGCGTTTTTAAACGGAGTTCTTTTAATAGTTTAACTTTCATACCTTATTCCCCTTTCACATAGTTTTTAAACCCCTCAATCATTTTTGTGTTCCAAATCCAATGTTGTTGGATATAAAATATAGCCTTCTTAATAAAGGCATCAGTACGAGTGTATTCAATACTTTCTTGAAATTCGTTATTAGGGCAGGTCATGTGATAATGGAGTTCATCGCCTGCCGTTGGGACATAAATCTTCTCTGGTGCTTCGTTTGCTTCCATAACTTATTCTCCTCTTAGTTTCTTTAATTGCTCTTTCAAACCAATCAATATATCTATTTGTTTAGGCGTGAAAACACGCTCATACTTACTGGCAAGCTCAAGGACTGTTATCTGCTCATCACTCGGCTTCCATCCTATTCTTTGTTTAAGGGATTTGAGCCACTCAACACGTATTTGATTATATTCAGGTCGAGATTTGGCTGGAAGCCATCCAAGAATATCACGTAACATTATGTCATCCTCTTTACCCCATGCAGAAGGTTTCTGCTCAACCTTCTTCAGTTCTTTCTTCTCATCATCCCATTCATAACCTGCTTCTTTCATTTTTTGGAATAAGAGGTTACGCTGTTCTTTGGTTGCTGGGATAATAATTTCTAAATCTGTAATACAATCTGGACCACATATACCAAAACCATCATCATTATCTTCATAACTACAATAAGCAACTACTGCATCTTTGTGGCACACATTGTTATTA
>DJYF01000026.1 GCA_002450035.1 Caryophanales bacterium UBA6985 | reverse complement strand
TGATAATCTTTATTTATATTTACTTGTTCAGCAAATCTTCTTATAAAGTTCTCTACAAATTTTTCTCCATTCATTTTTAATGTTGATGTATCTGTATAATAACCATAATCAACTGCATCATACATTGATGCTTCCATGACATTCTTTATTAAATAATAGTCTTGTTCACTTGTTGTTGTATAACTTTGTAAAAGAGTCATAACAGACATTATTGATAAACCAAGTACCATTATCCAGTATGCCCATACGCTTTCTTTCATTATCCTTCACCCACCTTTTATAAAGTAAAGAAATGGAAATGTGATCCCGAACCAGTTCTAATATCATTAAGCTTCGCGTGTCCAAGTTTAATTGAAGCATCATTAGCAACTATAATTTTTCCTTCATCATAGTAACCTGTAATAAAGTTGCTCTTACATTTTTCTACCCTTATGATTTCTCCTTCACCACTACCTGGAATATTATCACAATCCATCTCAAAATCATTGTAAGAATGTTCAGAATTATATTCTTTAACTAAAGCTAAATCTTGACTAGATAAATTAAATTCAAATGTAATGTTATTATCACTATATACATCATCTGAATTAGAAGGATGATTAGCACGATCTTGTATTTCTTTTAAAACTTTTTTACCATGTGTATCATCCAACCAGTTATATCCATATCTATTACCATACTCATTATTTACATATCCACCATCTGGGAATAAATTAGCAGAATCAACTATCTTAAAAGTATACGTTAATTGATCTGTACTTCTATCCTTGCAATCAGGAGTATCACAACATTCATCTTGCCAGTAGTTATTACCGAAACCATCTAAGAAAGCTATAATAGCGTCTTGACTACATCCTGATATTTCTGTTAACTCAGACTCAACATGTAGCTCACAAAATAACCTAGGAGCATCATAGTTTGTATTTCCAGAACATGTACCATGTTCTATAAAATTATCATCAAATCTTCCATCCATACCAACAGAAGAAAATTCCCAATAAGTTTCATAATCCGCAAATAATGTACTATATTCAATATAATACGAAACATCATGTGTTGAGTAATATTCAGAATCTGTATTTATACTACCATATGGGTAAACATTATAACTTCCAGTATCCTCATCATTTGAATAACATATATCCTCATAATAAGCATCATGAGTATATTTTTGGTCATATTTTACAAAAGATTGATCTATTGCATTTAAAACCGTACCAGTTACAGCATTTAATCCAACATAATCAATACTCTTAGCATTAAATGACTTCACATTCGCGATTTTATTATCATTTTTATCATTATAATGTGGCTCTTCCAATCCCAACTCTGTTTCATCTGCTGGAACGGCTAAGTCTCCTGAAGAATCAATTTTTTTCAATCTATGATCACATTTTACAGTAAATGGAACCACTGTCTCTTTTGGAGTAATCGTTTGATTTGAATTTTCAACATGGGCTTGAAAATAATGGAAGTTAACCTCAGGACTTATATTATACATTTTATAAGCTGGTCCATTTTTATCTGAATCCCTTGCTTCTAACTTTGCTGCACCCAAAGAAGTACTGTCATAAAACTCATCACATTCTTTAAAATATTTTTCTAAGGTATCTAAATCTCCAACTGCTTTATCATATGCACTAATTGTTGTACTATAAGCATTAGATACACGAGATCTTGCACCATCAAACGCGGATTGAATATCATTTGGTTTAGTTCTACTTATTGTTCTATTTCCACATGAATTATTAGAAACTTTTTCAGATGAAGAGGACATTTGACATGTTGTTTGACCTGGTAAAGGAGTACACTTTGCATAACAAGTAATAGTTTTTTCAGCATACACACTAGAATCGCTTCCGCAATCATCATCATCCCAATCAACATCATATAAACCTGTAGGCCTTGTACTTTCAAATGAATTGCCCTCATCTGGATTATCTTTAACAATTTCAAAACCTTTATAAGAATTATGTTTTAAAGATGTTTGATTATCTAAGTATTTTAAAGTACCTTTAGCCTTAGGATATACATATTTTAAATAATCACTTTCATATGCTTCACCTGCATATTTGTAACCACATTTTATATCTTTTTCTGCAGATAAATCTATACTTCCTTGCGCAGAACCATCAGAATTTAAGCAACCATCTGGTGCATTTCCAGAACAAGAATAATTTGCCTTACCGTCAACAGTACCTGTTCCTTTTCGATCACTACCTAATATTTTAGTAATAGCTTTATCATACATTTTCTTATATGCTAAATTCTTTTGAGAAAGATTAAAATTAGTTAACGCTCTTTGCGATGCATCCGTATATTCCTCTACCCATTTATCATAATGAATTAGTTCTCTACAAGTACGTTTACCTTTAAATAAAGGTCCTTTTGAATCACTATTTACAGATGTTAAATCAAAATACATTCCAACTACAGAACTTACCGCATCAGGTATTGTAATATGAATTCTTTCAGTACAATATACTTCGCAATAATCATTATCAGTTGAAATTCCTGTTATATCCGTAGATACTTCATATTGAGTTCCACATCCGTTATTAAATCCATTAACAAAAATTTCATCTGAAGGTTTATACTCGCAGAATAAATCTTTAATAAATGGTTCAATAACTTCAGATGGTTCATTATCTGTACAGCACATTTGAATATGTTCTGTTTCGTTAAAAGGAGGACAATCGCATTCACATAAATCATTATTTGTTATAGTTATAGTACCAGGTGTTGGTGCCTCCATTTGAACCAAATATGATTGTCCTTCATTTTTTTCACTTGTACATAAAAATAAACTAGAGCTTAATTCATCTGATACAACAGCTCCATCATCAAATTTTATTTCAATTTGGATATTACACTGAGTTTCTGTACGAGTAATATTAATAGTTAACACTTTACCAACCATAGTATAACTAGAGCTTGTAGCACCTTTTACTTCAACCTTAACTTTATCTGCACCAATTGCTCTATCAAAAGTAACAACATAAGTTAATGCATTACCACTACCACTTTTTGTAACGGTATATTTTACATCCTCACCTAAACTAGCAAGCGTTTCAGAAGGAGATCCACCTGAATGTGATTGAGCAGCACTATAAATACTACGTGCTTCATTAAGAACAGTTCCAGAATTATTTGCAAAAGTAACAAGTGCAGCATCCTGTCTATATGCTTCTTTTGAACCAGTACGAGTTCTAACAACTTCTAACAAATATTCACCAGCACCAGACGGAGTGCCGGCTACACTATCGTGAATGGCTTGCATTCCATAAACAGAATTTAAATCTCTAGGTAACCCTTTATCAACAGATAAAGCTCTTATTGCAAGTTCAGGTGCTAATCTTGTATTATCTGTAGCCATCAAACGATCTTGATAATTTGCAAATACATAAGAAATAGCAGAATCTTCATAAGGAGAACAAACTACAGTATGATTTGCAGTAAGGCCTTTATCTACACAGACAGCAGCATACTTTTCTCCTTTATAAGTTACAATATATCTAGTTGAGTTATAATATCTAATTCTATATGCGCCATAAAATTTACCCGATATTTCAGCCTTGTTTGAACCATCAGAATCAATACATCTTTTAGTAATATAGTAACTACCTTCTTTAAACATATTACTTGAAGAATGTGTATAGTAAATTGGCGAAACACTAAAGTTTGAATCAGTATTATCACTCCCACTTAACTGAACCTTAATAGGTCCTGAAGGTATTTCCGCTGCACTTACACTAAAAGGGATAAAAAGTAAAAGTAATAAAATTATTTTTTTATAATTCACTTTTCTTCACCTCTCTTCTATGCATAATATATATAAATAAAATTGAGATTAATACAACTATAACTATTGCACCTATAATAACTAATTTTATAATAGTAACTTTTTTACTAGCATCTTTTTCTTTTTGCTCTTTCTTTTCTTTTTCTGCTTCTTCATTATTACCATTATTATAATTTGTATCATTAACTACTTTTTGAAATTTAATATCTTCATATGTAACAGCATTACATAGTTCACTATCACTATTTTCACAAAGTTTCATTTCTGAATAAACATTATATTTAGGTGTTTTAAATATAAAACTTCTAATAAGTTCATCACTACAATTTTCATTAGCAGAATATATTTCTACTTTATATTCATAAACAGCATCTACATTACTAGTTTCAAAAGCAACATTTTCATTTGTTAAATCGTTTTTATGAATAACAAAAGAATTTTCTTCAGGAGCATTTGAAGTAACTTTTAAGTATAAATCATCAGTTAAACCATAGAAAATCACTTTATAAGTATATTCTTCATAATACCAATCTTCTTCATCATATTCATCAAAAATAATATCATCACGAAGCTCATCAGTCTTTCTAATAGACTTTTTAAAAGCAGAACTAACATTATTAGCTGCTTTAGCAATCTTAGTATAAAGAGTTTTATCGCATTTAGTCTCTGATGTATCAATAGAAAGATTATCGTCATTTAATGTATAAGCACCATTTGAATCTTTCTCTAAAATACTCTTCTTAATAGTAGGTTCAAACCATATAACAGATATCAACACTAAAACAAGTATAACTAGTACACCCAAAGAAACAAAAACTGGAATATATCCTCTATTAAAATGCTTTTTTTCTTTCTTAAGTTTTTTCATGATTTAACCTCTCTATTTTCTTATATACAATAGTATAACATATTTTTCTAGCATACACGATGATATATTAAAAAAAAGCTTATACATTAAGTTGTATAAGCTTTATTTATTAATGACGTTTATATGCATCAGTTGTATAAAGGATTCCAGATAGTCTATTTACTACATCAGAGTTTCCACCATCTTCTGTTTTTATTATTGTTCCATCTTGTCCACTTGCACTTACTGATACTGCTGCATATGGAGGTGATTCATAAATATCATAAAAAGTTATATGATAATCTTTATTTATATTTACT
>DJYF01000008.1 GCA_002450035.1 Caryophanales bacterium UBA6985 | reverse complement strand
ACTATCTAAGTCAAAGAGACCTCCCAATGTCTATAATATTTTCATATAAATTTTTATAATTTTGAATAAGTTCATTTTTCATATTAGTCACTCTCACTTTGATTTTATCATTTATTATTTTTCTTGTAAATTATCCGTAATATGGTTGCTTTTAATATATTTAGCAACTTCTCTAAAGTTATCGTCATAATCTATTACATTTAGATCATTTGATATCCAAAGGTCTGATAAAGTAGCTTCCCCACTTTTTATGATTTCTTTTGCTTTAGGGTTACTTATATGAGTCGCTTGTTCAATAGATTCAAGTGGGAAAAATCCTTCATCATCATATAGTTTGCACATAATATCACATTCTAACTTATCACAGTTATATGCAAACTTAGCTTCTTTGGTCTTACATCCATCAAACTCCAAAATATATTGTTTAATCTCTTCACCCTTAAGTAAATCTTTTAAGATTTTTTCTACTGCATCATGACCCATTTTGGTCTTTTCTTCTTTAGTAACATCAAAGAATACTAAGTCTCCAATTATTGTTTCTTCTAGTTCATGAACGGCAAGCATCATAATTACTTTTTCTAAATCTATATCATAGTTAAACTCTGAATACATAGAAATAGCTAACATTTGAGTACCATATATATGTTCTGCAACTGACTCTACTCTATCTTTATTAAGATGCCAATCAACCCAACCAGTTCTTATTAAGTTCTTAAGTCTATAACATATTAAATAAAAATCTATTATCCTCTTACTCTTCATCTTCTTCTCCAATTATTCCATTTTCATAATCAATCTTTTTCTTAATAGTAATAATTATCCTAACTAGATAATAAACAACTGGTAAGAAAATAATTATATTCTTAAGAAGAAATGTAAACCTACTACCATATATTACTTTATTAGGAATATCAACTAATAAAACATAAGGCATTATTAAATAAAGAAATGTTAATATACCAATAGATATAAATAATAAAATTTCTTTTAAAATTATCTTATATACTTCCTTAGTATATAAATTCTTATTTACTCTACGAATAAAGTCTATTAAAGCATAAATGGCTACAAACATAATAAAGTAACCAATGTATTCTCTTGCACCTGAGTAAGTGTATACTCTATATGCTGTATATTCATTTTCTATTTCTTCTACTAATAATAAATTACTATACGCAATAGTAGTAGAAATAATAGATAAAATAAAATATGTTAATATATCTCTAAAATATGAAATTTTATTATCCATCAGTAACACCTTCTCTTAGGTATTATAACATATTTATCTTCTCATTTATCAGTTCTTTAAGGCTTTATATGATAAAATAAACTTGGAAGTGATTATTATGTTTGGTCAAGGAATAAGATATATGAAATTATTTTTAAATACCATAAGTAAAAAAAATAAAATAGATATACAGGACTTTATAATTGCAAAATCTAATATACCTAATTTAGATAATTATGTACCTCAAGGAATAATGTATTTAAAAGATAATATTTATATAACAGCTTATAGTAGCCTAGGTAATAATACTAGACTATATACCTTTGATAAAAACTTAGAGCTTATTAAAATAAGCGAATTATATAATAACTCACATGCAGGTGGATTAACATTTGATGATAAAAATAAACTTATTTGGATAACTGATAAAAAAGGAAGTATATCAGGATACGAGCAAAAGAGTTTATCGCTTGATACTATAAATCCTCTTATAAAAAGAGTAGATGTATCAGATGAGTTAGTTAATATTTGGAATGATAAAACAGCTGCATATGTATATGCGAGTAATAACAAACTTTATGTAGGTAACTATAATGAAACAAGTAAAAGTATCTTAAAAAAATACGATTTAGTTAAAAGTGGAATAAGTAAAACCTATAAAACTATTAAGTTTCTTGGAGGAGTACAAGGAATATGTTTTTATGAGTATAAAGGAGAAAATTATTTATTAGTAAGTAAATCATTCGGAAAAGTTATTCCTTCAGTTTTAGAAATATATAGATATGATGAAAATATAACTGACTATAGAAAAGAAAAACATGTATCTATAAAGATGCATGCAATGATGGAACAAATTACTATCATGGATAGTACTCTACTATGTTTATTTGAATGTAATGCAATTAAATATAATAAGAAAAAAGTTTATAGTGACATTATAAAAATAAACTTGGATAAATTACTCGAAAATATTAAAAGAGATATATCGATTTGATATATCTCTTATTTTATATAATTTGTAATATTACTAAAGTAATTTACCATTTCTTCTATTTTAAATATAGAATTAATATTCCCAGACTCATTATAAGAAATTTTCGTTTGAGGTGTATTTCTTACTGGATAGTACCCAAGTTGTTCACCATTTTTAAATGAATTAACGCTTTCATAAAAACCATTTATAGATGTACCATCTATTTCTCCACCTTTATATAAAGCATAACTATCATCTTTAAGAACAGGAGAACTATACAATAATTCTTTATAAGATCTATCAGTTAAATATGAGAATACTACATTGTTGTTACTATCAAGCATTGTAATAAGTTCATTTTCATTAACATTTTCTTTAAACGTTAAAACAACTGTTCTTTGTTTAGATGATGACTCAGCTCCAACGTTCATATCACCAGTTGATATTATAGTACCTCCGTTTATATATGTACCATCCGTTGAATCTATACCATCATCTTGTCCTGGTTTAGATAAAGCAATTATTTTTCCACCTTCTATAGTTACCTTACCATTTGAATCAATTGCATCTCCTTCAGACGCATCTAGGGAAACAATAGATGTTAAAGACTTAACATTAATAAATATATCATTTCTAGCTGGGGAGGAAGGTGTTCTTATTGATGCTGTATTAAGTCCATCATCTTTTGATGAAATATTATATTCTCCATCTCCACCTATGAATGCTAAATTACCCTTTACTTCTATTCCTTCTTTATTCTTACTTGTTACATTAAGAATACCTTTGCCTTCAAAATAAAGGTCGATATCAGAACTAATTGTTCCACTTGCTTTATAGAAGTAATACGGATCTCCTTCTATTAAATCTTCATCATCAGCTATTACTCTTGCAAATAATATATCATCAATTTGATCCTTAGTATAAACTCCATAGTATTTAGTGTACTCTTGATAATATCTATTAAATTCACCTGAATAATTATTAATATAATTAGACAATTCCTCAATTGGTATTAAACTTGTTTTTTTAAACTTTCCACCTTCTATATTGTTAGTTGTACTATCAAGTGTTTTAATTGTTACTTTATGCTCAGAATAATTTGTATCCTTGTTATATACAAATATAGCTGGAATCTTTTTTGAGTCTGTATCAATTGATACACCGTTTAAAACTATTGATATGTCATTATCTATTTTATTAGTATTAACAGCAAGCATTCCTTTAAGTTTACCTGTTAACTTAACTGATGCTGTTATATTTAAAACTGTTGCTTCAAGAGTTTTTTGTTCGACTTCATTTCCTTCTTTAATAAAGTCATCAATATCTAATGCTTTGTAAGTATCAACACCATCAAATATGAATTTAGTTACATATACATCTGGTAAAGTATTGGCTTTATAATCATTTATAAAAGAATTATAGTCAGCTAATTCATATGTTTTAATATTACTATTATTAACAGTAAGTTTAGATAAATCTACATTAAGTTCATTACTAGTTAGTTCCTTACTCTTTTTACTAGTAGGATAATCATATAAAAAGAATAGATAATAGAAGACACAACAAATAATTAGGACAACTGAGAATACTACAGTTACTAGAACAAAGCTACTTCTAGTACTTGTATAATCTTCTACTACATTTTGATTTTTTTCTTCATTGTTATTTTCATCCATGATTTTAGAGTATACATCATAACTATTATTTTCACTATTTTGTACCTCATTGTTGTTCTCTATCATCTTATAATCCTCATCTTTCACATATATTCCAATAATAATGATACCTTTAAATTAGTTTTAAAACAATAGGCATAAAAAAATAATAAATGATAACATTTATTATTCTTTTTAATTAAATATTTTGTTTAGTACTATAAACTCTAGTATTTTTAGTTTGTTTAATTAGGGTTCTAGAAAGTACATCTTTTGGTATAGTAATTGGTTCTTCATTATGAATTTCTCCTTCAATTCCAAAGTACTTGCTTAGATTATCAAAACTTGTACCTACACCTTTAAATAGTTCCTCTTCATCAGTAAGTAAAGCTATTTTATTTTTATACTCTTCAAGACTATATTCATCACTAAGTCTTTCTTGATAAGTTGGTCCTCCATAAGTAGGAATATATCCAAATAATTCTCCATCAAAACCGAATACAGGATTTCCATCAATTGGATATGTCTTCTTATTTATATAATCAGTTAGGTCTTTATAAACCTTAATTCTTTCTTCAGTATCAACAGGAGAATATAAATCAAGTGCTAAATAGTTATCTTCTCTAATACCAAATACATTTGCTGAACCATTTGATAATAAATATGCATCTTTACTATTCGATTCATTATTAAATTCAACTATTCCTTTAACATTTTTAGCAACTGCATATTTAACAACTTCTAAACCAAGTTTAGTACCTACCAAATAATCTAAAGCTTCTTCATTAATAAAAATACTCTCTCCAGCAAAGATGTTTTCTAAATATTTTATTATTTCTTCACCTAAAAATTTCGAATCTAAAGTTTTACTTTCAAAGTCAACCATTCTTTGTCTTTGCTTATTTTTATAAATATGAGGTTCTTCACCAAAAAAATTAAACATTCTAAAATCTTTCTTACTCATATATAATCACCCTCTAAAGTAATTATAACATGAGATATTATGCTTTTTTTCTTTTTTTATCTATATTGTTTAAAATAATCCCCATTCAGCTAGTTTTTCAAAACCACCTATCTTTTTAATATATTTCCCGGCTATTTTAACTATTTCTGAATATGGTTTACCATCTACATATTCATCTCCAATTGCACAGCTAATATTTATTTCCTTACCTTCTTTTTGGGCTTTTAAGAATGCATATATATTAATTGAAACATCGGCTTTAGATAAATCCTTTCCATGTATGCCTCCTCCAGTTACAGAGTGTCCTAAGTCAGAACCAAGTTTTCTATTTACTGCACCACTATCAACTGATGAACCACCTATCCATTCACCAAGAGGATTAATAATTGTATCTCTTCTAATATATGTTTTTCTTAGTTCTTCGGTAGAAGCATTGCTTTGACAAATTATTAGTTTTTTATCATCAAGTACATATTTGCCATCATATGGATATTTAGAATAAATATCTCTTGCTATTTTTGATAATCTCTTTTCTTCATGTGTAAGTGGAACACCTTTAAATATTCCATTATCACCACATCTAATATTACCAACTTGATTATTACTTAAATGTTCATCTTGTTTAACAACTTGTAAATCAAGTTTTAAATTTCCACCTATTCTTTTAACAATAGAATCAATTTCCTCCTCTTTAAATTCTTCACTTGTTTCAATAATAATATGACAATTACCATGTCCTAGTAGAAGCTCTACTGCCACTTTTGGATTATCTGATTTAGTATATGCTAAATCAACAATTGCACCCGCGATTCTATCTGCTACTTTATCTGGATGACTTGGATTAACTTTTTCTATCATAATAATTCCTCCTTCATAAAAAGTTAATAATACATCTTACAAAGGTAAAAAAAATACTCAAGATAACCTTGAGTATTTAAGTTATCTTATCGTGCTAGCATTACCACCTAATTTAATAGGTTGGTGTGACTTCATAGGGCTAGTCCCTCCATCACTCTTTATAAGATGTGTATTAAATATAACACTAAATTATATTAATTTAAAGTACTAAATAATAATTTTTTTATCATTTAACTTTCTAGTTAAACTTTTATTAACTCTTTTAGATATATATTCATATATTGGTTCTAAATTTGAATAACACTCAACTTCAGGTCCATTTTCTCTAACATTACTACCAAATGTATAAGCACCAATAGTAATTCTATATTTATCAAATATCTCCTTATAATAGTTTTTAAGTAATTCTTCAAATTTAACAATATGATCTCCTAATCCTAAATAGTACTTATTATCTTACTTACATAATTTATAATCATTATATACATTAACTATTTGATTTTCAGTAATTATTCCTACTCCACCTATTCCTTCAGAATAATTAACTCTAGAATATTCATCTTTAAAGAACTCATTTAAATCTAAATTATTATACATATTACCTCATAATTATTTATGTTTTGTTAAAGTTCTAGAAATTATATTTATATCATTTTTACATTCTTGATGAAAATCTTCTAGTAAATCTTTCTTTGATTCACAATAATTAATTTGTTCAAGATAATAATTACTAATAAAATCATTATTTAAGAAATCAATTGATGAATTATTTGTATTATTTATTTTATTATACATATCATTAACTTTATCAATAGAATCACTATTCAAAATAGAAGTAAATGTTTTCTTTAAATCAAAATCAACTACTCCATTTAAAGAAGTTAAGACATTATCTTCTTTATAAGTCATAAAACATAAATTAGTTGGATCAATTGCAAAAACTTTCCCATTATATTCATTTAAAACAATCGCATGATTACCAAATTTTAAAGCTATTGGTTTTAATAATTGATAAACTAAAATATTCTTTTTATTCTTAATTTTTTCTAACAATGTAGTTCCACTATATATATTTCTCTCTATCGGAGGCATATTACTTTTATCTTTAGGTATTTCTTCATTTTGATGTACGTAACATATTGATGAACAAACGTTATAATCCATTTGTTTTAAAACATCAGTAAGCATTGTTGCATTATTTAAACAAACCCCTTGTCCTCTCACAATATCAGCACCAAAACTACTAAAATTATTAATTCTTTTATCCATTCTAAATTGATAGGAATGTTCATTTGAAAAATAACCATTCCATAATAAATATTCAAATATAATAGATACTGTTATTGGATCTTCTACTAATAATTCACTATTAAGAAATGCTGCTGTCTTGTCTACAATATTTTTATAAGAAATTATATATGGTTTATCTAAATCTTTTTCTTTATCTTCTTTAGACGCTTCTATAAACAGTTTAAATAATAATTCTTTAAAACTAACATTATTATTTTGCCATTCGTCTAGTAATTCTTCAATTACTTTATCTTCATTTTCTTTCATATAATTTTCTCCCAATTAACAGTATGTATTCTATATAAAAATAATATAAAAAGCAAGAAATAAATTTTAAAATAAAAAGAAAGTTAATTCTAACTTTCAATTATAAAATAATAAATCCAATTGTTGGTCCTAAAAAGATTGCTATATAAATAAGTGTTATCCATGGTTGATAATCAACATAGAATTCTTTAAACGTAAGTCTCCAAGGATGTTTATAACACTAGTCTTTCTAGCAAATTATTCAACACTCTTAAGAGATTCTATCAAATCTATATTTTTAAGTCTAAAATGTACTCCTATACTTACTATGGCTGTAAATAGAATCATAAATCCAAATGTTTGTAAGTAACTACCAAATTGTATTTCTTTAATATATTGCATTGTATTAATTTCTATAGAATC
>DJYF01000058.1 GCA_002450035.1 Caryophanales bacterium UBA6985 | reverse complement strand
AAGAGGCGCCCCTGCTAAGGGTGTAGGTCGGGCAACTGGCGCGAGAGTTCAAATCTCTCCTACTCCGCCATTAAGAAATTAAACGAACTAATCTCTAGTTCGTTTTTTTATTTTATTAATTAAAAAAAACTTAAATTTTATGAAGTGAACCCTAAATAGTTCACATAAAAAAAAGACTACAAGATTATTATCTTGTAGTTTTTGATTTTAATCTTTTTTGATTATTGTATTTTTTTATAATCTACCTATTTGGAATAGATGTTGCTTTCTTAGTAAAGTATCCTTTTTGTCCATCTTCACCATCAATAACAGCTCTTGTTTTATTAACAGTACTACTATATTTTGTACCATTTCCACCTACTATAGCATTACATTGATAAAACATGTTAGAATCAGTTCCTATGTGACTCTTCCATGATTCTGAAACATATATTGTCTTTAGTTTTTTTGATTGTCTAAACATATTTGTAGTATTAACATTTGAACCAAGATGCCAGTTTGTTAAGTCTAGTGTAGTTAAAGCGTTCATTATACCAAACATAGATTCAAATGATGTCACCTTTGATACGTCAAAATGTGATAAATCCAAACTTTTTAATGATTTGGCATTATAGAACATAAAATACATATCAGTTACATTTGATGTATCCCATTTTGATAAATCTAAACTAGTTAATGCTGTATCATTAAGAAATAAATATACCATGTTTGTTGCTTTTGATGTGTCCCAATTTGATACATCGAGATACTTTACAGCACTACAACCCAAGAATATGCCATAGAAGTTTGAAATATTACTTGTATCAAATCCTGATACATCTAATGATTGTACAACGTTATCTTCAAAGAATAAACCTTGCATTCCTGTTACTTTTTTACTAACTAAATTTTTAGGAAATTTAATAGATGTTGCTTTTTGCAAGTAAGCGAGCATAAAGTCTACTTGGGTAACATTACGTGTATTCCACATTGAAATATCAAGCGAAGTTAATGATTCTAAACAATAAAATGTTTCAATCATATCTTTTACATTAACCACATTCATGCTTGAAACATCTAATGATGTAATACTTTTATCACAATGGAATAAAAAACTTATATCAGTTGTTTGTGAAAAATCAATTCCGGATAAATCAATTGTTTTAATTGCGCCTAACCAGCTAAACATTTGACTTGCATTTTTATTTGCAAATACTTTAGTTGCGTCTGAATACCAATAAATTGTACCTGAATCCATCCACATATAAATTGGATTTGGAGAATCACTCGTAGATACAATTTTAGCAGATGACTTTTGTGCTTCAGTTATACTGTTTGCTTTTGTTACTGCTTTGACTGTCATGTCAGATAAATCTGGTAGAATGCTCCAATACTTTCCTGTATGATCATTATGTTTAATGTTTTCTGACCATCTTCTCCCGTTTGCTTCTTCGATTACAAAGTCTTTATTTCCTGCAAGGACGTTTAGCATGATGTTATTTACATCTACTCCTTCCATAAATACTGCTGAGTTTGAGCTTCCAGGAAGATTAGGGACTTCTTTTCCTTCACCCAAGACTTCAGATGCATCTTTTCCATATAAAGCACAAGAATATCCGCCTGTCATAGCAACAACTGCACCAGCAACTATTTCTTTGCTTCCTGCTTTACTTTTCCACTCTTCTTCATTATAAGTTTTGAAGTTTTCAGACTCGGTTATTCTAGCATTATCGGCATCATGAAAATCATATGCCATATTTTCCCCGTCAGCTAAATAGACATAATATTGTTTATCTTCTTGAGTACAATCATCTACAACTACATATCCTTCATAAGAACCTGTATTACTTAAATCTAAATCTTCTTTGATACTGTAAGTATAAATACCTTTACCAGATATTGCTTGCGTCATTTCTTCTTCAGTATTCTTTTGTTCAGTAGCTAATACTGTCTTTTTAGCATATGTTTCAAAAGATTTTACTCTACCTGTTGTTACAATATTTAATACACTTGGTATTGCTATAACCATTATAATGGCTAAAATCACAATTACCGCTAGTAATTCTACTAGTGTAAAACCATTCTTTTTCTTCACTTTTTACCCTTCTTGTCTAATATTATTTTTCTGATTCTGGAATGTGTACTTTTTCACCTGCTGGTTCCATTAGAACTTCAGGATTTTTAAACATATATTCTAATAATTTTAAAGCTTTAACGAAATAGAAACCATCTGCTATTCTTTCATCAATAGTAGCTCCTATTTCCATATAATACTTACCATCTTCTTCTACTATTTCACCAAATGTAATTAATGATGAAGCAGTTCCAAAGTTTGTTAAGTTATGATAGATAGCTCCAGTTTTAAATGTACCTAGGTTTGAAACAATAGCTGAAGAATAATATAAATTATCTTCTACTAATGATTTAGGTAAACATCCTTTTCTATCCATATACTTTAGTAATCCAATAAGAGGAACTCTTATAATATTAGGTAAGTTACCTATTTTATCAACAAAGTTATCTAAGCCACCATGTTTAGCACTTCTAATCTTTTTAACTTTATTGTATACAAATTCAGATACATCTAATACTGTATCTTTTTCTTTAATTGGAACTACAGTTAATAATTCAACTGAATCATCTTCAAATTTTTCTTTAGCAACAAATGCAATAGATACATCATCATGCATGAACATTTTTCTATCTTGAATATAATAATTCATTTTAGGTCTTGAATATAATGTTTTACCTAATAAGAATACTAATCCATGGAATAAAGTTGTATTAGGATGTTCTTTTTTTAATTTTTTCATATACTTATAGAATTCGGTAACATCTAATTTTCTATTCATATAAACAGCTGCATCGCATCTGTTTGGTTTAAAATCCGCATTTAATATTGCCATCCCTGTATGTGGCGCTTTTGTTCTTTTCATATTTATAATCTCCTACCATTAATATAATTATATATTATTTAAAGCCATAAAAAAAGGATAAATTTCTTTAAAATTTATCACATTTTTGTTACTTCTGCTTTACCAGCGGCTGAGCCATCGTAAACTCTGAAATCATAAAGTTTACCATTTGGAACTCTTCCTATTGAACCGCCTACAGTACTCATTCCCCCAATAAATAATTCTATATCAGTCTCTGTAGGATTTTTAAACTTTACTTGTCCTTTATCTATGGCTGTTTTACATAGCTTAGATGATATATCAAAGTTATTACAGAAGTTGAAATATAGATTTTCTCCTTCCTTATAGAATACCATTTTCCATGTAACGTTTGGAGTATAAGGCACGCTTGAATAAGCAGCAGAAAGTCCAGATGCAACACGCATAATATTATTAACATCTTTTCTTCTTACTGTTGTTAATGAGAAACCAGGAAATGAATTTAAACCTGTTTCATCCATGGCTGTTATATATTGAGAAACAAAGTCTGATGTTGCAATTTTAGAGTCGTTTGCTACCATAACCATTGAAAAGTCTCTATCCTTACCTGCTTTAAAAAGTACCAAACCTGTATCTATTATGTGGTTAAAATCAGATCCATATGGACTTATTTCCACATTATGAATTGGTAGTAAAGATGATGCAAATGGATCAGATGCATCATCATCAGGACTATCATCATCTGGAGTATCAGGTACAACAGTTGTTGCTTCTTGTTTAGCTTTTTCTGTATAATCTATTACCTTTAAAACTCTTGTTTTTGTCTTTGTAGTTTTAGAACCAGGTACTTTCCATTTATAAGTTATATAATATGTACCTGCTTGAGTAGCATAGAAGAAATCCCTATAATCTCGTTTATTATTTATTTTATTTTCAAATGTTTTTTCTCCACATACAAGTTCTCCAGTTGTCTCATTACCAGATGAACATTGTCTTAATTGTGAAGGTGTTGTTCCTGAGAAACTATAACCTTTTCCTTCTTCAGTACTCTTATAATAGTCTAAAAGAGTTGAGAAACCTTCAGGAAGCGTAGATATTAATGCTCCATCCTCATTTACTAAACTTAAGGCATTGGTTGAATATGTTTGGAATATTCCATCATATAGATAAATAGGATCACTTATTCCATCATCTGATATTTCAACAGTCATATTATTAGTTTGTAACCATACTTCATTATTTCTATCTTTTTCAGTAACTGGGTATACATATACCATTTCATATGATGCACCATCTACATATATTTTAATTTGATCGTCTTTATCAATTGGTTTCTTTGTATATGGGTTTTCTAGTTCTTCATCTATTAATGATGCATCTACTAGTTGTCCTACAGTTATATAAGTGAATGCTCTTATATTATAAAGATCTGAGAAATCTTGAGGGTATAAACTTACATATGTACGAGTAGCATCTTTAATATTATCTACTAGTCTCTCGTATTGTAAGTCTTTTGTGTCATTAGATAAATTAATTGTATTATAAATTATAATAGAACCAACTACCGCAAGCATTGCAATTGTAACTAGTAACTCTACAAGAGTAAAACCATTTTTTTCTCTCATGTTTAACACCCTACTATCTATTGTTAATGATACCACATATAAAAACTTGAGTAAATAAATGAAAAAAAGAAATATTTCTATTTCTTTTTTATTAGTTTCTTTATTCTATATAAATTATATCTATATCTATTAGATATTTTAAGTAATGTAATCTTAAATGGTGTAGCCTTATTATATTTAGTATGAAAATATACTTGGCTGTCAAATAAATCTTTAAACTTTTCTTTTGATGACATTGTATTTTCAATAGTAGATGAGAATAAATGTTTTACTACTACTCTATTATCTATTAAAGTCATTAAACCTGCTTTTTTAATTTTAAAAGCTAAAATATTATCTTCATAATATAGATGTGAGTGATCATCTAGAAACTCTATTTTCTTTAAAGTAGATGATGTTATTAGGAAGAATGCACTACTAATAACTTCAACTTGAGATACATCATCGTTATAAAATGATTTAGGATAATCTTCTTCTCTTTTATTAATAATATTAAATTTAATATCTTTATTTATTGTAGGTATTTTTCTTCCTCGTATCCTTTTTCCTCTTTCAAGAATAACTGGTCCTACTAAACCTACTTTTTCATAAGTTAAAAGTTCAAGCAAACTTATTATATCTTTTTCAGACATGATTACTATATCTGAGTTAGAAATAATAAAATTACAATTTTCATACTTTTCAGTTAAATATTTAGTACCTTTATTAATAGCACCAGCATATCCTAGATCTAAATTATTTAAATATAGTTCTATTTTTTCGTTTTTAATTGTTTTAAGTAATTTTACTTCTTCTTCTGAAGAATTATTATCAACTATTAAGATTTTATCGATAATTTTATAATCAATTATATTATCAACTAAGTGTTTTGTTGTTTTATAATCATTTTTGTTAATAATAATATAACAATTCTTCACGATTACCATATCCTTTTACTTTATTTTTTATCGTATTAAATATACCATAAAATGAAGAAAAACCCAAATTAAAAAAAATTAGCAAAAACATAAAATTTTTCTTGCATTTAAGAATTCATATGTTATAATTAAGAAGTACTTGCAAAGAGATGTCTCCTTAGCTCAGCTGGTAGAGCAACTGACTCTTAATCAGTGGG
>DJYF01000028.1 GCA_002450035.1 Caryophanales bacterium UBA6985 | reverse complement strand
TCCTATTGAAGGATTACAAGGCATATCAGCTATATTTTTCATATTAGAAGTTATTAAAGCAGTTTTTAGACCTTGTTTAGCAGCTGCATTTGCTGCTTCACATCCAGCATGTCCTCCTCCAACAACTATTACATCATATTTCATAATATCACTTACTTTCCAACACAGAATTTTGAGAATATCTCATCAAGTATATCTTCTTGGTAAGTTTCTCCTATTATTTCACCTAATAAATCATAAGAAGTCTTTAAATCTCCTGAAATCATTTCATAAGGAACTTCCATTTTAACTGATTCAATTGCTTTATTAACAGCATTTAAAGATTTCTTAACTAAAGATATTTCTCTAGCATTAGATAAGAAATTATAGTTTTTACTCTTTATTTCATTAAATTTAAACATATCACTTATTGTCTTTTTTAACTCATTTAATCCATCTACATCTACAGTATTACCATATATAACAGGAACATCTTTAATTAATGATGTATCTACATTTATATCTTGGTCATTCTTGTTAATAAATACTATCTTTTTAACATTAGTATTATTAATAAACTCTATATCATCATTAGTAATACCATTTATTCCATCTATAACCATGATTGCAAGGTCTGCATCCTCTAATGTTTTAATGGATTTATCAACACCTATTTTTTCTACTATATCATCAGTTTCTCTTATACCAGCAGTATCTATTAGATTAATCTTTATACCATCTATTTCTACAGATCCTTCAACTATATCTCTAGTAGTACCAGCAATATCTGTAACAATAGCTTTTTCTTTATTTAAAAGTTTGTTTAAAATTGATGATTTACCAACATTAGGTTTACCAACTAAAGTAACATCAATACCATTTTTAATAATAGAACCTTCTTGAGATGATTTAACAAGCTTTTCAAGTTCATCTTTAACTATATTAAGTTCAGTTAGTAAATTACTATTAGTTATTTCATCATCATCTACTTCATCAGGATAATCAAAATGTACTTCTAATTCTCCAATTAAAGACATAATTCTTTTTCTCATAGATTTAACTAATATAGATAAATTACCTTCTACCCTACTCATAGCATATTTTCTTGCTTCATCAGTTTCAGACACAATTAAATCATTAATACCTTCAGCTTCAATTAAGTCTATTCTTCCGTTTAGGAATGCTTTCTTGGTAAATTCACCAGGTTCTGCAAGTCTACATCCATTTATAAGTAGTAATTCTAATACTTTATTAGTAGTAGCTATACCTCCATGTGAATTAATTTCAACCATATCCTCTTTAGTAAACGTTTTAGGGGCTTTCATGATTGATACTAAAACTTCATCAACAGGATTTTCTCCATCCATGATAAAACCATAATTAATAGTATGACTATCAACTTTAGTTAAATCTTTACCCTTAAAAATACTATTTACTATTTCTATTACATCAGGACCAGTTGCTCTTACTATAGAAATAGCACCAACACCTAATGCAGTTGATATTGCACATATATTTTCATTCATGATTAATACCCCTTTCTGTACAGGCGTATAATAGCACTTTTTTTAATAAAACACAATAAAAGAAGCTTACTCAGCTTCTTTAGGTTTAATAACTATATGTCTATTAGGTTCTTCTCCTACACTTTCAGTGTAAACTTTATTAGATTCACCTAATGCATTATGAATAATTCTTCTTTGATAACTATTCATATTTTCTAGTTCAGCAGGAACTTTAGATTTAGCAACTTCTCTTGCAACATTCTTAGCAAGTCTTACTAATCTTTGTTCTTGTTTATCTTTATAATTTTCTACATCTAATAAGATATATGGATATGAATTAATTTTGTTAAAAATTACTTGTTTAACAACAGTAGTTAAGGCTTGAAGTGTTTTTCCTTCTTTACCAATTAAAATGTTGTTATTATCTGAATACATCTTAATAGTAATTTGTTCATCTCTAACTTTAGATTCAAATGTAACATCTAATCCCATGTCAGTAGTTAAACTCTTTAAATAATCTTTAACGAATTCAACTAAGTCATCTTTAGTAATAACATGAACTTTAACAACTTCTTTTTTAAGTAAACCACCTTTAGTCTTAGTAGTATAAGTATATACGTCTTTTTCTTCTACTCCTAATTCTTCAAGTGCTTTAGCTAAAACCTCTTTTTCTTCTTTTCCCTCAAAAATTTGTTCTTTCATATTACTCACCTTTTCTATTAGATTTTTTACTCTTCTTTTCAGTAAACTCTAAATCCTTTACTTCTTCTTCTCTTTTATTCTTTCTAACAAAGTCTTTTATATCAACTTTTTTAGTTTTAGATTTAGATTCATTCTTATCTTTAGATTTTAATCTAATATAGTATGATTGTCCTACACCAAACGCATTTGTAACAATCCAATATAGACCAATTGCAGCTGGTAATTGAACAGATGCAATACCAATAAATACAATCATAAATAACATCATGTATTTTTGTTGTTTAACTTGATCTGGATTGCCACTTGCCATAGAACCCATACTAAACATAAATGTTAATGCAGTAAATAATACAATTAATACAATTAATAATATATACCAATAATTTCCTGTTTTAATTCCATACATTGGTGTTGTACCAAGTTGGAATACCCATAATTTATTTTCAAATATTGCTGGTACTCTATTAATAGCTTCTAAGAAAGCTAAGAATAAAGGTAATTGAATAAATGATCCTAAACAACTAGATAAAGGATTAATATTATATTTCTTATAAACAAGCATAGTTTCTTGACTCTTTCTCATCATTGAGTCTTGATCACTCTTGCCTGCATATTTCTTTTCAATTCTTTGTAGCTCAGGTTGCATGTCTTTCATCTTTTGACTTTGAGATGCAGCTTTAGCACTCATAGGTAACATAATAATTCTTATTAATAAACCTATAACCATAACTGAAAGACCATAATTACCAAGTAACTTACCTGCTTTAATAATTAGCCAAGCAAGTGGTCTTACAAATAATTGAACCCATAATCCATCATAACTATCTTTTTCATAAATCTTCATATCACTACATGACTTTAAACTATCAAGTTTAACTTTCATGTATTCTTCATTATCAGAATAAAGATTAAATAATTCTTTTTCTTCTGGAAGACAAATAATATTTGAAGTTAAGCTTTGTCCTGTATAAGGATTTGTAACTGGTTTTTTGTTCTCATCAGTCATTGTTTTTGAACAACCAGTCACCATTAAAATAGCTACTAATGCTACGACCAGTAGTTTAATATTTTTCTTTTTCATTTAAACACCTATCTCTTATTAACTTATTAAACTATTCATTAATTTATTCATAGTTTCAAAATCCATATCTAAAACAGATTTCTTAACTATTATAATATAATCCATATTATTTTTAAACAATTTTTTATTGCTAGTAACAATCTCACGCACTTGTCTTTTTACTCTATTTCTAATATGGGCATCCCCTATTTTATTACCAACAGCTATACCAAATCTAGTATAGTTAAGATCATTAACCTTATTATATATAATATAAGCATTATTTTTTAATAAATTACCTGTATGAATAATATCATCAAAATCAGAATGTTTTTTAACCATTTCATATCTTCTCATAATTTATTCTCCTAACTTTATATATATAATAAAAAAAGTCACTTATCGCAGTGGCTTCAATTATTTACAAAGTACCTTACGTCCTTTTGCTCTTCTTGTTTTTAATATTTTAGAATTCTTTCTTGCAAAGAAACCATGCTTCTTAGCTTTTTTACGATTATTTGGTTGAAAAGTTCTTTTCATAGTTTCACCTCTCTCTTCTCCTGAAAGCAAGGTTATTATAATATATCAACAATTTGAAAGTCAACATAAATATCGTAAAAATGTTGAATTTAATAGATATTAACAAAATTAACAACGTTGTTTATAACTTTATTAACAAAAATAGTTATTATTTAAAGTAAGTTTGTTGAAACTGTTGAAAACTGGTACAAAGTGCTTTATAATAGGCAACTAAAGGTTGATAAGTGTGTTGATAACCCGTTGAAAAGCAGTTTCAATGAAATTATTAATACAATTTTTCTGAACATTGATATATAATTAAATTGACAAAAAAAGATAGGGTAGGTGATGGAAACGATGAAAGAGTCATGGACTCAAGTTTTAGACATAATTCAAAGTAAAATTAATTTTATTTCTTTTAAATCATGGTTTTCTAACCTAGAACTAGTAGAAAAGACTGAAACTTCCCTTATATTAAAGATAGATTCCCCATTTAAAAGGGACTATATAAACAAAAATGAAGCATATATTGATCTATTAGATGAAGCAATTATTACAGTATATGGTTTTCCATTACAATTTGAAATATATACTGAAGAAGAAATCAATAATAATGCTGTTAAGCCTAAGAAGGTTGAAAAGTCAGAAATTATTAACGTAGAAGAAAGAGAGAATAGGGTAGGAACAAACCTAAATCCTAAGCTTACTTTTGACAACTATGTAGTAGGTAATAGTAATCAACAAGCCCAATTGATGGCTTTAACGGTTGCTGAACAACCTGGTAAACTATATAATCCTTTATTCATATATGGTAAAAGTGGTCTAGGTAAGACACACCTAATGATGGCAATAGGTAACTATATAGTTGATAACACTGATAAAAAGGTATTATATGTACCTTGTGAAGAATTTACTGATGACTTCCAACAAATATTTAGAAAACAAGCTGATGATAATTCAGAAATAATGTCTAAGTTTAGAGAAAAGTATAGAAATATCGATGTTTTAATAATAGATGATATTCAAAGACTAGCTAAAAAAGAGAAGACACAAGATGAATTCTTTAATACATTTGAAAACTTACATAAATTAAATAAACAAATTATTATAGCTTCTGATACAAGTCCTAACGACTTGCAAGCATTCGAAGATAGACTTAAAACTCGTTTTGTATGGGGTTTAACAGTTACTATTGAACCTCCTGATATAGATTTAAAGAAAAAAATTCTTAAAAATAAAATAGCAGGACATGAAGCTGCAGATAGAATAGATGAAAATGTACTAGATTACATTGCAAATAACTCTGAAAATGACGTAAGACACTTAGAAGGATTAATAAATAGATTATATTTCCTTATATCTATGTATAATCCACCTAAAGTAGATCTATCATTTGCTCAGGAGTACTTAAAGGACTCATTTGGTAATGCGTACTATACAACTAATAATATAGGTAAGATACAAAAAGCTGTAGCAGATTACTATGGTATTACTGTAGAAACATTAAAAAGTAAGAAGAGAAAAGCAGAGATTAATCATCCAAGACAGGTAGGAATATACCTTTGTCACTTAAAAACTGAAGAATCTCTTGAAAGAATTGGTTTAGAGTTTAATAAAAACCATTCAACCGTTACTCATGCTTGTAAAAAGATAACAGCTCAGTTGAAAACTGATGAAGAATTAAAAAAAGAAATTAAAGAAATTACTGATAAGTTATAATTGATGTTTAAAACTTAAAAATTTTGAACAACAAATAATCAAAACTTTTATTAAAAACAAACGTATTTAAGGCAAAGGTTAATAGTTATGAACATTATGAACGCCTTTATTAATAATACATATAAATAAATAAGAAAGAGGGAAAACAAAATGAAATTTTCAATTAATAAAAACAAAATACTAGAACAATTAATAAATGTTAATAGAGCAATATCTCCTAAGAATATTATTCCTATATTAAATGGAATTAAATTTGAATTAA
>DJYF01000022.1 GCA_002450035.1 Caryophanales bacterium UBA6985 | reverse complement strand
GCTCATATTCTTGATGCTATTAAAGAAGGTGCAGCGCCTAATGTAAATGACTTAACCTTTGCTGTTTATAAAACATTTGTTGATATAGGCTCTGATTATGATACTGCTATTGGATTTATGGCTCAACCAGCTGTATCTAGAATAGTCGAAGCTTATAATAAAAACAAATCTATCTTTACTGGATTTAATACTAATCCATTACAACAAGCAATTAGAAGTCTTGCTGAAGATTTAGGAATAAAAGTTAAAGATAAAAAAGGAAAAGGCATTGCTCTTAATAAGCTTATTGACGAACTTAATTCTAATCATGAACTTGCTGCAGCTTTTAAACAAATCTTTGGAATAGATTTAAGCATTGGTAAAGTTAAAGGTAATGAAATAGAATTTGAAAACTTTGCTCTTCCTGCTTATCTTCTTAAAGATAGAATTGATGATAGTGGAATCTTTGCTAGCTCCCCTGTAGAAGATATTGATACCAAAACTTTGCAACAAGCTTTTGACCTTGGTATTCTTCTTAAATATTCTCAATTTGCTAACTTTAGTCAGCGTATTGGTGATGTTGCTAGAGTTATGAACCCTGATAAGTTTGGTGCTAAGAAGAATATATTTGAAACTAATAAAATCTTTGAAGATATTCAAGAACTTATTGAGCGTGGAGATATGCCATTACAAGTAATGGTTGGGAGAAATGAAGATGGTACTCCTAATATTACTTCTATTCTCGAAGCTGTTTATCCAGGTATTGGTGATGGAACTGTTGATAGTTTCATGAGAGCTAAACCTGATAGACAAAGTATGTATCCTCCACTTTATAGTTTCTTGAAATATGCAACTGCTCCTAGTATTGTTGTAAATAAGACTTTATTCGAGACTCAAAATGATGATTTTGTTGGTGCTGTAAATAGTATACAAGAAATTCTTGGAGTTGGCTCTAGAATAACAGAACAACTTTATACTGATTTCCAAAAATATATTCTTGGTAATATTTATAGCGAAATTCCATTTATAAAGCATCCTGTTGTATTTGACGAAAAGTCTAATACATTTGATATTGAAATGCCTTATGAAACAGATAATGAGGATGAACGTTATAGAAAAAGTAAGCAGGGAGAAATAGGTAGAATTTATGGTTTTGATAGTCTTAGTGACATAGATTTTAAACCTCAACGTTTATATAAGCCTACTAAGAATGATTTAGAAACATGGCGTAAATTGTCTCCTGCTCAAAAAGTTCTTTGGATTCAACAAAATGCTAAGAATCCTGGTGTATTTGGTTTATTTAAAGTTGATTTAAGAAATAGTAATAGAGACTTTGCACAAACTATAGAATTTAATGAAGATTCTGTTAACATAGAAGATGCTTATTCTATGTTTATGAATGCTTTCTATAGTGAAAATCCTCTAATCAGATATGCTGCTGCTGATTTGATTAAATATGCTTTTGTTGTTGAAGGTTTCCAAATGTCTCAACACGCTGTTAACAAACTTATAAGAAATACTCCTCTTATGCAAAGCATAGATGATGGAGGAACTGGTATTGTTTCTTATATGAGAAATGCAGTTAGAAATATTGAATCAGATGTAGACATTGAACAAGTTAGAGAAGATTATGTAAGAAGTCATGATGTTAGAGGTCTTCCTAAGATTGGTTTCAATTCTCTTAATATAGCAGATATGTTAGATGAGAATAGTCCTATAACTAAAACTGAACTTGTTAACGGTCAAGCAGTTACAAAAGTAGTAGGATATTCTTCTACGGGGGTGAAAATCATTCAATTAAACGATGATAATATTAGTGCTCTTATAGAAAATAATATAGCTGAATATGACCAATTTGGAGACCTTGTTGTTCGTCCTTACTTTAAAACAATAGGTAAGAAGAGTGCTTTATATAAATTTAAAATTGTTGATGGTGTTGGATATGCTTATCCTCTTAATAGACTTCAACGTAATGAGCACGCTGAATGGTCTACAAAAGATGATAATCATCCAAATCCTTCTCCAAAATATTTCGATGCTCTTATAGAAGGTTCTATCGATACCTCAAGACGAGTTGAATTTATGGCTCCTATAAGCTATAAAGAAAATCAATTAGGTTCTCTTAATATCGAAGAACTTACTGATAAAACAGCTGATAAAATCAGAAGTGTTGCTAATGAAATAGCAAAAGGTAATGTATATTACTTAATGAGTAAACAACTTGATGAGTATTTACATAACTTTGGAGATAGTAAAACTGTTGTAATTGATGGTATAGAATATGATATTAAACATGTAAAGCAATTTAATGTTCAAGAAAAATATCTTGGCGATAATAAAAATGTAACTATAGAATCTAGAGATGTATCATTTAACGACCTTATAAATAATCCTGAATATGGTCTTAGAGCTCTAGGATATAAGAAACCTTCTGTTGATGTTTACTCTGTTAAACTTCATAAAAAAGCTCAACCAGTAGAAGTATTTTCTGATACTGTTGAAGAGCTTGGTGATATGTCTGTAGAAGCTATATTTGTAAATGCTGGACAAGGTGACAAATTAGCAGACCAAGCTAAACAACAATTATTTGGAGTTGCTACTGCTGCTACAAGAGATATTCCTACTAATGCAGAATCATTGTTTATCATTTCTAATTATCTTACTAGAGTAGTTGATAAAATAAATGACCAACTTAAACATTTTACTACTGAAGATGGTAGAGAATTTCCTGTTACAAGTCCTGAATTAATCGATTATATTAGAAATAATCCTGAAGAACGTAGACGTTATCTTAAAGTTCTTCTTGATGCTAGAAAGATTAAACAACAGTTTGAAGCTTTTAGTGCTTTTGACACTACAAGTTCAGACCCAGAACTTAAACGTTATCTTGACAACATTAAAAAGAAAGTAGTAGAACTTGATGAAGCTCTTACTAGTAATGGTCTTGAATTATTTGCTAAAGATTATCTTTCTAAAATAAGTACAAATCCATTACTTAAAAATAATAATCTTTCACAAACAGATATTATTACTCTTCTTGATGGTTTCTATGGAAGTGGTATGATTGAAGCTATGATTAATGATACTCAAGAAATGCCTAATCCTCTAATTCAAATCATAACCAAAGAAGTTATGGCTGATGTTAGAGCTAAAGAAATGCAAGCTGAAGAACGTGTTAAAGATTTTGAAGAAACTTTAGCTCGTATAAAGAAAGAAGCTGCAGAAGCAGGACTTAGTATTAATTGGGATAATATTGTAGATAAATCAGGTAAATTAATTCAACCTTACAAGGATGAATTTATTGAAGCTTATAGAAGCCTTAAAGAAAATATAGAAACAATTAAAAATACTGTAAATGCTGATGGTACTATAGATTATGAAGCTTTAAATAGAGCACAACTTGCTTTAGATAAATGGCTTAATGATAATGTAGAGCTCCCCCTTAGAGGAGATGAGAAAGATGAATTTGGTATTAATAC
>DJYF01000062.1 GCA_002450035.1 Caryophanales bacterium UBA6985 | reverse complement strand
AGAAAGTTATACATACCACCAGTGATACGTATATTCTGAACTTTACCATTTCTTAAAAGACAAGGAGCACTAAAGCCATGACGTCTACGATACTCTTCTCTTTTTCTAAATTGTCTATGTGGAACACTATCAACTTTATAAAAAGTATATTGCTTATTCTTTCTATAAAAATCAGCAACTTCAGTAAACAAATGAGTATTTATAAACTTATCACCAGGCTGAATATTGAGGAGAAAACCACCACTATCACCAATAAGAAACAGGTCATCAGGGTCATCATAACCTGCATCTTTTGCATGTTTATAGTGAGTTTTATCCTCATTTATATATTTGAGGAAAGGATAATCAGCAATATATTTATCTACTGTTTGTTCCATTTATTTAATCATAAGCGCAGCAGCCAGGGAAAGTGATACAATAGCTCCACTCCAGACTGCTGTTTTAAACTTTCTACTTTCTTGTTTAATTTGTTTCTTGAGGACATTAATATTATTATCATATTCTCTTCTAATGATATCATCATTAGCAATAATCGACCTAAGTGAATCATTAATTTCTTTCTGATACTTAAGCTCAACCATCTTCGCATTAGCTTTACGAAGGTCCTCATAAGAAACAAGTACAGAGTCAGAACTATGAGTAGGCTCCCCCGTAGAAAGAATTTGATTATGTTCATTCCTTGACCAGCTTGTAGAACAACTTAAGAGTACTATCATTGTCAAGAGTACTAACCTCAATAACTTTTGCATCTTTAATAGAATCTAATTTTTCAATTTTTATTTTTATACTATCATTAACTTTAGTAAGAGAGTCAATCTTTGTCATATCTTCTTTAGAGGGGTGCTTAGCATTATAAATAGCACAGAAGTAAGTAACAACTGCAACTACAAGTCCAGCACAAAGTCCGAATATTAGACAAGCAATACTTTCACGAGTTATGTTATTCATTTTAAATCCTCCTCTTTAAGTAATGTATAAGTAAACTTTTTACCATGACCATATTGAACTTGTTTGTTACAATAATTCATAAAGGATTTAAACTGTTGGTCAATAGCAAAAACTTGACAACCTGCAGACCAAGTATCAACTCTTTTACTAACTAAACCTGCTTTATGAATATTAATACCAAACAAACCTTCATCAAGAGTAGCAGGGTCCCAATCATATACTTTGTCTTTATTATTATCACGATAAACTTTAACAACTTTACGCTGACAAAGAGCTTGATACTTACCTCTATGAAGTCCTATTTCATAAGTTGCACGATATTGACCTGGAACTAGAATAGCAGTACCTTTACGATTACTAGGATTAGCCATGTAATAATAACCTGGGTCTGTAGTAATCTGATAAATTTGTCTAGTCCAAATACCAGTAGGAGTTTTATAAATAAGCAGAAGAAGGTCATCAAAGCTATTGGTAATTTGAGCACCAGAAGCTCTTACTCCAATAATATTAAGATTATATGCTCCTTCAGTAAAGTAAGCATATCCTTTCTTCTTAAAAAGTTTTTCAAAATCGTAATCTTTAACTTTTGTATAAAGAGCAGTTTTAATCATATTAAAATAAACTTAATTGTTGATTACTTGTTTTATTATCTGCAATAAGTTTGTAACGTCTATCTTGAAGAAGAGCCTGAGCTTCTCTTTTACGATATTGTATTCTAAACCAATTAACAGTTTCTTCACCATCTGGGTCTACATGATATCCTTCATTATCTCTAAGAGGTTGTCCGTATTTATTAAGAATCCAAGGACTACCAATATGACAAAGACCTAAACCATAACAAGGAATACCAAGAATTATTTCACCCATAAGAGCGTAAAGAGAAAGTTGCATAGTATAATGTTCTCCATTACAATTCTCAAGATGACCAAGAGGAGGAAGCATCATCTCTCTTTTATGAACCCAATCGTTAGTCAGTTGATTAGGAATAGTAGACTTATCTTTTTTATAATACCCAGCTTCGAACTTTAAACCATCACGATTAGTTTTCCAATCAAGGATTACGAAATCAGTTGGTCTATAAAGAAATAAATCAATAGTACCACTAATAAGATAATCCATAAGAAAAGCACCAATTTCAGAGTAGATAACATAGCCTTTATTTGTATAAAAGTCGAATACTCTATAAATCTCAGGATATTTATTATTAGTAGCTTCTTTAAATTCTTCAACGTTTAATGGTTGAGGAATAAGAGCAGGAATATCAGCAATAGTAATTACTCTACCAGAATGAGCATCAGTAAGATAACGAATAGCATTTTTAAATTTAGATACATCTTTTATTGCATCTTCTAAACCGTTATGTGTTTTTGTACCACGTTCGCAAGCCTCGTTCTTAATTCTATCCCATTCAGCACGAATAGCCTTCTCAGATTTACCTTGTTCTCTAGCTTTTTTATGTGCCCAATAGTCAGCATCAAAATGAGGATAATAATCGCCTATAAGAGTGGTTACACTACGATACTCATTGCCGAAGGTATCTGTATATTTGTGAGGACCTTCGTCAAAGAAAAGAAAATTATTTTCGTATCTAGTATCCATATCTTAAATATCATCAGCATCCATAGAACTCAAAACAGTATTTCCACCACGAGAAAGTTCAGTTTCTTGTTCATACATTAGATTTTGTTTTGCTTCTTCAAGTTTTTTCAATATAGAAGGAATATCTCCAGCTTGTCTTTTAACATTATCAATGAGAGGAAGTATAATACCAATTTCTTCAGTACTAAGTTTACTATTTAATTTCTCATTAATAAAGTTATTAATTTGACTGACAGCAAGATTAATATTGTGTATAGTCTGCAAAATGTTTTCTACAACACGACCTGCTTCAGTAATATTTTCTTCATAATATCTCTTAATAAGTCTGAGAACTAATTGGTCAGGAATATAATTCTTTTCAAGACCTGCTTGTTCAGCAGCATATCTAAGAGCTTCAGCTTCAGTTAATCCAGCTTGACGTGCAGGAGATTTAGGGTCACCTAATTGATAAATAACAATAGCTTCAGCTATATAACGTTTTTTATCAGGAGATTTATCTCTTGAATAAAGGGTACGAATATCCTTATCTAGAAGTTGTCTTACACCAGGAGGCTGCGGCATACCGCTTTCATCGACAACAAGCATACTATCAATCGTTACTATCTTCGGCATCTTCTACTAAAACATATTCATTATTTACAGCACAAATACTTTGACTAAGAAAGAAATGAATTCTAGCATAAGAAATACCTTTTTCTTTACATAGCTTTTTAAATAAAGGTCTGTTCTTAGAAACAGCCATACTTAAAACATAATTGTAATACTTTTGTGCTTTAATTCTACGATAATTATCATGAGCAAGGTTTCTTCTAAAAAGAATATATTCTTCATTAGAAACATTATTCCTAGCGTATTCTATAGCTTCTTGTTGTTCTTTACTCTTTTGAAGTTGAGAAACTTTAGAAACTCTAAGATTACCAAGAAAAGGAATACCTGTCCATCTACCTTGACGAAGAAACTTAATAGCATCAACTTCACACTGTTCAATGAGAGCCAAAGCTGTCTCTCTATCAACAATGTTAGAATCAATACATTTGACAATATCTTGTTTTCTAACAACTTTTACATCATACCCACCAGGAAATTTATAACTATCTTCCATATAAGTAGCAATTCTTTCTACGGGGGAGCTATTAGTTTGAATAGCTTTATAAGCTCCCCCGTAGAGAAGATTTATGTTAAGCTTCTCCTGAACTATCGCCAGCCTTTTTAATAAAAGGATTAATAAAACTATTTGCAGTTCTATCTAAGTTAGCGTGAATAGCACTAGCAGGAATAAGTTTAAATTCTACAAAGCAAACTGGTGTTTGCATAACCAGAGCAGCAGAATAAATTTCTTTATCTCCTTCACAAAGACGAATAATGTTAGTGGGAGTAATTTTATTATAAGGAGAGTTGATATGATGTCCAATAGACAAATCACTACCTGCAACTACAACTTTTTCTCCCATCTTAAGACTATTAATAAAGTCAGAATCAGTTTCACCTGCTTTAATAAAAACAGGAATGATAGAAACATTAACGTCTTGTTTCTTTTTACCAGCACTAAGAACTAAAGACAAATTGTCTTTGTAAATAATGGCAACCAAAGCATAATTTGGAGCAGGATGTACAAAGCTAGTACATAGTTCAAAGTAATCATTACTGATTTCATCTAGACTTTCAGGAAGATTAATTTCAAAAGCTCCAAGCTTTCCATTTACACTAAATTTTCTCATAACTTTAAATGTTTGATTAATAACTTTAGGATTACCCTATTAATAATTATTTGCATTAGATTGTCGAACATCATCATTGTTATAATCAGCATCATTAGATGTTGAAGGAATAACAGGTTTATAAGTATCTTGATTATAAGTCATAATGATAATACTTAAATTAATGTTCTACATACTTCTCCCTACAAAGATAAACATTATTTTCTAATTAACAAAGAAATTTGATTTTAACTTATTTTAATTAACATTATTTAACTATTAACTACAAGTTGCTTTGCAACAGTAATATTATAATAAGGATTATAAGTACCTTTAATAGCAGAAGTGTAAAGATGTGAGATATTTTATTAAATTATCTTAATAATTTTGGTACTTTGCTGGAAATGTGTTAAGTTTGCCGATAATAAGAGAGTAATCAATAAAGATAAAGACAAAGATAATAATAAAGATAAAGTTAAGATTAATGATTAATGTATAT
>DJYF01000035.1 GCA_002450035.1 Caryophanales bacterium UBA6985 | reverse complement strand
TAAGATACAAAGAGAAAGTAATGGTATACCTTTATATGCAAATGGTGGTTTAATAAATATTTTTGGACCTGGTGGGTTTACATATATCCCAGATAATCAACAAAGTATGGTAGTTAATCCATTTGAATTTGAAGGGATAAGATATGGATGGTTACCTAATGGAGGTGCGGGAGAAGATGTATACAGAGAACACAATGATAGAAATGGAGTATATGTAAGATGGGATAGTGATAATAACAAATGGGCAAAGACTACTGTACCTAGAGATTTAGGAAATATAAAGAATTATTTTGCTGGTAGACATAACGAATTAACAACTTATGACGATAGTGCACCTGCTGCTAATGCTTATGACCCATACAATAACCCTGCTATATCTGCACAATTAAACAATTTATTTAATAATGATCCAGTTATTAAAGAATAGAGAAGAAGATTTAATGATATGGCTGTAGCTAATAGAACATTAGGTAGAAATAATTGGTGGGAAGGTGTAGGAATAGCTATGACTCCTTTTAATTTAGTTATGCCGTCAAATATATATGGTAGTATAGCTAAATAGATACAAGAAGGTGGTAATTTTGCTGATTATTTATTAAGCGGTAACAATTTAGGTTTTGCACAAACAACACAAGGAACAAGAGATTGGGCAGAACAACATCCTTATTTAAATACAGGAGTAAATTTATTAGGAGATGCCTTAACTTTTTGGGCACCTAGAGCACCTAGAGATATAAATGCTGCAATAAGAGCTGGTTCATAGAAATATAACTATTACAAATTAGCTAAAGAGTTAGGTAATAATATTAAAAATACTGAGTTTGACTGGAATTATAGTAGACCTAATTTTAATAGAACTAGAATAGGAGATTTAGAAATAAACAATCCTAATACAATGTATCATATAGATAATGGAAACAAAATTGGAGCATTTAATAATGGAGCTGTTATTGAAAACGGAGTATTAAAAGCAGGAACACCAAAAAATATAGGAGATGTTCCATATGTATGGTGGAATTAGGGAAAACCATATATGAATCGCATAAACGGAAAACCAGCAAATAGAATAATAACTTCTCCACAAACAGAAGATTTTATACACGTGAGAAGTCAAAATTATCCAATAGGTTAGTGGAATGGAAATACAGGATTTGTAACAAATGCAGAATATGTAACCCAAAAACCACTAAACGTTAATGACTTAAACATATATAATTTTGATCCTAATTATGGTTATCGTAAAGCTAACATTGGTAAAGAAACACAACCTATAGAATTTAATGTAAACTAGAATATTGGAGAACTTGAATGGAATCCTGAAACTAGTGATTTTAAATCAGTTGTTACAATAAATAACGATATAATACAAAAATATACTTTAGAACAAGCAATAAATAAAGTATCAAGAGGAGAAAAATTAAATAAGTTAGATGAAATAGTTCTAGGTTCAAGAGAAGCAAAATTAAAAAATGCTGAAAATTTAGATAATATGTTTAATAATTATGTGTTTAATAGATTAGACAAAGAATATTTTACAGAACCTATACTAAATAAACATACAAGAATGCCTGAGTATTTTAAAAGAATGCAAGAAGATAAATTTAAAGAATTTGAATCTGCATTATCTAGTGGAGAATACACTTCAGTAGACTAGAGCATCATAGATACTATAATGGGACGTGGATTTGGAGGATATTATAATCCAAACACAAATAAAATAGTAATATCTAACGGATTGGATGCTTATGAAGTATTACCTCATGAATTCAGACATATGTTAGATAACGTAAAAGGTTTGCCAGAAGATTTACAAATTATATTAGATAATGCTTATAATTCTAAATTTGAGAACTTACCTGAATTAGTACCAGAAGGAGATTCTTTAAAAGGTTATAAAAATATGAGGGCTGAAAAGGTAACAACGAATTTTGATGCTAGAAAAGAATTATTAGGATCAGATATTAATCTACCATTAAAGACATAGAATAGAATAATAGATCAATCTTCGGATAAAGCAATAATAAATGCTGTAAAAAACAGTAATGGTTATGGTAAAAAGTATATAAAAGTATTAGAGGATTGGATAGCGAAATCAAAAGCTGAAGGTCTTATAGATACAGATAAAGAATACCCAACTTGGTTAATTACAGCATTTAAAAATGCTATGAAATATGTACCAACTACAACAGGTATAGCTTATGGAATTAATAAGACAAATTGATAAAAAACCCTCAATACTTATCACAAGCGTTGAGGGTTAAAACTATTCAATTCCAATGAGAAAAGAATCAACATGTGCTCCGCATTTTGCCCGTACAAAATTATATATTTAAATTTAATTTACAAAATATTTTACTAATTATTTTGTTTATTAAAAATAAGTAATTAAATTTGCAGATAAATTAAAATAGAATAATAATTGTTATGCACTGGAGTGTTGAGGAATTGGTTAGACTCCTTGGTCTCTAACACCAAAGTTCTGTGGGTTCGAGTCCCACCACTCCTACTAAAAAGAATTATATGGAATTATCAGAGATTCATAATATAAAGAACCATGCAGGAATATATTGTTTTAAAAACAAAATAAATGGTAAGTGTTATATAGGACAATCTTTAAAGTTAAGAAGAAGAATATACAAGCATATTACCAATTTTAAAACTAACTTATATGATGCTCCTTTATATAGAGCTTTTGGTAAGTATGGATTAGATAATTTTGAAGTGTTTGTACTGGATACTTTTACAGATACTAATAATTCTAAACTAAAAAATATACTAGATGACTTAGAAAAAAAGTATATAAAAGAATATAATTCTTATGGGCCTACAGGATATAACTAGACTTATGGTGGAGATGCTGGAGTTTTAGGTTTAAAAATGACAGATGAACAGAAAGCTACTATATCGAAAAACAGTAAAAGAATAGCAAATGATGGTAGAAATTTAATATATTGTTATGATATAAAAACTAAATATACACATATAGCTGTTAGTCTCCCATATTTATATAAAAATCTATTCCATCATAAAGTAGGAACAGGTTCAATTAGAAATATGTTAACTTTAAAAAGATGGATACTTGCTAGAAGTCAAAAACAACTAGATGAAAAGAAAGAAGAATTCTATAACAATCAAGATAAATATTTAAAATATGGTATAAAACAAAGCAAACTACAAAATGTTGAAGAATTTATAGAATTTAAGAAGACTCATACAATTGAAGAGTGTGTAAATAAATATAAAATTTGTAAGAAAACATATTATAATTGGATAAATAAATATTGTGAATAAGGTCCCTTAGCTCAGTAGGTTAGTAGCGGCGGCCTCATAAGCCGAAGGTCCTTGGTTCAAGCCCAAGAGGGACCACACATATTAATCAAAGTTTAATTTATATGAAAGAAGAGTGGATATATAGATTAGCTACTACAGCACTGATGTATGCTACATTAGTTGATACATTAGTATAGGGAGAAGAAAGAGATAAACAATGGTTTATTGATTGGTAGGATGATTTAAATAAAGTATCAGTAAATTAAAATTATGGCTAAAAGTAATAACAATTGGTAGGCTGAGATGGATGCTCAAACTATGGCACAGTATCAAGAAATAATAGCTGATAAAGCAAGAATGAATAAGGCTATTAAAGTAGCTTAGAGTAAAGCTAAAGACTTACAAAAGCGTGCATCTATAATGTCTAAAATAGGTAAAAAGAAATGAAAAAGATGAAAGTAATCACAGCTACTACAATACGTAGACTGATAGATGTAGCAAACAGTTATTCTGTACAAAAAGAAGATATAGTTGATATTAAAAAGGTAAGTGAAGGTGAATACATTCTAATATATTACACAAATGAAGAAGATTAATATCAATTATAGTTAGGATGATGTAGAAGAACTTACTAGATTTATAAATAAAAAATACAATAGTAAGTCTACAATACGTAAAATGAGAAAAAACAGAGAGGATAAACAAATGTATGAAACACCTGTCAAAAGAGATATATAACTCAATTCCTGTATACTATTGTTAGCATTGTTTATCTCTCAAGATAAAAAGTGTTGAAGGATTACCACACAGTGAATACTGTTGTGATTGTGGTTCTACCAACATTGAGAAATGTAGTATATGGGAATGGGATTCGAGATATTAGAATAGATATAGATGTAAGTTTTTAGATAAATAA
>DJYF01000045.1 GCA_002450035.1 Caryophanales bacterium UBA6985 | reverse complement strand
CAAAAAATAAATATTGTATATTTTGGTGGTTCTTCAATACACTTAAGAAATGCATTCCATCCTTGAGTTGTAATCATATGACATTCATCAATTATAAATACTTTATATTCAGAATCTAAAGATCTTTCAATTGCTGAGTCAATAATAACTCTAATATTATCAACACCATTATTTGAAGCACCATCTACTTCAATAGGTTCACCTTTACCTTTATTAATTTTATTTGCAAATATTCTTGCTAAAGTTGTCTTACCTGTACCAGACGGACCTTGAAGTAAAATACAATTTTTAAATGAACCTATTTCAACTTGTCTTTCCAATATCTTTACAAGACTTGCTTGACCACAAACATCTTCAAATTCTCTAGGTCTATATTTTATAGCTAAAGCTTCCAATAAATCACCACCTTCAATTATATTATAATTAGAACTATTGCTTAAGTAAACTAATTACCTTAAATCCTTCCTCTGGAAATCATCCAAATCAATTTTCAGAGTAGATAGGTTGATTATTATCCAAAGCAACTCCGTTAAACTTGTACATGTTAGACATCTTCTGGATGAATTCTACCTGATATCTCTTATATTTAGGTATTTTTCCAGAATTCCAGTTAGATGCTAATGTAGAATTTTGAAGAGGATTTAAAATAAAATCTTCAAGTTCTATAACATAAACTTGGCCCTCAACCAAAGCAAGAGGAATTACTTCCTCTGTTTTTGGTATGTCTATATGTGTTGTATGATCATCAAAATCTAATTTGACAGACCTTACTTTATGTAATTGATCTTTAATTATCTTATTCATTAAACAAACTTATAAGCAGCTAATAAATCGGCTTCATGAAGCAACAATGCTAATGTATATTTATTATACACTTTTGACATAGCTTCAACTGGAACACTATCCCAACCTAATCCACCATGATGATGCATAATAGCTGCTGATTCAGAAATTCTTAATGGAATAAACTGTCTTACAATAAACTCAGAAGTTTCTTCATGGTTGCCAATTACAAACTGCTCTTCATCATCTTTTGTCTTAAATCCTGGAACTGATTTCCAATCATAATTGCCATTTTCATCCCATTTAGAACCATCTTTTGAATAAACCTTTTTATTTACAAAAGTTTTTTCATACATATTAACTTTTGAAATATCATGAAGTAAAGCTACAATAATTGCTGAATTCATCATTTCATCATGTGATTCACCTAACTCATTAGGAAATTCCAAATTTTTAAATTCAATATAATCATTAAGCATTTTTGCTAAAATTTCAAATACCATTAAACTATGAGCACATAATCCACCTTCAAAGTTTCCATGATATTTAGTTGATGCTGGAGCTACTTCAAAATCTGTAGACTCCAAATACTTAATTAGATCTTCGATTCCTTCACGCTTAGTTGATCGAAGTAAATTATAAAACTGTACAGTATTTGAATCAATTTCTTTTTGACTTAACATTAATAATATACCTCACACACATATGATGGAGAATAAGAATTTTTTAAATTTTCAATAACATCACCAATAGATTCTTTATCATATACTTCAAGATCTTTTACATACTCATATGTCTTTGTATTCTGTACTTTAACTCTATAACATCTTGACAGTGGCAATTTATAATAAGTAATTGAATATTGTTCCATTGATTAACCTCTTTTCTTATTTATAATATTAAATTATCATAATCATGTAAACTAATTTCATGATCTTTCTTCCACTTCTCAAATTCTTCTTGCTTCTTTTTATCATCTTCTTCTAAAATCTTAACAGCTCTTTCAAACAAATTTAATAATTCTTCAACCTTCATTTATCTTACAAGAGCATAATAACTATGCTGTCCTCTCTTTTCTCCTAAGTCCCACTTAACCTTTATCATCTTATATTTAGGTATTAATGAATATAAATCTTTTTCTGTTGAAATTGAAATCTCTGTCATTTTATGCTTTTTAATATATTCTGATTTTTTAGGTTCAGACATTCTTTTTGAAGTTGAAAATAATTCTTTAGCTTTCTTCTTAATATCATTATCTACTTCATCTTCATTAGAATAAGACTTTATAAGTTTATACTTATAATCAGCTGTCTCTTCATACTCAGCGATTAACTCTACTCTGTCTTTTGTCATTCCATAAGTAGAAAGAATTCTTCTATAAAGCTGATTAAGATTATCAGCAGTTAAATAAAATTGCTTCTGTTCATCATAATCATTTGTTAAATTGAAAGAATAGATCATAACCTTTTTACCTCTATTTTATTATAACAAATTAAAAAGTGGAAGTAAACTACTTCCACTTAACACATTTTCTCCAATATTTTAACCAAGATTCAAGAGTAGGATACTTGTTAGTAAACCACTGCAATCCACTTCTCTCCTCATCTTTTAATCTTTCAAAATAATCCTCTATAGCCATATCTTCTGACCAATACCACCTATAATCACAAATATTGTAACTACAACAGTGCTTCTTATAATCTGAACCTTGAATTAACTCATCGCTGTTTCTTAACTTATTTCTTATCGAATGATTATAATACCTTTTAAAGTAGCGTCTCCTTAAATTCTTACTATTACTATCTGTTACATAAGTATTATATTTATACGATCTACTCATAATCATAATCCTCCATCAACATTTGATTAAATCTCCTATAATTCTTATAGTAATTATAATAATCTAATTCATTATAATAATCATTAAGGTTTCCTAAATCTTCATTAGTTATTTCACCCTTACTTAAAATTAATCTTACATTATTATTAATTCTATAAATCTCCCTATTACAAACGCTTTGGTAATTATTAATCATGAATATACTACCTCACTTTCTAATTATATTGTACTAAATAAGTGATAAAATGTAA
>DJYF01000023.1 GCA_002450035.1 Caryophanales bacterium UBA6985 | reverse complement strand
TTACCATTAGGAGCTTTCATGAAAGTGCCATCAGCAATAGCAGAATTTTTTATATCTATCATTTCAGGAGTATATTCTTCAGTAGATGTTTCTTGTACTGTAGCACTTTCAGATTGCTATTGATTTAAGAGATTTGTAATACGCTCTCTCTATTTATCAGTTATGTTAAATCTAGATTCAAACTGTTTTTTATCAGAAATATCTTTTTCTGTAATATCTCTAAACTTATAACCTTTAGGAGCATGAACTATTGTAGGTATATTTAAAAATATACCTGCTTTAATACCAGCTTCATCTATACCAGTCTAGCCTCCACTTCTTATTTCATCTATTCTAATACCTTCCTGTTGCAAGCCTGTAATAAAACCAACCATATATTGATCTACATCATCCTAAGATATATCTTCAGAAGCAAGTGTATATATACCATTACCAGCTATGTTGAGTTTAATACCTTTAGAATAATCCCCTTTTTGTTTTAATCTTGCAGCAGTTCTTTTACCACTAATAATACCACTGTTTATAGGATTATCGGTTGTGTTTAACTTAACAGCTAAATACTTATTTCCAGCAACTGATTTTGTTTTCTTTTCTCCAGCTGTATTAAAATCTCTAGCTATAGCAATAGTTATATCTGCTTTTTCGGCATTTTCTTTTGTTCTTTGAGCATAACCTCCTGAACTTGCAGTAATTATATGATGTACATCATCTTGTGTAGTAGTTGCCTTAGTTCTTCTGACACTAACCTGTGAAGGATTAATTGAAGCTAATATGTATTGACTCTTAATACTATTTGTTATTGGTTGTACCTCATATTCAAATGAAGGTAAACCTTCTACAGTTTTATAAAATTTTAGATCTGTAGGTACATTTATAGTTTGAGTTATAGTTTTGTCTGATATGTTTTTGTAAGTAAATACAATTTTATCTCCCTACACTGAACCAGTTATATCAGTCAATGATTTAAGTTCTGCAGGTACTTGGAGTGTGTAATTTACTTGCAATAACTTATTATCCGTTATATTATTTACTGAATTAACATTGTTCATAGTCTTATAAAAATAAGTCTATAGAGCATATTGAGTCAATGTTTTATATTTGTCAGTATCTTTTATTTCTTTATCATAATTCGATTTATGTGTCTTAAAATCATAAAGGTGACTTACACCTTTATTATCAATAACAACCATATCCATAGTACCTGCAATAAGTACTTTTTCTCCTGTAAATGGGTCATTAACATAACCACAGGTCATTAAAGTAGCTTCATCAGTTATTATATGATAACCATTCTTGAAGGTATTATTTAACTCCTTTCTAATATCTTTAGCAATCTGTTTAGCTTGGTTAATCAAATCAGGAGACAAATGAGTATAATCTTCTTCTCTAAACGTATTACTAAGTAATGCTCTTAATAAATCGTCTACAGTAGTTCCCACAGTACCTGAAGCTACCATATTACCGTTAGCTTCAGATTTTTCTCCATATAATAATACACTAGCTAATTCAGATACAGAATACTTGTTTGTTTCTCCATCTACAGTATATTTATGAGAACCTCTATCGAAAGTCATATGCTGTCTATTCCAATTAGCTACTTCTTGCCATTGTTTTTTAGCTTTAGCTATTGGTGTTAATACAGGTAGTGCTTTCTTATTAGATTTAGCTATATATGTAACAGCATCTCTCATAGCAGCAGCTCTAGATTCATTACTGTGATCATAATCTAAAAACTGTTGCAGTGCGGTAAATTGTTCTAATAATATGTATGAATCAATTGTATTACTTAAATATTCTACAGTAATACCATCCTATTCAAGTATCTTAAATAGTTCAGGATATTTTTTTTGTGCTTTCTTGAATAAATCTGATGTTTTTCTATTAGGTTTAAATACAACATTCTATGCAGTATTTCTTATAATCTAATCTGTTTCTTCTTTGCAATATATATAAGGTATAGTTATACTCTTACCATCAATAGTAAGAGTAAGTTCTCTTTGTTCTTGAAGTCCCTTAGTTACTGCAGATGATTTATCAGATGTAGCTTCAACTATACTAAGCATCTTTCTATCATCAGCAAGAGTTTCTATTTTAATCTAGTCTGCATTAAAATATTTCTTAGCTGTATGTATAGCATATGCCAATTCATCTTCATCTTCATATATTCTAGGTTCAGCATAAAACTTCTTTCTGAATTTTTCAGCCTGTTCTGCACCATCTTCATATACTACTTGATAATCTACATAACTCTTAAGATACTAGTCAGATGGATAATGATCATCTGACTATCCTAATTCGTTATAGTATGTATATAAAGCATCTTGTATAGTTTCCGCATCAGTATTAAACTGTTTAGCTTTATCTTTTACATAATCATTCAATGGAATGCATGTTGCCATATTATTATATATTATTAGATTTTACAATTAATGAGATGTTCTAATTTAGTAGTATCCATAGTATCATATACTACGCTTTCTTTACTATTTTTAATCAAGTCATATAAAGCATCTATCTTTTCAGAAAGTGTAAGTTTTGAAATATCTTCAACAGATTCTTTTTTAGCTTCTGCTATTTTAGTTACAGCAACTTTCTTAGTTTCATCACTTAATTTTCTGAAATTCTTCTAAAGAGTACTTTTTTCTCTTCTTTCAGTTTCAGCTACAAAGGTATTATTATCTTCTGAATTATCCAAACTTTTCTTAGTTCTACTTGTAAATTTTTTTTCTTTATTTTTAGTAGGTTTTTTCTCAGTCTTTGAAGTTTTTGAAGTTTTTTTCTAAGATTGTTTTTGTTTAAATAATTCTGGGAATAATTCATGAGCGATTTTTTGTGCGGCTTTACCTTCTATAACACCTTCTGTACACGTAATACTTATTGTACCATCTGGTCTTATTACTACTTCAGATACTCTTGTCGACTCAAAATCTTCAGCATCTAAATCAAATCCACCTTTTGACTACAATTCACCAAAAGCATCCTAATAAGCAATGCTTAACTCGCTAAGAAGTTCTTTTGTAATATTACGGGTTGTATTTATTGGGCCTTCGTGTTTAGCTTTAGTATAACCGTCTTCATCGGTACTTACTTTATATTTACCTTCAAGAGTTTTATTGCGTTTAGAAGTATATGTGACTTTTATATCTCTATTTTCTTCTTTTTTCTTAGTGTCGGTAGTTTTCTTTTTTACTTCCTTTACTTCATCTTTCTTAACTTCTTCACCATCTTGACCTTCAAGAAGATTTCTTTTAACTTTAACGTTGGTAAAAACTAAATCAGGACTTTCTTCACCAGTAGCTTGATCTACTACAAACAAATCAACAGTAGTACCTCCTTTATGTATTAAGGTTACTTGTATTTCGCCAGCAACATCTAAAGGTTCTACTAAATCATTATTAGTAATAATAATTGGTTCATCTAAATCAAAATTACCCTCATCGTCATAACTACCATCAAGCTTAACTTCAATAGGTTGACTGTTTAATTTTTCTTTTATTTTTTTCTATTTTGCTTCTTTATTTGTCTATAAAACCCATTGATCATAAATACCTTTTGCTGGTCCTTTTTCTAATCTTGTATAGTGTTCTGCACCGCTTTCTGTTTCTCTATATATTTCAGTCTTACTAAATATATGATATGTAAACTTCTTATTACCTCTACTACTTTGCGGCTTATATTTAAATACATTAGATTTGCCATTTAATATTCGTTTGATATACTCTATTTGTTTGATAAGCTATTTGTCTATAATTAACTCATCTTTCGTATTATATATATTACCATCTTCTTTAATAATATATTTATTTCTATTAAGCCACACTGTAGTATTTTTATCATCTGGATGTTTATTACTTTTAGGTTTAGCAGTAGCTTTTCTATTAACAGTTAAGTTTTTCTTCATCCCATATATATAGAATGTAGATTTTCTTGCACCTAATATCTTTACGTTAGTTCTTAATGCACCAATTTCCATTAACTATTCAAGATATTCAGTACCATCTATACTTTCTATCTGATTTTTCTATATAGCTATCCTAGGATTTGCTTCTAATAAAAACTGTTCAAAATCTTCTATACTATCAAATATTTCAGTATCTATACTAGATTCTCCAGCTACAGTAACATATCTGTTTATAGTTTTTCTAAATGTGTCTGTATCAGAATCATAACTTACGTCCATTGTAATATTATTCTTACCTTCATATTTTTGATTAAAGATAAGCATCTTTCTAATTCTAACTATAGCGTCTATCTTGGCTTTACTGTCAGTTATATCAGGATTGAATAATATTTGAGCAGCTTCAATTAAATTCTTATACCACTGAGTTTCTTTAAGTCCTTCTTTATCAGCAATTTCTGCAAAACCTACTGGATTAAGATAAATAGGAATCATGTTGCCATTAGCTGTAGGAACATACAGATATGTAGAACCTGGCTTGTTTACGTTATTAAGATGATAGAAAATAGGTTCTTCAGCATTATCTAAACCTCTAAGAACGTATTCTGCTCTTAAGTTATTATCTTTTTTACTACCCATTACCACTACAAACTACATATTACTAGCATCTAAGTGATGAGGATTTCTAGTTTCACTACTCAAGAATTCTTTATCTATAATAACTTCATCAGTTGATTTTTCATCGTCTGTACTAGTAATTATTTCACCACCTATAGACATGGGTTTAACGTAGTTAAATAACTTAGTATCAACATAAAAATCATTATCAGATTCAGCAAAAGCATCTCTGTCTTTCATCAATTTTTCTTTTAATTCGTTAAATCTGATTATTGATGATGTAGGACTCTCTACTTTAGCTTCAGATGCGTTTTCTGCTTTTCTTGATTTAGAAAAATAACCCATAGTACCAAAGATGATGTATTCACCATCATTGGTATTCTTTATACTAAGATTAGATTCATCAAATTCAGCAAGTATATCTGGGTCTGTTTCTTCTATATCTCTTTTAGCAAATCCTAAATATATATTGTTTGATGGTACTTTCTCACCAGTTTCTTCATCAATTCTATCTACAGTTCTTACTATATATCTTAATTTTATATCAGGATTTTGTGATATAATCTTATGAAGTAATACATCAACAAAGAATTGTGGATGAATACCATCAGCAAACATTTCTAATGATGGCTTAGATCTGGTAATTCTTTCTAAAGCGTGTTTCTTTGGATTGTGGTATTTTGGTTTACCATCATCAGTTGTAACAACTTTATCATTCTTATCTTTCATTGGATATGAACCACCAAAATCATATTCATGAAAGTTGTATCCAGAATAGTCTTCTGGATTTACCTTACTTACATCTTCACTTAAAGGTTCTGGTTCTTTAGGTTCTGAAGGATTTTCTTTAATATTATCTTCTTCTTCGTCAGCACTTTCTGTAGGTTTAAAAGTATCTGCAACCCATTCTATTATGTCATCAGTAACATATTTGTTTAAAGCGTCAAGATAACCCTTTACATAACTATCTTTATCCGCAGCAATAATGTATCCTTTAGATAAATTAGTAATAAAGTCTTTAATAAGTTCTTTATGTTTAAGATCTTTTGCTAAAATATCTTCAGTATTACCATTATTACTATTAGCCATCATAGCTTTTATTCTAGCTGAATTTATAGCTATTCTAATACCATAAGTAGCTAATTTTTTTACATTATCTGAAGCAACTATACCCATCATATTAAATATATCTTCTATTGGATAGTGTATAGTACCATCTTCATCTTTATCGGGTTGTTGTTTAGTAGGTTTCCTAGTTTTCTTTTTAGGACCTTCAGATTCTTTATCTTCTTCTTTATTTTCTTTTATTTTCTTTTTAGCCTCTTTTTTCTATGCTTCTTTTCTTTCTTTTTCTCGCTATTCTTTTAATTCTTTCTTTTCTTTATCCCTCTACTTTTTAGTTTTTTCAGAAATAGCCTATATCTTGTCAAGAGTATCAAGTTCAGACAAAACAGTTCTTATGTCTTCAATTAAAGAAGGGTCTAAACTCTGTGATGCTTCTAATGTAGCTAGTTTATCTCTAATTTCATCAGCTACAGTAAGTCCAGTAATGCCGTTCTAATCTTTAAATATCATATCATTATATACAGAAGACATGAGCTTTTCAAGTTCTCTGTATTGTCTATTAACATCTTGATTAGCAATATCGTTCTAATCTATAATATTATCTACTGCGGCATCTGTATTAGTAGCTATATTAAAATCATTAACAAATTGTTCAAATTTTTTAGTTAATTCTTCATCGTTTTGAGTTTCAACTAATTGCTGAATATCTTGCATAGTTGCAGTATTAGCTTCTGATGTAAGCATGTTATACCAATTAGACATAACTTCATCTTTTTGTATTCTAGCTTGTGCTTCCGCACTTCTAATACTACTTTGTGCTACATCCTATATACTTTTCTATCTAATATTCTCAAACTTCTTATTAAAAATTTGTCTTATTTTATAGAAAACAGTATCTCTAGCATCTTCAAACTTCTTATAATTATCAATAATAGCTTTGACATTATTATTGCTTTCTTCATAAGCTTTATCTAATACAGCGTCTCTTGAATCTACATCAATAGATTGCATAATAGTAGCTATCTATGCTATTGAAGTTACATCTTGCAGTTGTTTAACTTTTTCAGCATTCTGCTCTACCATGTATGCTTTTTGAAGATTAAATACTTTATCATCTATAGTTTTCTAAAATGCTGTTGAATTATTTAAAGCATACTCTATTCTATTATCGAGAATTCTTTTATCTTCTCTTAATCTAGTTAAATCTTTATTATTAATATCTAATTGCTATTTGTCAATAGGGTCGTCTTCATTTAATTTTGAATTTTCTTCTTCAATCCTACTTATTCTTTCAGTAATATTATCTCTAAGAACATAAGTAGAAAACAATTCATCATGTGCAAACCCCGTCAATTTTTGAGCTTTCTTATCTTTCTCTATTTTATCGCTTAATTCTAATGCTCTTTCGACTAATCTTTTATAATCCAACATATCATGTTGAATCATTTGTTTTACTTCTTCGTTAGTTTTACCTTTGAATAAGTCATCTTTATCTCTACCTACCTCTTTAGATTTTATTTCTTTGTAATTCTCAACATCCTCGTCAGTAAGATTATTAGCCATTTCATCTACAGCAGCAGAATAACCATTACCTAAATCATGTTGTTGATTTAAAAATAATGCAGTATTAGCACTCTATAAAGCCTATATATTTTTAAATAATACGTGATCATCATTAAACAGTGCCATTCTACTAGCTCTTAACATAGAAAGATTTGCTGTACCTCTTAATAGAGATTCTCTTAGTTTTTTACCATCTATGTGATTATTCATTTCAGCAATTCTTTCCTAGAGTTTCTGATACTCTTGTTTGGCATCTCTATATTCTTGTGAAAAACCCCCCATTACGGTAATGCCAAATTTACCATTAGCTTTTCTTTTTACCATAGGTACACCAAGTAAACCAGTAATAGCACCTAATGCAACTTCTTCCCAACCGCTTTTATCTGCACCATCAAAAGCATCAGACCAAGCTTTAGTCATAGCTGCAGAGTAATCAACCATAGCACTAGTAACTTCAGGATTTAAAGCATGGTCTATAAGTCCTTGTTTTTCAATAGCTTCCTATGTTTTAGCACTAGCTCTTAACTGTTCTGTATCTGAAGCAAATCTTTGAGCACCCTCCTCAAAGCCTTCACTAAACATATTTCTTACACCAGTTTTAAACATAGAACTACCCGCTTTCTCTGTAGGGTCTTTAAGAGCAGATTCATATTTGGATTCTCCTCTAATTATACCTCTGGCAAATTCCTCATCTCCTTTAGCAGTAGCACTTACGGCTTTATCTCCAACTTTTCTTGTTATCTAATCATCTAGCTTGCTAAATAATCTGTTTGAACCCCAACCACCTTTCATTATATTACCAAATTCAAGTGAATTAGTTAACGAAAGTATTGCCATATTAGCACCAAATACACTGTTACCTAAATCTGTAGTATGTTTCATATATTCTTTTTGCATTTTATCTGCATTTGAATATATATTCTACATCTACTGATTATATTCTAATTGTGCTAATTCAGGACTAATTCCAGCATCAATCTTTTCTTGAAGTTCTGCCTATAATGAAGCTCTACTACTCTATATATAATTATTAATAGCTTGTTCATTGTTTTTCATACCATCATGCATAGCTTGATGTGCTTCAATAGAAGCTTCACCTGCTGCGGATAACATAGTATTTACTACACCATTAGCTATATTCGTAGTAGCTCTAATTGTCTTATCAGCATAACCTAAACCCTACATCCATTTGCCTAAAGCTGTACCTACACCTAAACCACCAGTAAGATATGCAGCACCAATGGCACCTATGGTAAATCCCATATTTTTTAACAGCTTATCACCTATAAAATTTGGTGTAAGAATTTGACTATACCAAGGACTTTCATTTTCCTATTGTGTATAATAATTAGGTAATTCTTTTTCAAAATAGTCATTCATTTCTTGAAGACTATTTGTTACTGCATTATCCCAAAAACCTCTAAGAAAGTTATCACCTTTTGCTAAATTATAAAATCCTGTACCTAAACCTGCAACTAAACCTATAGTAGAATTAAGTAGTGTAGAACCAGCAATTTCTAACATCTTGCCAGTACCGTTAAGTAACTACATAGCCCAACCCTAATTTCTCGCTCTAAACTCATTAGGATTTTGCTACATTAATTCTAAATCATCTACAGTATAATCATGTTGGTCCCAATAGCTCTTACCTACATAATCTTCTCCACCACTTTGTTGCCATATTGGACTCTATACAGGACCAGAATATATATCACTCTACCACGAAGATAACTATGGCATTTTAAAACTTGAAAAACCATATTTATTTTGAAAGTATTGTTGTGATGCTTGTAAATTTCTAGCATTTAATGCTTGTAAGTCTCTATATGATTGAGGACCTACCTTTCTTATATCTATTTCAGGTGGTTTTTTATATCCTTTTGCCATAATTATTCTCCTAAGTTAACATCAATATATTGTTCTGGTTCTGGTAAATATTCAATTTCTTGAGTTTTAGTATTTCCTGTAACATCCCAATTATACATGCTCTAACCAAGTTTTTCTTTTAACTAATCTAAGTAATTAATATGCATGTTATATATATATCTATCTTCTATATCTTCAAGATTATACATATTTTTTGATACGCCTTTTACTTCTCCAGTGTCTGTAAAATCTAATTTATATCCTTTAGTTTTTGCAGTACCATATTCATCTAAGCTTTTTGCTAGATTAATAACATTCTTATAAGCAGATTCACCAACAGTAGTTCTCGTAACTGGTATTTTTACAGCTCGACCGTTATAGTCAGCTTCAATATACGCTGAACCTTGACCACGAGGATCTACTACAACTCTACCTTCAGTTGTAGTGTCTTTACCTCTTAAATCAGAAACTTTAATAGATTTAGACTTACCATCATTATATAATACGTTTATCTCATCTTTACCACTAGTTGCTTTATTTATAAATTCTTTACCTTTAGAAGAACCTAAATCAATAGCATAACTTGTAGTTCTATATAAGTCATAACCACTCATTCTGTCTTGTATTAATTTATTAAACGAGTTGTGGAATTCACCAACATGTTTATTTGTAGAAAGACCATTATTTAAATTATACTTAAATCTTCCTTTACTGCCATAATTAAACGTTGGATCAGCAGCAGTCATGTATTGATACATCATTTTATTTAAACCTGTGTACTCTTTCATCAAACCTGTAGTAGATTGAAATGCCCAAGGATTATGTAACTGAGATTTTTGTTTTTCAGTTAGTAAAGAACCACCAGGCAAATTCTAGCTTTTTCCGTATTTATAAGCATAAGCAGCTAACATACCTTCTTTAGTAGGTATATATCTACCATCTCTAGTTTTAGCAATCATACCTGCTTTTACTAATTTGTTTACATTAGCATCATTTTGTTTTTGTTCTTTATCTGACATGTTAGCAATAGGAGTTACTGGTGTATTGCCTTTTATTTGACCAGCTAAACCTGCTTGATAAGCCATCATTTCTCTTTGAAATTTTCTATTAGCGGCAGCTTGTGATGCTTGGAACCTTTGTGCATTTCTCTACATCTCTGCAGCATGTGCTTGAGCATCTTGTTGTAATGCCCACTGGTCTGTAAGTGGTTGTACAGCAGACTTTCCAATAGCATTCCAAAGACCCATACCTACATATTGAGCAGCTCTGTTATATGCATCACCTTCCCAATTTTCTTTAACTCCTGAAGAAGTCATTACCTAATCATAGATTGCTCTCAATACTTTATTAGCATTAGGACTATTAGGATTAGATACAAATGCAGCTACATCTGCAGAACTTAAACCATATTTCTATGTAAAAGCAAGATAACCAGGAGTAGCAGTCTTACTGAATGTTGCTTGTCTTAATTCATTCTATAAGTTTTGAGCCATAGCACCAGCTTGCTTCATAAGTAAATCTCCGCTTTGTCTAACAGGAGCAGCAGAAGGATTAGCCATTAATTCTTCTAACGATATATTACCAGCACTTCTATCATATAAACTAGTTGGGTCTTGCATAGACAGTTGCTATTGCATAGCAATTAATCTTTCTCTTTTAGTTTGAGCATC
>DJYF01000030.1 GCA_002450035.1 Caryophanales bacterium UBA6985 | reverse complement strand
TAGAAGGATTAGCTCTTCCTGCTCTTATAGTAACAAGTCTTTTTTCTAAGTTTTCGATTGCTTCAAGCATTCTCATTTCAGTATCTTCTAAGTAATTCATAATTCACCTCTTCGTTTCATATTATATATTATTGATTTTTATATATCAAGTGATAAAAACATCATAACAACAAATGCAACAGTAATCATTTCAATTAATATTACAAGTGCAGTCATTCCATAATGGGCATTCTTTTTATTCTTAGCAAGTGTTCTAACTTTAGCATTAGTCATTGTTGGAGTTACATATCTGTTCCCAGGTGCTTCCATCTCTTCAACTGCTTCTACTTCTTGAACTTGTTCATATCCATCTTCATCAAAACCAAATATATCTTCTTCAGTATTCTTAGGATTATCATTTCCTTCAAATCCAAATACATCTTCTTCCTCTTCTACAGGAATTTCACTTCCTTGATTTCTCATTTCAGGATTTTTATTTAAACGTTCATCTATTTCTTTAATTTTCTTAATTAAAGAGATTTCTCTAGTAGATAAATCAACACCACCACTTACATGACCTTCTGTTTGCATTAATTTATAGTCTTCTATTCTCCATTCATAGTAAGCACTTACTAACTTTTGAGCATCACTATCAAGAGTTTCTTCATTTCTTTCTTTTAAAGCAGCACCTATTTGACCAAGCAATTCAGACTTAAGCTCTTCATTCTTACCATTTAATATTTCTTCTTTTCTTTCCATTAATTCGCCAAGTCTTTGAGGATCAAGTTCAACATCACTATTAATATAGTCTTTGTTTTCTTGATTATCTCCAACACTTATTTCAAATGAAGATTCTTTTTCTATTTCAGCTTCTATATTACCCTGATCAACTACTTTATTATCAACATAATTATTAATTATTGATGGTTCTTGAATACATCTAACATCTCTCTTATTATCTTTATAAAAACCTTTAAATAAAGCATCTCCAGCTCTATAAAGAACTTCACCATCTCTATCAACAGCAATCTCTATTTCAATACCTGGAGTAAACTTTTCAACTTGTCTTTTAACCTCGTCTATCTCATATCCTAGAACTTCTTCATCTATCTTAGGAGTAGTCATTCTAGCTCTGATACCCTCATCAGTTAAATACTTATTTATATTAACGAAAGATAATTCATATTCAGTTGAATTCTTAAGAGTATTATAGAATTCTTCTTCACTCATATTACCAATATCTTTTTCAAATTCATCTTTAAATCTACTTAAATAACTTGCATCATTAATTGGTAAAACTTCTGTTTTTCCATTTTCTCTTTTTATTGTAACGTAATCTAAATTGCGTTTAGAATCAGTTTGATTTTCTTTATAACTAAGAATATTTAAAGAATTTAAATTATGATTACGAGTTCTTAGTTCATTTAAAGTATCCAAATTAGATTTAAATTCTGCATTAAGTCTTACGCCTTCATATTCAGTTTTCTTTTGAGCAACAGGTCCAATTAAATCTTCTTCATTAGAAAATATATCACCATTTACATTATCATTCTTAATTAATCTTTCAAAATTACTAAGCATATCATATTCGTCTTCAGTCATTTGATTAACATCAATTAAACCAATTAATTTAGCAACTTCTTTTGCTGTATAATCTCTCATCATATCAGGAGAAAAAAGTTTTGCATTTTCACTTGTATTTTCTATTCTAAAAGATAATTCTAATTGTTTCCCACTTTCGATTTTCCTCTTGTTGGTAACAATATTATTAAGTAATGTCATTATTTGTTTAGTATTCATATTATCCACCCATTATCTTTCTAAATTCTGCACTATATCTTTTTTGTTTTGTTTCAATTGAAACTCTTTGACAAACAGCAACCATAATTAAAGCATTAAGCATAAATGATCCACCATAACTTAAAAATGGTAAAGGTACACCTGTAAGAGGAATAAGTGCAAGTATTCCTCCTAAATTTACTACCATATGTAAAAATAGATAACTAAATGTACCATAACAAATAATAGATGACGTTAAATCACTTGTACCTCGTGCTATAGCTATTATTCTAAATAAAAGAAGAATATAAAGTAAAAGTATTGCAATTCCTCCAATTAATCCTGTTTCTTCAACTATAATTGGAAATATAAAGTCTGTATGTGCTTCAGGTAAATATAAATACTTCTGAGTACTCTTACCTATTCCCATACCAAATATACCACCATTATTCATAGCTATATAGCCATTACAAACTTGATAACCAGTATCTTCTTTATATCTACTACAAGGTTTTAAAAATGTTAATCTATGAGATTGCATCTCTGTTAGGAAACTATTACTATTTCCAATTACAACAAGACCAATAGCACCAACTATAACTACTCCAGTCTTAGCATATAAAATTAATTTATTATTTGGAAAAGGTAAACTAAAAAATACTAATGTTGTAATACCAAGTATAATAAAAGCTGTTCCAAGGTCTGGTTCAAGTACTACTAAACCAACAACAAATAAACATGGTATAAGAGGAATAAAAGGATCATATTTACCCTTAAATGTCTTATGAGTTCCATATGTAAATGCAAGATAAAATATAACAATTGATTTAGCAAACTCACTAGGTTGCAAAGTAAATAAACCAAATATATTAAGCCAACTTTGAGCACTATTACTTATTGTTCCATAACTCTTTAATATAATAAGAATTCCAATTATACCAATCATTCCAATTCTAGATAATTTTTTATATTTAGAAATTGGTATTCTCATTATTATGAAAGATAAAACTATTCCAACTGCAATAACCATTGCTTGTCTTGAAAAGAAGTAATATTCACTTACTTTATATTGTAAAACTGCAGCAACTGAAGAAGCAGAAAAAACTGTAAGTAATCCTGCAACTAAAAGAATTGTTATAATAAGAAATAAAGGAATATCTATTTTCTTCATCAAATCTTTCATAGTTTCACCTATAATAATTTTATCATAAAAAAAACATATTACTTAGTAATATGTCTTTAATTATGTAAAGAAACGCCTATTTTTTACTTCTTTGTTTATTAGCAAGTTTATCAATTAAAACATGAAAAAAACTTGCTACTAATATTGCAATAAAAGGAGCTAAAACGGGATTAATAAAATAAAGTATAAATGTACCTATTCCAATTATTAATCCATAAATAGCAGTACCTTTTAACGTATAACATGATGACATACTATCTGTTGCAACATAAAGGAATATAAATGGAACACTTGATATATAAGTAAATAATCCTTCAACTCCAGCTAAGTCACTTACAAGCATAAGTGCAAAGAAGCTTAAGAAACTATATATAAATATATTTGTTTTTATTGATGAAGTAACTTGTAAATAAACATTTGATATAAGTATTAGAATTAATGATGTAGCACATAATCCTCCATGGCCAAATCCAATTAACATATCTTTAACATTTCCTTGTGTTACATGTTTTATTACATCATCAAAATAACTATAATCAAATTCGCCCATAACATTAGTAATTATATAAATAATTATAAAAGCTAAAGCAACTACATTTATTTTTATATCTACTAATTTAGAAAGAATAAACAACAAAGTTATTACAATAGTATAAATAATAATATTAACTGAATAACTCATTAATGCACCTAATACTATTCCATATAAAATATGAAATGATGAGAATAATAAGTCAGAAACTCTAGTATTCTTTGTCTTCTTAGTAAATATAATATTTACTAAAGCACCTATTACTACACCTATTAAAATATAAGTAAGTGGTTTTAAAACAGTAATAACCCCTCCACCAACATACTTCTTAACTAAATAACCATTATAATAGACACCAAATAGTATTAAAGGTATTAAACTAATAATTGTTTTAAGAATTATACTTTGTAAAGAATTCTTACTTCTAACATATACATTATTCATCTCTATCACCTAAATACTTTTTAAAATTAATTTTAGAAGGACAAACATAAGTACATACATTACAATGAATACATTTACTCTTATCTCCTTTTCCTTCTTTAATTAATTTAGGATTTAAACCAACTGGACATTTAAAACTACATAATCCACAGTTAATGCATTTCTTTTCACGAGTAGTATCTTTCTTACATAAGAATATACTTCTTGTATCAAGAGTAATAATATTATTTAAGTCTTCTAAAGTAATACCACTAAGAGGACCATTTTCAACTACTAAATACTTATCACTTTTAACTTCTACTACATTTTTTATAACATCTTCTACAGTAGTACCAACTTTCACTTCAACTACTTTAGGTGTTTCTACAAAACTACCACCTACAGTTACTAATGTTTCACATATAGGTCTATCTTTTTTAAGTACTTTATAAATATTATAAATATCTCTTACACTTAAATAATTATATTTCCATTTAAGTTCTTTTTTAGCAAGTACTCTATCAACTAATACCTCTTCTCTTCCAAGTGGATAACCATTATCAAGTACTTTTAATTTAATATTTGGGTATGTACCAAGATTACTTGTTAAATTATAAACAATGTCTTTATTACTATTAGTAATACAAAAATATGTTTTTTCTATTTTAAAAATATTAATTAAAGCATCTATTGTTTCAAGAATCATATTTGAATAATTATTAATAATATATGTATTATTACGTTCAAAAGGATCTACTTCTATTCCAGATACTACTAATGTTTTGGCAATAGGATTAATAGGAATATCAAGTACATCATATTTATCTATTAATTTTATAACATCCTCACCTTTAAGTTCATTTATATATTTAACGGCAGGAATACGTTTTTTAACTGTTTCTTTAAAATCATTTTCAATAACAATAGTTTTAATTCTTTCATTATGAATATATTTATTATTATCAATAGATTTTATTTCACCAGATATAGGAGAATAAAAATTAAATTCGCTTCCCTTTAATAATAATTCATCTCTAAAAACTTTTACTTCATTATTCTTATTTAATTTCATCCCTTTTATAATAGGGATATATATATAATCCGGATTTAAAAAATGATTAATAGTCTTGTCATAATTAATATTATTAGCTTCTTTTATCTCTACTAAATCATTCATTATTTTTTCTCCTCTTTATAATAGTTAACTACATCTAAATATAAGTTTTGATTAAATTTATTTGTTCTAATCATTTCTATTTCAAACTTATAAGGTGGGTATGTTTTATCTATATATGGTGTTTCAAGTATCTTAGGTATATCTTCTACTCTCTTGTTATATATAACACCTAGTAAATTCTCAAAACCAATTGTACCAAATCCTATGTTTTCATGTCTGTCTTTGTGAGATCCAATTGGATTCTTACTATCATTTATATGAATACACTTTATTTTATCAATACCAATTGTTTTATCAAAATTATCTAAGTATTCATCAAAATTAGATAAATCAACACCTGCATCATTTATATGACAAGTATCAACACATACACCTATTTTTTCTTTCAAAACTATTCCATCTATTATAGTTTTTAATTCTTCTAAAGTAGAACCAATTTCATTACCCTTACCTGCCATTGTTTCTAACAAAATCATGATATTATCATTATCCATTAAAATATTATTTAATCCTTTAATAATATTATTAATAGCATATTCTCTTTCTAAACCTACAGAACTACCTGGATGAAGTACCATATACTTAACTCCTAAAGACAAACATCTTTCTATTTCTTGTCTTAAGAAGTCACATGAAAACTTCCATTTATCAATATCTTTATTATTAGCAAGATTAACAATATATGGAGCATGAACTATTACTTTTTCTAAATTCATGTTATTATCTTTCATTATTTTTAACGCTTCATATGTTTTTAAATCATCTATTTCTCCTCTTAAAGTACTTTGAGGAGCACCTGTATAGAACATAAAAGCATTAGCATTATAACTAAGTGCTTCCATGACACTTCCTATTAGGCCAGTGTCATTTTTAAAAGAAACATGACTACCTATATATAGCATATTAATCACCTATTAAATTATAACACATATTAATCTATCTCTTAAATACAAAATAAAAAGAGTGATTACTCACTCTTCCTACTATTATTCAAAATCAATTTCTTCTTTAACAAAGCCTTTTAAATTTACTACTTCACCAGTTGCAGCAAGTTGTTCAAATGTATTAATAACAGCTATAATCATTATAATGACTAATATCACAATAACTGCAAGCAACTCCACTAATGTAAAACCTTTCTTATGTTAACCATTAAAATATCTCCATTCTTTATATATTAAAGAATAATGTATACTCAATAATGCAAAAGAAAAAAGAGTGTAAATCACTCTTTTAATCAAAATAAGGGAACTTTGACTTATCAAATGTCTTATGCTCCAAATCAATAGCATTTTCAAAAGCATTGAACATAGTAATATAATTTTGATCTACATCAATTAAATTTTCAGTTGTTGGTTCTTTATCATATATATAGAATGGATTATCTCCTGTTACTAAAGCATAATTACTATCAGAAAGTGCAATTATGAAATATGGTTTTGGATCATCTGTAGTAGGTTTAATTATTCCAACATATCCTTTATAATCTCCCGTGTTTTCTAGTCCTAAATCTGTTTTAATATTGTAATAATAAATAGTTACGTCCCCAATCACAGCAGAAAATGAACTACCAATATCACCTGTTCCTAAAGTTTGAGCAGCCATATATTTATTTTGAGCAGCCATATATACTTTAGTAACATATTCACAGAATGATTTTTGTCTTGCTGTTGTCATTGTACCAAGTACAGATGGTATTGCTATAATCATAATGATTGCTAAAATTACGATAACTGCAAGTAATTCAACTAATGTAAAACCCTTTCTTGTATTTTTCACTTATTTCACGCTCCTATCCTATATACATTTTATATCACATTAAAATTATTATCAATAGATAAACAAAAAAGAGTGAATTTTTCACTCTTCAGTACTATTTAGGAGTAGGTAAAGTTGTTTTTGTTAACTTAGAAACATCCACAGCTTTGTTTTTAGAATTTGTGCTGTCATAGAATAAATTAGTAATTCTAGTTGCAATACCAGTATCAGTATCAACTAAATTTGTAGTCTTTGGTTCTTCTATGTATTCATAGAAATATTTATCACCAGAAACTAACATATAATTACTATCCCATAAAACAACTACAAAATGAGGTTTAGAATCACTAGCTGTAGGTTTAACAATCATTACATAACCATTATAATCTCCAACATTTTCTAGTCCTAAATCTTCTTTTACATCATAATAGAAACCATTAGAAGTAGCAGAAGAGCCATCAGCTTTAGTATAAGATACATTTGTTGCAGTTTGATTACCAATAACATAATTATCTCCTAAAGTTTGAGCAGCCATGTATTTATTTTGAGCAGCCATATATACTTTAGTAACATATTCACAGAATGATTTTTGTCTTGCTGTTGTCATTGTACCAAGTACAGATGGAATAGCTATAATCATGATGATTGCTAAAATTACGATAACTGCAAGTAATTCAACCAATGTAAAACCCTTTCTTGTATTCTTCATCTTTATCTTCCTTTCTATTATAAATTATAGATATGAATAATACATATTTCAATAAAAAAAGAAAATTATTTACATAATTTTCTTTAAATAGTAAAAGCAAGAATTAAGCCACTAGTCTGCTTTTCCTGCTTTACCTACAG
>DJYF01000065.1 GCA_002450035.1 Caryophanales bacterium UBA6985 | reverse complement strand
ATATCAACAGTACCAACAGTGCCTTGACCTTCAGTCATAAACGTAAGCGGGAAACGGTCATCATCAAAACCATAAGTATAGGTCAAGATGTTGTTAATTTCCGCAGCTTTGGTAATAGCAAGATTGGCAATGGTTTCCTCATTTGAGTAACCACGGTCATCATAATTACCACGAGATACTTCTCTAAGTTTGTACATAATTTTTAATTATTTGTTAAACAATTAGTAGAGGTTAACTTAGAACAATGTCATTAGCGTCAGTCTTACCTTGAGGCTTTACAATCTTAACTGTTTTCTTGTTACTTCTTTCTTTAGATTTAAGACGAAGAACTCTAACTTGTTCTTCTTTGACAGCCATGTCTACTAAATCCTTATAAGTACCATCAGTATACATAAGCCAAGCCGTAAGTAGTTCACGATTTAGTAAGTCATCATCACTTTCATTGGCTAAGTCTCTCTGATATGCAGTAATTCGATTACCATCAGCATCAACCTCAGTTTGCTTTGACAGATAATTATAGAAGTCAGTTGGTGTAAGAGTTTGTTTTTTACCATTTACTTCTTTTACAAAACTTTCAGGAAGTTTATATCCAGCAATAAGTCTGCTTTTGATAACATCATTAACTTTATTCCAATATGCATTAACTTCTTCAAGTTCTTGATTGCGAGCAGCTTCTGCACGTTGTGCAATCTCAGCACGCATATTCTTGTCTTTTTCTTGAAGAGCTTTAAGTTGGTTAACAGCCTCATCATAAAGACCACCAGTATCTTTAAGATACTTAATATAGTTGTCATTCAAAGACATATTACCAAACTCTTTTGCAGCCATTCTAATGATAGCTTCTTGTTGAATAGAATTTTCTTTATCTATTTCAATACCAGACCTGTCAGGAAGTTCACCAAAACCAACAGGAGAACCATTAAGAGTCACATAGTCTTGGAATTGCTTAAGCAAAGGATTATCAGCATACAGTTTATTAACAGCTCCTTCTTGAATTTCTCTAGATTTCAATTCAATAACAGCATTAACATAAGCCTGAACTCCAGCAGCGTCATTAGAAAATTCTACAGGATTACCTGCTTCATCTTGAATTTCAGTTCCCAGTGCTTCCTGTATTGCAGAAATAGAAAGAGGATTATCTTCTTCTGTTTCAAGAGAATTCATCCAATCTTTAACTTCAGCAGCAGGCTTAAAGACTTTACCATCCTTATCTACAAGGTCACCATTATCTGCAACAGTATAAGTGTTTCCTTCAAATTCAACATTCATACCTGCTTCTAGTTCCCCCGTAGAAGAATCTACTTGTCCTTCAGCAGCCCCTTCACCTCCATTATTACCATCATTACCTTCGTTACCTTCTCCATCAGCAGGAGGAGTTGTACCATCACCACCATTTTGCTTGTTGATATCTACAACATCTCCACCTCCAAGATTGGTAACATCTTCTTTAGTGGCAGCTGCACCACCACCAGTACCTTGATTACCATCACCAGCTTGACCACCAGTGCCATTACCGCCAGTTCCTTCAAAATCAATATTTAATTCAGCCATAACTTTAATACTAAGTTAAACAATATCGTAACTTTGTTAAATCGTTACAAATATAATACTTTAATCTTAATTATCAAATGTTACACCAAAGTTTTAACAAAGATTTAACATTTATAGGATATATAATAAATAATGTACGCGCGAAATTAATCAGTCCAATAGTTTAAGCACTATCAGTAATAGTATCGGCAACTATTAATAATCTTCTCTACGGGGGTGCAAAAGTAAACTAAAAACTTTCTATTTGCTGTCTATCGTTTTGTGTGTTGTAAAATTATACCTTTGATGATTAACTTATAAGCATATAGGTGCAATGCTCTGAAATTAAACTTTAAAATGTACAATAAAATAAAGTGTCCTGAATAGTACATTTAATACTACCAGGACACCGAGTAACTTGGGAATGCACTAAGTTACTTGTGAGTTCTATTAGACTTTCTAAGTTGCTTTTTAATGTCAGGATTTGCACTCATTTGTTTAAGAGCTTGAATGACCTCTTTACGAGATTTACCTGTAGCATTAGCAATTCTATTAATAATCATATCGTTGTTCATAATTTTAAAGTTTTAAGTTAATATTAAGAACAACTCAAGTGCCAAAGTTGTTTATTCAAATACTATATTTCTTTTACTAAGTTTATAATTAATAATTTTATTTTTAATTATGTTTTTAACTAATACAGCATAATATTTAATAACTTTATTTATATTATGTAGTTTACCACCTTTTAAACTATTTAATTGTTTAGAAGTTATAATGATTCCAGCTATACAATAACCTTTAGTATAATAATCAGAACCAACATAAAAACATTTTTTATAAAAGTATTTTCTAATTTTATTCATAACTTTAATTTATTTAATGATTCCATTTACTTGCATTCTTAGCAAAGTTAGCTTTCTTAACCATAGCAGGAGAATAATTCTCTTTATTAGCAAGAACTCTACTAGCAAATCCTTGTACGCTCATACCATGTTTTGTTGCAGCAGCAGTGAATGTTCCACGTTTAGAAGGAGCAATGTGAATACCGCCATTTTCACGTTTTAATCTTCTAAGAGCATTAAGAGTTTCTTGTTGCTTTTTAGCTTTAGTAAACTCTTTAATTTCATTAGGAGTTAGATAATGTTTATCAAATACAAAGTTATCTCTTTCTGTAAGTCTATAAGGAACAGCATCAGCGTCTGTAAAAACACCATCATATAAATACCTATCATATGGTTTAAAGAATGGTCTTTCTACTTGATAATTAACAACTGGAGCAGCAACTCTTGTGTTATCAACAGGAATTATATTAATATCATCAAACTTTCCTGCACGTTCTAAACTTCTTCTAGGTTTACTCATAATTATTTATCATATTTATTTTTATTTGTCTTAGCAATTCTTTCTTTAGATTTAATATCTTCCATCTTAACAGCTCTATCAGCAGCTTTGTTATATAAATCAGCTTGCATTTGCTGACGAGTAACGTTAAGTTTTTCACGTTCGATATTCAATCTATTTTCTTCAGTAGCAGCAGCAAGTCTATTCTTAGCTTGTTCTGCTTCATCTCCTCCAGTAGTTCCCAACATAGACATATCAACATCAATATATTTAAGTGCCATTTCATGTTGGAATTTAAGTTCTTCAAGTTCTTTATCTTGCTGACCTTGAGCTTCAATTTGTCGAAGTTTATTTTGAATTTCTTCTTCTTTAAGTTGAGCATCAACTTGTCTCATTTGCTCTTCATGCTGTTGTTTAATCTCTGTAAACTTTTGAATAGTAGCTTTAATCTGAGAAATGTTATCTCCAGTAATAGCAGCAAGAGCCATATCAAGGTCACCATTTTGCGCAGCACTAAATGCCCATTGACGAAGTTGCTCAATCTTATCTTTTTCTTTGGAATCATTCTTAACAATAACTCCGTAATCAGAATAAATAAAACTATTAACATCGAGACTGATATAATGACGATTGCCATCTTGGTCAAAATATGCAGTATTAAGACCATCAATATAAGCAAGTTTTGCAAAGTCTATATCACGTTGATAATCTCTACGACGCATTTGGTCAAAAACTTCTATAAGAACTACACTACCCATAGAACTTCTTGCAACTGCTTCTTGAGTTGTTCCAATACCTGCAGATTGAGCAATATCTCCATAACGTTGAGAGTTCATATCTACACAATCCCAAGCTTCTTGTTTTGTAGCAGCCATAAGATTAGTAATTTGAGCAATATAGTCTCCCATTTGAGCATTAAGAAGTCTAACATTAGCCATCTTCTGAGAGTTAGTATCTTCACTATCATCAACAAGAAGAACACCGTCAGCAGCCATTTTATATACTTTATCTTCACTATCTGAAGCGACAAGACTTTCAGGAAGCAAAAGAATAAGCATTTTATTTTTAGCAATAACCATTTCTCTATGATATGCAAAGATATTTCTCATTATCTGGAAAGGAGTAACAATTTTGATAATAGAAAATTGTCCCATATAAGGCAATACTTCCATTATACCATTATACGGAAGTTTACCACCACGTTCGAAAGGTATAGGTCTAGATTTAATAGGATAAATAGCATTATATCTTCCACCAATACGATAACCTTCATAAACTTGAGGTTCATATTCCCATTCAATATTAATATCTCCAGCTTCTCTATTTAACTTATATGTTTCATCTACAACTCTTGTAGTAACAAATCCAGACTCATTCATATAAGTAAGAATACCTCTACGAGCTTCACCTTTCCAAACAACATGCCAAACTTCAAAAAGATTATTATTTCTTTCAGCAAGACTAATACCTTCTTT
>DJYF01000060.1 GCA_002450035.1 Caryophanales bacterium UBA6985 | reverse complement strand
GTAGAAGAAATTGATGGATTCTCAACAAGACCTTGAGCTATAACTTCAATCTCATTATTCTTACCAAATCTAACAATAGGATTACGCTTAACTACAGCACCATCCATTGGCTGTTGTTGAACGTCAAATAACTTATTATTACTTATATCAGTAGCATTAACGTCGCTTCCTTTGCTAACAAAATCAAGTTCATAGTTTCCGTTTCCTAAGTCTTTAACAGGAACTATAGCTTTAGTATTTTGTTCATCATTAGCTGGAACAGTACCTGTAATAGTATTACCATTATATGATAATGTTATCTGCGTAGGTGTATTTTGGTTTTGAGTTTCGTCTATTTGCCCATTTCCTTGCGTTTCTGCTTGATTTGCAGGCTGTCCCGATTGATTATTCAAGCCTCCATTTTGCTGCTCTCCATTTGAATTTTGAGATGCAGAAGAATTTTGAGTGCCAGGATTACTATGCTCAGTATTTTGTTTATCATTAGCATCAACTTGTTTCTGAGTAGCACTAGCATACATTAAAGTTTCAGCAAGAGTTGACCATAACTCTTTGTTTTTTACATCACTTAGATTAAGAATCTTAAGAGCATTATCTAAGTCAGTTCTTTCCTCATCACTCAAACCATTTGTATCTATTAACCAATCAGCACTATTTTGTCCATAAACTGTGTTAGCTACTTTCATTAGATTAACATCTGTATGATTCTTCTGAATAGTAGCAATAGTATCGAAAGCTTCTTCTAGTGCTCTTTTACGAGCAACATTTTCAATATTATTTATAGCACCAATATAATGTCTTACTTCTTTTTCTGTTTCAGCAAGTTTAGCAGCTTCTTTAATTTTTTCTAATTCAATCCTAGCTAACATATCATAATTATCAGGAAGCTTAGGGTCAAAACTAGCAAGATATGATTCTGTATCTACTGGTTTGTTAGTTGAATCTACAGGTAATACATAACGCATATCGTTCATTACTTTCTTAAGCTCACCAACAACAGCTTCAGGATTAACATTAGTTCTTTTTTCTTGCTTAACTTCTCTAAATATATAAGACAAATCTTCAGTAAGAAGTTTGTCCATATTTTCTATAAGGTCTACATCACTTGCATTAACTTTAAAGTTTTTACCATCAGGAGAATATTCTCTTACAGCAGAGTCAGCAACTTGTAAGGCGTAAATAGTTCTTGCAAATTGAGCATCAGTAGATGTCTGAAGAGCTTTACGTTTAATAAGGCTAATTTGATTATTTATTTCATCAATATCAAACTGTCTTGTAAGAGTAGGTTTTTGTCTTTGAAGTTTTTCAAGATGTTTCTTTTCAGCTACAAGACTAGAAAGTTCTTGAATAGTAGCACGAAGAGAAACAAGACCTTTATAATCAATACTACGTTCAAATTTATCTCCTAATGTATTAATTATTCTTTCTGTATCTTCATTATACATAGCAGCAACTTCATCATAACGTTCAAGATTTAATCTATGACGAACATTAGATGAAGCAATCATTTGAATATATTCAGCAGGAAGTGAAGTACCTTCTCTATCACCAACTCTATCAGCTATATCAGATGCGTGAATAATCTCATCTTGATACATTCTATCTATTTTCTTAATTCTTTCAGAGGCTGTTCTAGCAGCTTGTTCAGCTTCTTGCTGAGATATTTTATGAGCATCATCACCTGTTTGATATGCACCAACTATAGCTTTTTGTACATTACTGTTTTCAAGATAAGCAGATAACATATCAAGAGTACCATTATTTCTAGCAGAAAGAATAAGCTCATCAAGATATTCAGTATAAGCTTTTTCTCTAAGCATTCTTTCTTCTACGGGGGAGGTAGTATCAGGATTACTTCCATCTTCATTTTTAATATAAGGATTTTTACCTGCATTAATCTTTTGCATATTTTCTCGTAATGATTGAAGTTTAACATTACGACCATTAATGTCAGCAACCATCCTTTCTGTTTCAGCAGATTGGTCTAACATCCACCAATGAGGAGTAACTTTAGCTTCTTTGGTAGTGTCATTATCTTTGTTAGCAGATTTCTTTTCATCTTGTCTATTTTTAATAGTTTGTGAAAGTCTATTCAACTGACTACCACCAGCTTGAAATACAACACCACCAACAACACCCCAAAAAGCAGAGTCCCAAATACCACTGTCATTAATATAATCATTAAGAAGTCTACGACTCATAGGACCAAGACTACTAACAAGACTTAAGTCTCTAGAGTCACCATCCTCCCCAGTAAGAAGATATTTACCAAGATGAGTACCTTCTTGTTGGGCTATATAGTTTACAGCTTCTTCAACACCTTCTGATAGTTCTGATTTAATTTGACGACTAGCACCAAGAAATCTATCACTAAACCAATGACTTGCTTTTGTAAAAGCATCATCTTTAGCTAACTCTGCAGCAGCTTGTTCTTCAGTCATGCCAGCAGTTCTTAGACTTTCTCTCTGAGTAGCTCTAACTTTTGCAGATTTATTAAATTTTGGAGCATGAGTCAGAAGATTTCTAAGACCATAAATTTGATATGCGTCAAATACAACATTAGCAAAGTCTAATTGGAAAGTCCTATCAGCAGCACTTCTAGCTATAGATTTAGCAACGTCGTCTCTATTGTTTACATCTACATTTTCATCTTCTAAATATTTAGCATTTCTTTGTAAGAACTCATTATATTGTTCATCAGACATATCATTTAAAGACTTAGACATATCTGCATAAGAATCATTATAAGTTTGTCTAGCTTCTTGATAATTTTCCATAGTTCTACTAAGAGCAGCATTAATACCTGTTTCAAATGCCACTCCCATTTCAGCACTAGTAAAACCTCTAGAACCAAGAGCATGTGCTATTGGATTAGCTACAGCTCTAGCAGCTCTGTTTGTATATTTAGAAATCTTACTTGCTTTACCTGCCCAAGATAAGGCTTTAGTAACACCAGTACTAGGAATAAGAAGAGTTAAACTACTAGCAATAGAAGGTATATTAGAAAACCAATAACCAAGGTTAAAATTACCATTAAATTGACTTGCTAAAGTATTACCTTGAGGGTCTACATATACAGGAGCCCATTCTTCAAATTCTTTTTGTTTTTGTTCAAGATATTGACTAACAGGATTTGAATAATCATGGTCTGAAAGTCCAACAGCCTGACCAATAGCATCTATTAAATCACTCGCACCTCTTAGTGTTCCAAGACCTATTTCAGAAACAAGAGTTTGGCCTATAGCGTTTGTAGCTTTAGACCAATTAGATTGAGAATCAGCAAGAATCTTATCTAGATTTTCACGAGGATTCCAATTAAGACCTTCCTTTCTATATTTTTCATTCTCATGAGAATCTATAAAATATTGTCTAGTAGCATCTTGTTTTGCTAATTCAATAGCATCGTCGGTATATTGTACGATATCAGGTACTATTATACTAGAAGGTTGAGTATTCTTTTTAGACCTAGGATTATATGCAGGATTAGCAATAACTCGCTGTCCATTTCTATTAATAAAATCTAGTACATCCATATATTACTTGTAATAATTAAGTTCATTCATAAGTTCATTATACATAGCATATATTTCTTCCAAACGATTATATACTTCATATTGAGTATTTTCTCTACTTACTTTTCTATCAAATATATCATCTGGATTATGAACGTTTCCGTATTTATCTGTTATAGTAACATCTAATGTTTGAGGATTTATATTAAGATGAATGTCTTGATATATGTCTTGAACAGCATTCATAGACAACAGCTTAGACATTTGTTCGTACTTTGTATTATCTATAATATTACCGTCAGAATTCATATATTGAAATTTAAGATTAGAAATGGCATCTTCCATAATCATATCTTTATTGATTTCTCTTATAGCTGACTCTTTATCAATTACTTTGTCATCTTTAAGAAATTCACCTTTGCCGTTAACTGATACAGAAGAACCATCTCTTAATTTATAATCATAGCCCCAATCAATCATACTATTAAGTTCTTGCACAGCACGAGTTGAAGTATTTCGATTAATCTTTTGTTGAGCTTCTTCTTGTAACAGACCTGGAACAAATATTTGAACACGATGCCCATCGTTTTTATCACTTGCTGTTTCATTACCAGTTCCTTTTAATGTTATAAGAGTACCAATTTTTCCATTAGAAACCATAGCAGAAACATCTATATCTTTAGGAGCATAATTGTTTATCAAATCAACAAGTTCACCTCGTTCTTTGTTTCCCATAGGAACTAATGTTTCATCTGTAGTATCCTCATTATACTTGTTACTATACATTTGATAATTTCCACTTCCTAAACTATATATAGCAGAAAATACATGAGGAGCTAAAGCCTTAGCTTGTTGATTATATTGTGTTTCAGTTATTTCTCCAGATGCAAGACTTTGCTTTAATGCACTAAGTTCATCACTAAGCATAGGACCTATAGTAGAAGAATAATCTCTATGTTCTAGATTTAACTTAGAAAACACTTCTTCTTTTGCTGCTTTAGCTTCAGAAATTAAACTTTTAAGTTCAGAAACATTTTTCTTTCCGTAAGATATGTCTCCTTTATCATCATAACCTGTTACATTAACAGGAACATTACCATTACCTAAAGGTGAAAGTGGACCTTGAAGAGACATGTGTTCTGGAATATTATATAGAATCTTATTAGCTAAAGGATTACTTTTATCAAATTTTAAAGATGTTGCACCATCTTTATGAATAACATCCACACCTGCTTTCTTAAGGTCTTGTTCACTAAGACCAGAAGTATTATAAAATTCTTCAATGCTATTGTCATTGTCAGCAGCAAGCCAATCTATTCCTAAAAACTTTCTTTTAGTAGGAGCAAAATGAACAGTTAGTCCTGTTGCTTTTCTTCCATCTTTTTTAACATCAGGAAACCAACCAGTATTTTCCATTTCATTACCTAGCTCTTCTTTAGCTTTTATAAATTTATCAGCGTATTCATTATACGTAGGGTCTTTAGTATTTGTAACATTTAATCTTTCCAAACCTCCATCAGATAATGCACTATCAAAAAATTCTATTTTTTTAAGTATATTATCATCTTGAATTCTTCCATATATAGCACCTAACACTCTACCATTTCTACGAAGATTAATTATATCATTTTCGTGAGCTTTTTGAACTTCAGGGTCATTAAAATGATATTGAGCTGCATAATCAGCAGCATCTATATATCTTCTAGTAGATATCAATTGATTAAAGTATGTATCATTAAACGCTTTATCCTTATAAGCATCATTTGTTCCTTGATATACTCCTTTATCATCAGATAAAGCATCAAAGAATGTATAATTACCAAATTGTACTTTCATATTGTTATTATTTAAATCTATTACTTATACCATTAGATGAAGATACTACACCGTTTTGAGCACTATTAGTATCAACTTCTTGTTGTACTAAAGGTCCTTCCCAATTACCTGTAAGATAATTAAAAGTAGCTCCTCTAAAAGGAAGTGGTGATTGAACTATTCCACCTGCTCTACCACCACCAGAGCCTCCTCCAGACATATCAGTAATGGAATAACTGCTACTTCCTCCACTACTACTGGTTCTCCAATCATAAGCTAAACCTTCAGCAAATAAACTATCTGTAATCATTCTAGCATAGTATTCTTTATAATCAATCATACTACCATTACGATACATAAGTTGTTTTCTAACGTCAATCTTATTTGCTAAATCTTTAGCTTCTTGACTATTAGGGTCTTTTTGAACAAGCTCATTATACTTTTCAACCATATTTTTAAACTCATATGCTGATACATCAAAAGCTTGTTCAGCTTGTCTATAACCATCTGGAGTAGCTTTAAGAAGTTCTTCCATTCTAGCAACAATTTGTTGCTTAGTTACTTTTTCTTGAGATTGAGAGCTATGACTACTTCCACCAATAGATTCACCTGGTTTATAAGTTTTTCCCCCTCTTGTAATAGTTCCTGAAGTATGATTTGCTACACTGCTACTACCATCAGTAGACGTACTACTTTTATAAGGAGTAACCATCTTAAATGCAGCCATTGCAGCACTAGCCCAGTTTATATCAGCAACAGGTCTAAACTCAGGCTCATAAGTAGAACCTCCTATTATATTTCCATCTTTGTCATACTTATCTTCATATTTGTAAGGATTATTAGCCATCCACCAATTATAAGTATTTTGACTAATTTCTCCTTTATTTCTACGCTCTTGCTGAGTTTTAACTTCTTGTTTATATTCTTCATTTGCTCTCATTCTACCTATGAGTGCAGGGTCTGATACAGCTTTACCTGCGAGGTCTGTTGCAGTTTCTAAAGCAGCAGAATAATCACCAAATTGAGCAGCAGAATCTATTCTAGAAACTATATCGTTAGTATAATTATTCTTCCATTCATCCTCTGCTGCATTAAGTTCCATTTTACTTATTGCAGACCTAATTGCAGCACGTTGTTGGTCAGTTTTCTCCTTACGTTCATCTAATGTAGCAAGAGAACGTTGAAGAAGACTCATATCTTCTTTTTGAGGAGTATATACCATTGCTTCAAATCCTGCTGGGGTAAAACCACCAGCAGGAGTACTAATTCCAATGTTAGGCACTCGACTATGTCTGCCTACTTGTCTATTATAAAAATCTAATTCTTTAGCCATAACTTAAACCAATTCAAATCCACGACCACTAGCAATATTATTAATTCTACGTTTCAATATAGCAGCTTGTTCCTTATCTGTGTTCTTAATATAATTATATTGAGTAAGAAGTCTATTATATTCAGCGGCTGCTTCTCTATCAGTAGAAAGATTAGGATTAGCAAAATACGATGCTTGACTATCACCACTAGCACCAAGTAATACTTTCTGCAAATCAGCACGACGAGTAGCCATATTACTTAAACTATTTGCAAATCCTTGACTACTACCAGTTAACGCATTAGCCCACGCAGAAGCATTAGATGTCTGTGCTTGAGATAAAGCACCAGCACTATTAACAGCACCTTCAGAAATAGCACCTGCTGCACCAAGAATCTTAGTATTCTCAATATCATTATTATATTGAAGAAGATTAAGATAAGCACCAGTAAAGTCTTTATTTGCTTGTGTGTCAAGTTCAGCATTACGCATTGCAACTTGATTAACACGTTCAGCATTTTCTTGACGAATCTTTTGCATTTGTTCTTGGTCGGCTGCATAGATTCTATTACGCATATCTTGAGCATCAACTTCTGCTCTAGCCATACGACTTTCAGCAGCAGCACCACTAGCTGAATATCTACCAGCATTAGCAAGTCTACGCTGAAGTTGTCTATCAACTTGAGCTAAAGGTTGAGCAGCTTGACTAACAGGAGCTTGTAAAGCAGCCATTGCATGAGCAGCAGCGTAATCCTCTCGCTTAAGACTATTCATATCAATAGTTCTCAAAGAATTATAAGCATCTCTCATTGTATTAGCTGCAGTATTATAAGCATCAGCCAAAGTTCTAGCAGCTCTTCGATTACCAGCTGATGTAATCCAAGCACCACCAAGATTACCAAGAGCACCAATACCTGCTCCAACTAAATCAGCATTATTATTAATCCAACTACCAGCTCTA
>DJYF01000017.1 GCA_002450035.1 Caryophanales bacterium UBA6985 | reverse complement strand
TTTTATAATGTCAATAACTTTTTTAACTTTTCTTAATTTTATTCAAAATCTTCTAAAAATTCATCTAACAACTCTTTAAAATCATCTTTTCTACAATAACAAAAACCAGTTGCTATTTGATAACCTATAATTTCTTCTAAAGACATTTTATTATCTATTGAATATTCACAAATAGTATCTTTGAAATAATCATCTAGAATTTGTTTTAAATTAATTCTAAGTTGTGGACTAACACAAGTTGACCATGTTTTATATAATGCAACATAGTCTCTTAATAATATTTCATATTCTTTCATATCTTTCATAATTACACCTCTTTATTTAAGTTATAGAACCCCATACCAATCTCTTTATTATCTTTATCATATATTGTCACCATAGAACAACCAACCTTATTAGTATAGTTTAAAACTCCATAACTTGCATTTTTAAAATCTTTTTTCATTTCTTCTGTTAATTCTATTCTCATAATTACACCTCTTAATATTTTCTTATTGGTAATACTAAACCAATTTCATCTTTATCATTTACAAAGAATAGAGGTCTTAATTCCCCTTGGTAATAGATCTTTACATTTGTACCTAATACATCTATAACATTTTTAACATATTGAGGATTAAATGTTTGAGTACCTATTGTAAATAATATATCTTTATCTTTTTTACTCATTTTACAAGCACTTTCTAAATCATCTAGATTAAATATTTCTAACTCATTTGAAGTATCATATTTTAAAAGCATTTCCATATTAGGATAAGTTCCACATATACAATTCTCTTTACCTACTTTATTTGCTAATTCATTATCAGTTGTTACTAATTTTAATGGCATATTATCTTCTTTAATTGCTATTAAATGATAACTATCAGTTACACATTTATAATCTTCATAGATACCATAACCAGTAAGTGCTGGTCTTGAATTGTCTTTACTTGCTACTCTTTTAATTGCATTTACTCTAGTTTTGCTACTTGTTTTATAACAAGATTCTTCTCTAATTGCTTTTTCTAGTTTTTCTTTTAATGATAATGCTTTTGTAAAGTCCATATCATTTTTCATAATTTCTAATAAATCACCATAAATAGTTTCTAATTTCATTTTAATTTTCCTCCTCAAATTCACTTGCTATTTCTATAACAATATCTAATAAATTATCTTTTGCATTTTCTAAATTAAAACCATCACAAATCATTTGACTAAAATATTCTCTTATTATATCTTTCATTTTAATTCACTCCTATTCTTAAACCATTTCTTCATCATAAAATATTGAAAAGTTATGTTCATCTAGAAACTTTTCTCTATTGTTTTTATAATCTTTAATTAAGTCATTTATATACTTTCTTTTATTTGTTACACCATAAATTCTAACTTTTGAATACTCATCTAGAAAAGCATATACATGCTTACTAGTTGTTGTTGAATAGTCCCAGTCTCTACCTAATGTTATACATTGATAGCAACCTCTATTATTTGTAATTTCTACCACCTTGCTATTATAACTTTGTAATATATCTACATTTAATGTATCATCATAAAGATGAAATTGATTTCTATTTAAAAATTGCTCTACTTTCATTTTAATTCACTCCTATTCTATAAACATTGGTCTATGATATATGAAATTTCCATATCATAGATTTTATCTAAATTATTAATACAAAACTTTACTAATTGAAATAAACTAACATATTCACTTTTTAAATATGCTCTTTCTATTGTGCAATATAAAATTGATAGCTCATTATCTGATAATTCTCTACCATCTAATTGACTATCAATTTCATCCCATATTTCCAACTCTAAAAGACAAACACCCCTATTGTGTAGATCTTCAATTATTTCTTTATACTCTTCAAAACATTGTTTCATATTAAATATATCTCCTTTGCATATTATTTGCTCTCATTAATTGTCTAGTAACATAACCAACTTGATTCTTATAGATTTCCCAGATTTTATTATCACTAAACTTAGTTTTATAACCATTTTCTTTATACATTTCTTGAATATCACAATAATAGATTAATAGATTTCCATATTGTACAATATTATAATCATTTTCATATTTGAACTCATCATAATAACGCTTAACTTCATCTAGACCTAATTCTAATAATTGCCCCTCAATTTCATTTAATACTCCATTTAATTTTTTATTTTTGCTATATTTCATATTTCATCACTCCTTACCTATTCTATAAAATTTAGCATTTGCTAGTATGGAAACTAACAAATCTAGAAACACTCCACCTAGTAGATCTAGATACAATGTGCCTAGATTTATCAGTTTCCCACTGATAAACCTGCTTTTCTTTTTGCCTTTCACTGCCTTATGTCACTTTGGCTTTTAATAGTCTAAAAAGGGTTTCCACCTGTACTATTAAGGTCTATATTCATTATACAATCGTTATTGCTACATCAGTGTACTATATTCCCTCGTAGATATACTACTTATGAACCTCAACACGAACATTTTTTCTTGCCTTTGGAGTAGGTCTCCACTTGCTTATAATTTTACTTTAATGTGTGTAGGTATATCCTACCATTAAATTATTATTTATAAGTAGTTTGGTACTCCATAACTCTTATATAACTTTTTTGTCAAAGAACTTTTTTCTAGTTGCACTTCTTTATTTGATGATTTAATTATATCAAATAACTTTTATAATGTCAATAACTTTTTTATTTTTATTTGATATCTTTTTTATTTACCTTTAAAATCCTCGTTATTTTTCCCCTCTTGGTTGCTACTGCTAGAGTAACGTGCTTTTATCTTGTCCCAAGGTCTATATTTTATAACTTATATTTCAACTCGGTAATTAGATTATATCAAATAACTTTTATAAAGTCAATAACTTTTTTAAAATTATTTAATATTTATTTTTGTACTATTTCTAAGTACATATAAAGTATATCAAATCTTTTTTATAATGTCAATAACTTTTTT
>DJYF01000009.1 GCA_002450035.1 Caryophanales bacterium UBA6985 | reverse complement strand
GACACAGAATTCCTGCTTGGTATAGGGGAGAAGAAGTATACGTAGGAGAGAATGCTCCAAGTGGAGATGGATGGGTACAAGATGAAGATGTACTTGATACTTGGTTCTCAAGTGCTTTATGGCCATTTGCTACTTTAGGTTGGCCAGATGAAACTCCTGACTTAAAGAGATATTTCCCAACTAACTGTTTAGTAACTGGATATGATATTATCTTCTTCTGGGTTGCAAGAATGATTTTCCAATCTGAAGAAATAATGGGAGTTAGACCATTTAAAGATTGTGTTATCCATGGACTTATTAGAGATAAAGAAGGAAGAAAAATGTCTAAGTCTTTAGGTAATGGTGTTGATCCATTTGATATGATTGATAAATATGGATGTGATGCATTAAGATACTATTTAACTACTGACTGTGCACTTGGAACAGACCTTAGATTTGATGAAACTAAGATGGCTTCAACTTGGAATTACATTAATAAGATTTGGAATGCTTCAAGATTCGTTCTTATGAATATTGAAGATTTAAAAGAATTATCTTTTGATAATTTAACTGATGAAGATAAATGGATTTTAACTAAATATGAAAATATAGTTAAATCATCTATTAAACATATGGATAAATATGAATTTAATATTTTTGGTTCTGAAACATATAACTTTATATATGATGACTTCTGTTCTAGTTATATTGAATTTGCTAAATTCAATAGTGACTCAGAGACAACTAAATCAGTATTATGTTATGTATTAACTGGAATCTTAAAGATGTTACATCCTTTCATGCCATTTGTTACTGAAGAAATTTATCAAATGCTTCCAATTAAAGATAGTGAATCTATCATGATAAGTGAATATCCTAAGTATGATAAATCATTTATCTTTAAGGATGAAGAAAAAGCAGTAGAATCAAAGATTGAATTCATTAAAGCATTTAGAAATGTTAAGACTGAAAATAATATTCCTAAAGATGCTAAAGTATTAATTAATACTGATGATGATATTATTATTAGAATGTTAAAACTTCAAGATGTTAGAACTCATGATGAACTTGATATTAAGTCTTACAATGTTTCAGTAGATGACTATAAAGCAACTATCTATTATGAAAAACAAGAAAGTGAAGAAGACAAAGCTTTAAAAGAAAAAGCAATTGCTGATTTACAAGCTTCAATAGCAAGAAGAGAAAAATTATTATCTAATGAAAATTATGTTAATAAAGCTCCTGCTAATATTGTTCAAATGGATAGAGAAAAACTTGAAGAAGAAAAAAATAAATTAGCTGAATTAATGAGATAAGTGTTTATACACTTATCTTTTTTATACATATATTTTGTAAATGTAATAATTATTTTAAAATTTTTAAAATTCTATATGATATTATTAAAGTGTATTAAAGGAGAGTGTATTTATGAATAATACTATTATTGAGTTTTATAGGGAAGCTAATAAACTTAAAAGCGTTGATAGAACAGGATGGGTAGAAGTAGGAATTCCACGTGAAAAAGTTGAATCTGTTGCTGATCATATAGGTGGAAGTGTAATGCTTGCCTTAGCTATTGTTACTGAAAAGAATTTAACTGTTGATTTTGCTAAAGTTGTTAAAATGATTAGTGTTAGAGAACTTGCTAAGACTGTTAATGAAGTTAGTATAACTGGTGAACCAGTTGATTCACGTACTGTAGTAGTTTCGGTATTATCTAAACTTACTAATGGAGGAGAATTAGTTAGTTTATATGATGAAGCAGTAGCTGGGGAAACAAATGAAGCAAAATTTGTTAAACAATTAACAAAGATTGAGTCTGATTTACAAGCTAAAATTTATGAAAAAGCAGGATACTTCAGTCTTGAAAATGCAAAAGCAGATGTAGCTAATTATCCAGAAGGAATTATTACTCCTGAAGAACTTGTTAATCCGAGTGATGGATGGCTTGCTTATGATAGAAGATATTATACAGATGATGTATTTGTAACTTTATCTAATGATATTAAAAATATGTAATTAAAAAAGGACACTTACAAAGTGTCCTTTTTAATTGGTTTATTGTTATATTCAAAATCTAAAACATCCTCATTAGTTAGTAGTTTATATATACTTGCTGCTTTAAGCTCGTAATCTTTAATCACGGAATCTATATGAGTATACTTAGTAACTATTGGAAGTGTTATATTTTTCTTTATACTATTTAAATAAGTTGAACCTTCATCTGAAAAACCTAATAGTCTTATATACTCAGGATCTGTTATGTTATTTTTATCATCTTTTTTTAAACCAATAAGTATATGTATAAACATTCTCATTAGTCTATTATATGTATATCTTTTTGTTTTAGTTTTTTCTATTAAATCATCTAAATTATTACATTCATTAATAACAGATTTTAATTTATAATCTATTCCTTCATCTACTGTTAAATAAAGATTTAAGTTATCATCGCTTATAATCTTATACTTAAGTAGGTTAAAGAATAAGTCATAATTAATATTTACTAAATTACCTTCAGGAATATATTTAGAAATATCTTCATGATTATTTAATTTTTCTCTTATATTAGATGCTGAGACAATAGATTCATTAGAAGTATTGTCGTGGTAATCATTAGTTCTTTTAATACTAATTGGAGTAATATTAAATTTATTTTTTATAATAGATTTAATGTAAGATACTCCAAGTAAATCATTAGGTGTGTTTAGATCAATACCAATTGCTTTATTAAGTGCAGTAGGATAGTTAATTCCTTCATCTAAATATTTTTTTAATTTTAGATCAAAATCTTTTTCGAGTTGAATATTTGCAATTTTTTTAAGTAGTTCTATATCATTTGATTCAGAACCAAATACTAGAGTATCTATGTTAAGAGCATTAGCAAGTTTAATTGATGCATCTGCGAATGTATCTGCTGAGTTACTTCCAAATATGAATGGTAACTCTATAACTAAATCTGCTCCATATTTAAGAGCAAGTCTTGTTTTTTCTTTTTTAGTTTCAAGCGAAATAAGACCACGTTCTAAAAAGTAACCATTTAATATTATTACTATAAGTGAGTCAGGATATATCTCTTTAATATGCTCTATTTGGTATAAATGACCATTATGAAAAGGATTATATTCTGCAATTATTCCAATTGATTTCATGTACTTTCACCTCGAATTCATGTATAATATAACATAAGTGAATAATTAAAACAAATGAGTAAGAAGGTATAAAATGAGGAAATTAAATATTTACTTTATTCATTCTGAATCAAGTAATTATAATGATTTAATATATTTACCTGTTTTAAGTAGTAATATTTTAAGTCATCATAATTTATTATTTCCTGAGTCAGAAGAAAATAAAAATGTATTTTATAAAGATATGATAAATAAAGCAGATATTATTGTTGTAGAACTTACAAGCCCTGATTTAACATTTAATATGGAATTAAAACAAGCAATTGTTTCAGGGAAACCTATACTTGCACTTGCCCAAAAAAAACTTGGCTTTGATGCAAGATATCAAAAACTACTTAAGAATGTAATAGGATATGAAACTGGTAGTGAACTTAGATACTTTGTTGAAACGTTTGCTAAGACATATGAATCAGGAGAAAACCTAAATTCTAAAGATTCAACAGTTGTACTTGGAATGCTTAATTAAGATAGCGAAAGCTATCTTTTTTATTTGACATGTTTTTTAATATATGGTATTATTTTGCATGTTTTGTGAAAAAAAAGGATTGGTGAGTTTATGGAAACTATGTATATTAGACCAGTTAAGGGTGATTGGACTCTTGAATGTGAAAATCTAGCAAATGTAATTGCTTTATATAAAGATAGAGTAGTAAATGTAGGTAAACCTGTACTTGCTCCATATTATCCTCAATTAAGTAATATGTTTGGGTATGATAAAGCAAGTGAAAAGGGCATTTATGAAATAGTTCCATTTAAAGGTTCTAAAAATATTCTAGAACCAGTTTATGTTATAGGTATTGATTGGGATAATTATGTAATGCAATTTATTAAACCTGCAAATAATTCTGCAGTATTAAATCCAGTATTTGATTCTGATTTATCTGATTATGTTATAGATGAAGAAGAAAATACAGACGTTAAAAAATTAAAAAGAGTACAATAATTTGTACTCTTTTATTCTGCATAAAATCTAAATAATGATATACTTGGTTTATTTAAGAATCTTAATCTTAATACACTTGTACCAACACCATTTGAAATATATAGGTCTTTATTTTCAATGTTATAGTGTTCATCATAGTATTTTTTTGATCCGATTGGTGTATAAACTGCTCCAAAGAATGGAAGACGAACTTGTCCACCATGAGAGTGACCAGCAAATGCTATATTAAAGTCTTTAGTTGTTTTTAAAACATTATCTATTTGATCAGGTTCATGAATTAATAGAATAGTGTATGGTATTTCTTCTATTTCTTCTGGTAGTGCAAGTGCTTCTTTATATTTAGGTTTACCTTTTAGTAAATCATCATATCCAATTATTCTTATTGGAGTAGTTGAGTTTGCATATAATAAATCACTTTCATTATTTAATACTTTAAACTTTGTTTTTGCCATGATGGTATCAAAGTAAGTATTTTCATAATCATGATTTCCTTTTACTGCGTAGTAAGCAAGGGATGCATCAAATTTATTAAATTCATCAATAATATAATTAATCTCAGAGTTTGTTAATTTGACTTTTGCTTCAGTTAAATCACCTGTAAATATAATTATATCTGGTTTTTGTTTATTAGTTTCAGTAACTATTAGATCAAGTTCTTTTTTAAATACTGTACTCCCATAATGAATATCAGATATTTGAACTATCTTTAATCCATCATAGTCTTTTTTTAACTCAGATGTTTTAATTGCATATTCTTTTACTATTAATCCTTTAGTAGAAATGAAACGGGCATATAGAAGACATGCAACAAATAAGAGTATTAGAATAATTATTCTTTTTATTTTTTTAATAGTTCTAATTCTTTTTTTATTTTTTTCTCTTTTTATTACTTCATCTATTGTTTCAATTTCATCTTTTTCTTTTAAATCTATCTTTTTATATTCTCTTGTTTCAGATACATATTCTTTTTCTTTATTCTTTTTTCGTTTCATCGTATCACCATATTAATAATAGCACATTTATTAAGTTATTAATTGCATGTACAAAGTAAGACATGTAAATGTTGTCAGTTTTAAAATATGTGTAACTTAGAGTACAAGATAAAAGCAAGTAAGGAATTATAAAAATAATCTCTTTAGTTCCTACCATGTGAATACTTGCAAATACTATAGAAGATATTATAAATGATATTATTTTGTTAGATTTTTTATAAGGAAATCTATATATTAATTCTTCTGCGAAAGGAACAAATATAACTGTTGCTAAGGTCATTATAACTGGACTTGTTTTGACTAGGTTAGTTACAGCTGTTTGATTGGTTGCATTATGGCCAAGATTTTTTACAATTATGTAATCTATACCTAGAGTAATAATTGACATAAGAACACCTAATAATAAATATTTAATATTAAATTTATTTTTTAATTCTTTTAGTTCTTTTTTTAACTCTCTATTAAATGCCAAGCAAATAATAATTATAAAGATTACTGCCGCTAATAAATTAACTAGTTCTTTACTTAAATTAGGTAGAAAAAAAGTAGCAATTATTACATATATTAGAAATAAAAGCATGGACTTTGCAAGTTCAAGAAACGATTTTAAAACCATTTTCATCACCATATTTATTTTATCACTAGTTATATTGAAAATGAAATCATTAGTGTGTATAATTATCATAGTAATATACTAGGCAAAGAATAAAACGGAGGTATTAGTATGGCTAATGGATTAAAAAAACAATCATCTCTTATGAGATTTATAGGAAATAAAAACGTTGTAACTATTATTGGAATTGCTGCTTGTATTGTTGTATTAGTAGTTGGTTTTACATATAGAGTTAATAACTCTGTAAGTACTACTTCTGTTCCTTTTGCTAAAAAAAGTTTAAAAGCAAGAGAAATTATTAAAGAATCAGATATTGGTACTGTAAGAATATCAACTAACTATACAAGTAAGTCTAATGATATTATTAAAGACTCACGTCAAGTTGTTAGTAAAGCAGTAGCTTATTATTCAAATATTCCTGCAGGTAGTTTATTTTATACTTCTGCAGTTATGGATCCTAAAGCATTACCTAATGCTTCTTTTAAAGATATAGGTGAAAATAAGACTATTTATAGTTTTGCTGTTAATGCAAATACTACTTACTCTAACTCGATTAGAGCAGGGGACTATATTGATTTATATATGTTCTCTAAAGATCCATTTACTGAGGATAAGATTGTATTTGGATGTTTAATTGAAAGTATAAGGGTACTTGCTGTTAAAGATGCTAAAGGACGTAATATTGTTAAAAACTCTTTAGCATATGGTACTCCAGCAGAACTATTATTTGACGTTGAAGACGATTTATTTACATTATTAAGTGTTGCTGAGATTGTTGATGGAATTACTATTGAACCAGTATTACATAATGCTGCTTATACAAAGAACAATAGTCCTGATAACGTAAAAGTTTCAAGTAATTATTTAAGACAAATTATTGAAGATAAAATGTTAATTATGAATTAAGGGGTGAAAAGATGAATACAGAAAAATTTAAAAAAGAATTGGTTAGATTTTTTTCTAACCCTAATACATTAACATTTATATTTGCTATAGTTGCTATACTAATTCTTTATTATGTATATGCATATATGGTTAATAATGCAATTCAACCAACAACTCTTTATTATGCAACTTCAACATTATATGAATCAGATAGATTAACTAAAGATAAAATTGGTTCTATTGAAGTATCTGGTAGCTTTTTAACATCGCAAGGTGGTAATATAGCTCAAAACTATAATATGATATATGATAAGTTTGTTAAAAAAGGTTATAGAATTCCTGCTAATTCATTCTTCTATACAGAAGCTTTAACAAGTGAAGATGCAGCGGATACAAACCCATTTACTAATCTTAATGATAATTTTACTATTTATAAATTAAAGACTGACTTCCATAAAACATTAGGTTGCTCTATTATGGATGGAGACTATATTGATTTATATGTAAAAACTAAAACTGATGATGATAAAATAATATTCACATTATTCATTAAGAGTATTCAAGTTTTGATGGTAGTTAATAGTGAAGGACAAGATGTATTTGCATATACAAAAGAAGATGATCCACTTAAACCTGCAATGTTATACTTTGCAGTTCCTATTGAAACATATAAGATGCTTTCTATTGCCGATAAACCTGGTGCTAATTTTGAATTTATTCCAGTTCCAAGAGATAATTCATACTCTGAAAATCCTGAGGAACCACATATTGTTAATGAACAAATTAAAGATATGATATTTAATAAAGCAAATACATTAATATAATTAATAGATTATAGAAAGGGGAGATTATAATGTTAAATTCTATATTTGACCAAATGGACTTTGGTCCATTACAAGAATTTCTTGATGATGATGACGTAACCGACGTCTCTTACTCTAATGGTGGTCAAATTTGGTTAAAGACATTATCAAAAGGTATTTATCAAGTTGAAAGACCTAATATAAATAATGCATTCATGGAAAAACTTGCTTTCCAATGTTCTAATGTAATGGGAAAGACTTTTAATATGGCTCATCCTTTCTTGGATGCTGAATCTGCTGAATTACGTATGAATTTCGTACATGATTCAATTGCAACAAATGGTATAGCTGTCTTAATGCGTAAGACTCCAGCTATGATTCGTTTGAATAAAGAAAAATTAATAGATGAAGATTATGTTACTGAACAAGTTCATGATTTCCTTGTACAATGTGTTCATGCAAGATGTAACATTATTGTTGCCGGAGAAACTGGTTCAGGTAAAACAGAACTTGTTAAGTATTTAGCTTCTAAAACATATGAAGATGAAAAAATAATAAGTATTGAAGATACACTAGAACTTCACTTAGATAAAATTTATCCTAATAGAGATATTGTTGCTATGAAGACTAATAATATTGCTTCTTATTCAGAAGCATTAGTAGCCTGCATGAGACAAAACCCAATTTGGATCTTACTTTCCGAAGTTCGTTCTGGTGAAGCAGTTCTTGCAGTACGTAACTCTATTTCATCTGGTCACCACATTTTATCAACAATCCATGCTGATAAGGCGTCTTCTATACCTTTACGTATGTACTCCCTATTAGAGAGTTCACAAGATATTGAACAATTCGTTTCATCTATTCATAGATATGTACAAATTGGTATATATGTAAAAGGTTATTTTAGTGCTCGTCTTAATAGATTTCAACGTGAGATTCTTGAAATATGTGAATTCTATGTAGATGATGAAACTCAAAAACCTGTTGCTAGAGATTTATATGTTAAACAAATGGATGGAAGAATCATTCTTCATAATCCAAGTGATAAACTTAGAGCATATATGGCAATTGGTAACGTTACAATTCCTAAAGATTATTTTGGAATTGGCGATGCTGATGAAAAGATTGATGATTCTAAACGTGTTGAATTAGATGATGATGGAAATCTAGTAAATGCTAGTGATACACCTCAAGCTAAAGAAGAGAAGAAAGAATCAACTATTAAAGATAAAACAGATCCATTTAATATGAATGGTGAAAATGTTATTACTCCAAGTAAAGAAGAACAAAATGGTGGAGTAACACCAACTCCTAAAGTAGCTGCAACTGATGTTAATGAACCAAGTGCTCATCCAGTTGAAGGTACTACACCAGTAGAAACACCTGTTGCTCCAGCAGCTCCAGTAGCTCCAGCAGCTCCAGTAGCTTCAACAGCTCCAGTAGCTCCAGCAGCCACTGTATCAACTGCACCTCTTGCATCAAGTGAACCTACTGAACAATTAATTGATACTTTACCAACTGAGAATGCTAATCAAATTGAAAGAACAATTCCAGAGGTAACTGATGTTAGTAATAATATAATAGCTAATAATCAACAAAATGTAATGGCTCAAATACAAAATACTCAAGTGCCACCTACAGTAGAAGCTCCTGCTCCTGTAGCGGCTCCTGTTCAACCACAAGTAACAACACCTTTTAATTCAAGACCTGTTGTAAGTGGTTATATGCAAACACCTCCTGCTGATGCAGTAATTAATTAGAAAGGAAGATGAATATATGGGGTTTTTATTTGATTATACAGTTGAACTTGTTTTGCTTTTATTAATTGTAATATTTGTTTGCAGTTATAGAGCTAATCAAGATAGTCAAAATGGACAAAATGTTTATAAGTTCTTATTTGATAGTTTTCAAAAAGTTTATAATAAATTTGCTCCATATAGTTATCAAGAAGTTCAAGCTAAAGCTAAAGAATTAGGTTATGACTATTCAACAAGAGAATATACTGGCCAAATAGTTATCTTTGGTGGCGGTGCTGCACTTATTACTTATATATATTTTTATAATATACCAATTGCTTTATTATATGGATTTATTGCTATTATGTTTGTTCCATATATAAAATATTTGAAAACAAATAAAATATATTCTGAATTTTTATTCGAATGTATTCAAGTATATTGTACAAATGTAATTAATGAGTTTACGACAACTCAATCATTTGTTAAATCTCTTGAAGGTGTAAGAGACTCTGGTATCTTAGAAGAGCCTGTTTATGGTGATGTATGTAAGATGATTGATCAAGCATATGCAAATGGTACTATTGATGAATCCCTTGAATGGTTTAGCCAAAAGTATCCATATTATATAGTTAAAAATATGCATCAATTATTTAACCAAATAACAAAAGAAGGTGCTAAAGATTCAGGACAATCTCTTGAAAACATGATGCTAGATATAGACTTACTGGTTGAAGGTGTATATAGAGATAAAATGGATAGAGATGTATCTCATAAGAAGTTCTTAGGATTTGGTTTTGCTCTTTATTTCTTAATTATATTAGTTCAATTGCTTATGAATATGGATACATATAAACAAATGCTTAATAAATTTTATGTTCAAATGTTATTACATGCAGTTTTATGGATTAATACTTACTTCCTTGTAAGTGGAGAAAAATTCTACAATGAAGATACGGGGGTTGAATAATATGACGAATAATGTATATTTTGAAATACTTATTATTGCTGCTATTATTATTTACGTACTTCAATATATAGGTGGATTTAGTATTAATAAATTCGTTGATGATAATGCTTCATATTTTAGAAAGTTAAAAGAAAAAGACTTTGAATTTTATGCTAAAGCTAAATATGGAGATTCAGTAGATATTGATAAACTATTTAATTCGAGACTTAAAAATGCTCTTTTTGCAGGTGGTGTAACAATATTCTATTTTCTAAATGATTTTACTTATGTTTCAATGATTATTGTATTTGGTATGACAGCGCTTTTTTATAAGATGCCTTATTATAACTTAAAAAGTTACTATAAGAAACATTTACATTTAATTGATTCTCAATTACCTTATTATTTAAAAAACTTGGAAATATTAGTACAACACTATACAGTTCCTGTTGCGTTAGGTAAGTCTTTAGGAGATGCTCCAGAAATATTCCAAGATGGTCTACATGACTTAATTGAAAAGATTAATGCCGGTGACTCAAGTATTCAACCTTATATGGATTTTGCAAAAGAGTATCCAGTTAGAGATAGTATGAGAATGATGAGACTTTTATATCGTTTAGGTCTTGGTAAACAAGAAAGAAAACAAGAACAATTATTAACATTCTCAAGAGACGTATCTGCATTACAACAAAAAGCCAGAGAAGCTCGTTATAAAGCAAGACTTGATAAGATGGAATCTCAAACAATGAAGATGCTTGTATTTACAGGTGGTGGAGTTATGATGATTCTTGTTCTTTCAATCATGCAATCATTCTCAGGAATGTAAAAGATGCTTAGGCATCTTTTTTTTACAAATCGATATATTTAGTTTATAATAATCAAACGAAATGAGGAGATAATTATGAATAGAGAAGATTTTCCTATTATAAACACAAACATAATTTATCTAGATAATGGTGCTACTACATTAAAACCTAAGTGTGTTATTGATAGTACAATTGACTATTATTCTAATTATTCTGCAAATGCTCATAGAGGAGACTATGATATTAGTTTAAAAGTAGATATTAACTATGAAGGTGTAAGAGAAAAGATTGCTAAATTAATTAACTGTAATAGTAATGAAGTAATATTTACAAGTGGTTCAACTGACTCAAGTAATTTAGTAGTTGATGGATACTTTAGAAATAAATTAAAGAAAGATGATGAAGTACTTATTACTTACTCAGAACATGCAAGTAATGTACTTCCTTGGTTTAATTTAGAAAATGAAATAGGTATTAAAGTTAAATTTATACCACTAGATGAGAATAAACATGTTACATTAGAAAATGTAATAAATAGTATTACAGATAATACTAAAGTTATTTCTTTAGCACATGTTACGAATGTACTTGGGGACATTAGACCTATTAAAGAAATATGTGAGGAAGCTCATAAAAGAGATATAAAAGTAGTAGTAGATGGTGCTCAAAGTGTTCCTCATATAAAAACTGATGTTAAAGATTTAGATTTAGACTTCTTATTCTTCAGTGCACATAAGATGTGCGGTCCAACTGGAGTAGGTGTTCTTTATGGTAAATACGAATTACTAGAAAATATGAAACCTATGAATTTAGGTGGAGGAATGAATGAATCATTTGATGATGCAGAACATATTGAGTTAAAAAAAATTCCTACAAGATTTGAAGGTGGAACTCCAAATATAGCTGGTGTTATTGCTTTTGGTGAAGCAATTGATTATTTACTTAATATTGGACTTGATAATATAACTAAAAGGGAAAAAGAATTAAATAGTTACTTAACTAATAAATTATCAGAAATAGATTTTATTCATATAGTAAGTAGTAGTGATACTGGTATTACAGCATTTACTGTTGATGGATTATTTCCTCAGGATGTTGCAATATATTTAAATAAATATAATATATGTGTAAGAGCAGGAAATCATTGTGCTAAATTACTTAAAAATGTAATTGGTACAGATAATACTATAAGAGTATCTATATATTTCTATAATACTATTGAAGAAATAGATAAGTTAGTAGATTTATTACGAGATAAAGATAAAATAATGAGGGAGATGATTTAATGGATTCTAATTTAAAAAGAGAAATTATTTTAGATAATTATAATGATCCTTTTAATAAAGTTAATGAAGCTCCTGTTTCTTATTTAACTACTCGTGCTAAGAGTGATAATTGTATTGATGATATTAGACTTTATGTTGATATTCAAGATGATGTTATTAAAGACATTAAGTTTAATGGAGAAGCATGTGCTATTAGTACAGCCTCTACTTCAATTATGATTAAAAATTTAATTGGTAAGTCTGTTAAAGATGCTTTAGAATATATGGAAAACTTTGATAATATGTTAGAAGAAAAAGAGTATGACTCTAACGTAGTTGGAGAAGCTCAAGTATTTGATGAAACATATAAACAAGTTAATAGACGTAATTGTGTAACACTTCCATATCGAGGAATTAAAAGCGTATTAAAAGATTACTTGACTAAAAATGCTTAAATGTTTTATAATCTTTCTTGTAAAGCGAATATATGGGACTAGTAATAAATGGAAATTGTTAAGAGAAGACCTGGTTGGTGAAAAGGTTAAAATGGAAGTTTATGAATCTACCTATTAGTGATATTAATAATATCCGGATTGTAACCCGTTAAAGTTTATAGAGTTAAATAAAGAGATGGCACCGTGCATTATGCACTTTCTTGTGTGTTATCTCTTTTTTATTTTTTAGGAGGAAAAAGAATGGAGCAAGTTAGAGTTGGAGTTGCTGTCATTATTCGTGATGGTGATAAGATTTTATTAGGACATAGATCTAAGAATAAAAAAGACACAGGTGGAATTATTGGTAGAGATACTTGGACATTACCTGGTGGTAAACAAGAATTTGATGAAACTATTCTAGATTGTGCAGCAAGAGAAACAAAAGAAGAATGTAATTTAGATGTTAGCAATCTTCAAATATTAACTGCATGTGATGATATTGATGTAGATAGACACTTTGTTACTATTACTACAATTGCTAATGCTTATTCAGGAGATTTAAAAATTATGGAACCTGAAAAAGAAGATGAGTGGAAATGGTTTGATATAAATAATCTACCTACTAATTTATATCCTCCATCGAAAAATAGTTTAATTAAATATAAGGAGTATTTATTTATGAAAGAAATGTTTGAAAGAGGAGATATTGTTCAACATTTTAAAAGAGAAACAGTATCGGAAGAAGATTTAAAGAAAGATCCAAATAAGTATTTATATGAAATAATTGGAACTGCAAGACATACTGAGAATGGCGAAGAATTAATGGTTTATAAACCATTATATGAAACTGAATGTGTTGAAGGTGTTGATTTTACTGCAAGACCTTTAGATATGTTTAACTCGGAAGTGGATCATAAAAAGTATCCTGAGATTAAACAAAAAATGAGATTTCAAATGTATAAAAAGAAAGGTGATAAATAATGATAGATATTAAATTAATAAGAGAAAATAGAGATTTAGTAAAAGAAAATATTAAAAAGAAATTCCAAGATGAAAAACTTCCATTAGTAGATGAAGTTTATGAAATGGATATTAAAGTTAGAGAAGCACAACTTACTGCTGATAACTTAAAGGCTGAAAAGAATAAACTTAGTGGTGAAATTGGAATTCTTATGAAAGATAAAAAAATTGAAGAAGCCAATGAAATTAAAGCAAAAATTGCTGAAATGGCTGAAGAAATCACTAAGAATGAAAATATTAAAGCTGAATTAGATGAAGAAATTAAGAAAAGAATGATGGTTATTCCAAATATCATTGATGAATCAGTTCCAGTTGGAAAAGATGACTCTGAAAATGTTGAAGTTGAAAAGTTTGGTGAACCAATTGTTCCAAAGTATGAAATTCCATATCATGCTGATATTATTGCTTCATTTAATGGACTTGATAAAGAATCAGCAGGTAGAACTTCAGGTGAAGGTTTCTACTATTTAATTGGAGACATTGCAAGACTTCATGAAGCAATGATTGCTTGTGCAAGAGACTATATGATTGATAATGGATTTACTTATGCAATTCCTCCTTTCATGATTAGAAGTGATGTTGTAACTGGAGTTATGAGTTTTGCTGAAATGGAAGCTATGATG
>DJYF01000051.1 GCA_002450035.1 Caryophanales bacterium UBA6985 | reverse complement strand
TGTCCTAAAAAGGGTTCACTTCATTAATTACTCATTCCTTTTTATGTATAATTTTTATCAAATATAATAATTTTTTATAAAAAAGTATTTTATTACATGTTATATTTAATATAGGAAGACTTGGGTGATAGTATGTTACATGATATTAATAGATACAGCGAGGAACTAAGAACTTTTATTCTAAAAGCGTATAACCTCGGTAACTCTATTGATACCATAGCAAACATAACTGGACTTAAGAAAAATATTGTATTAACACTTTTAGATAAAGAAGGAATAAAATTTTCTAATAGTGAACTCCCTTCATTTACTACAACCGGTGAAAAAGTATTAGTAATTGCTGATACTCACATAGGATCAATGTTTGAAAACTTGGGTTATATAGATACAGCATATGAATTTGGGATAAAAGATGGTGTATCAAGTTGTATACATCTTGGTGATTTAGTTCAAGGCATGTATGATAAAACTGCATATGGACTTGATATGCAAATGAAAATGATTGATGAAAAATATCCAGAAGTAAATGAATTCAATACTTATCTTTTGATGGGTAATCATGACTATGGTGTTTTCAATGATAGCTTTGAGTATCAACAAGTAATAAAAAATAAAAAAGGATTAGTAGACTTAGGATATAAAAAAGTATACTTTGATTGGAATGGACAAATATTATCCATGGAACATAAAATAAAACAAACAAATATTTATATCCCTGAGTATGATAATCTTCTTACCCTTGTAGGACATGGTCATGAACTAAAACAAAAATCTAATATGAGAGTAAAGACTCCAACATTAAGTGATGACATCATGAATCATTCAGTAGGTCAAGAACCAGGTTTTATTGTTTTAAAAATGGATGATAGATACGTATATGTTGATGCATATAGATTTGATGAAAAGGGTAAAGTAAAAGTTAAAAAGAAAAACTTTTATAAAAGAAAAATGGAAGAAAGATATGAATCGAAGTGAAGAATATGAATGGTATACTTGTAGTTAATAAAGATAAGAACTGTACATCAAGAGATGTAGTAAATGATTTAGTTCATATCTTTCATACTAAAAAAATAGGCCACACAGGTACTCTTGATCCAATTGCAACAGGAGTGTTGGTCTGTACATTTGGGAAATTCACTAAACTTAATTTAGACTTAACAAGTGAATATAAAGAGTATATTGCTGAAATGAAACTGGGAGTAAAAACAGATACAATAGATACTGAAGGAGAAGTACTTTTAGAAGAAAAAGTTGAACTATCAAATGAGGAGATTACTAATGCAATTAATTCATTTAAAAAGACTTATATGCAAGAAGTACCTGTTTTTTCAGCAGTTAAAGTAAATGGGAAAAAATTATATGAATATGCAAGGGAAAAACTAGAAGTAGAACTACCTAAAAAGGAAGTAACTATAAAAGATATAGAAGTATTATCTATAAATGATACAATAGTTAAGTTTAGGTGTTTAGTATCAAAAGGAACCTATATTAGAAGCCTAATAAGAGATATTGCATCTTCCTTAAATACCTATGCTATCATGACTTCTCTTAATAGAACTAAACAAGGTAAGTTTGATATTTCATCATCTTTTACAATAGAAGATATAAGAAATAATAATTATAAGTTATTAGATTTAAGTGATGTACTTGATTTAGATATAGTTAACATGTCAGATAAGATTAATAAATTAGTTGATAATGGTGTATCTATTACTTATACATCTAATAAACCATATATATTATTTAAATATAATAATGAAGATATAGCTCTTTATAAGTTACTTGATGATAATAAATATCATATGTATATAAAAATAAAGGATTAAGAACAATCTTAATCTTTTTTCTTTTTATATAAGTGTTATAATGAAGTTGGTGATAGTATGAATATAAGAAAATTGTTATATCCTATTTTAATATTAGTTATATTATTACTTGATTCATTTCTTTTATATAATCTTTTTAAACCAAAAGTAAGTTTAGAACTAGTCGGTACTAGTATTTCGAATGTAGATGTATATTCATCTTCTTATGAAGATGAGGGAGTACGTTTATTACGTGGAGAAGAAGAGGTTAATAAGAAAGACTATAAAATAACAGCAATAGATGATATTGATTTAAATCATCTTGGAAAATATACCCAAAAGTATAAAGTTACTTATAATGATAAGAACTACGAGATAGAAAGAACTATAAATGTAGTTGATTCTGTTAGTCCAGTTATAGAAACACCAACAGACGTTGTTTATAACTATTATTGTAATAGTAATTTAAATGATTCTATATCTTATATAGCATATGATAATTATGATGGTATTATTTCTGATAAAGTAATAGTTAATAAAGAAGCTGATAAAGTTACTTTATACGTAGAAGACTCTTCCAAAAATAGTTTTACTAAAACACTTTTATATGAGTTAAAAGAAAAAGCTCCTCCTGTTATTACTTTAAATGGTTCATCTACAATCTATATTAAAAACGGAAGTAGTTATACTGAAGAAGGAGCTAATATTAAAGATGGATGTGGAAGAGTACTTGATAATAGCTTGATTGCTATCGAAGGAAGCGTTGATACTTCCAAAAATGGGACATATGAAATAAAGTATTCAGCAACATACGATGATATGTCCGCGTCTATTACTAGAAAAGTTATAGTTTATACACCTTCATCATCTTCAAGAACAACTTATGATGGAACTGGTAAAACTGTTTATTTAACATTTGATGATGGGCCATGTGCATATACTATGGAGTTCTTAAATATTCTAGATAGATATAATGCTAAAGCAACGTTCTTTGTTACTAATCAATTTCCTAATTATGCTTATATGATTGGAGAAGAAGCAAGAAGAGGACATAGTATAGCAGTTCATTCTTATACTCATAGTTATAAAACAGTTTATTCTAGTATAGAAAACTATGTTAAAGACTTTAATGATATGAATGGTATAATAGAAGCCCAAACTGGTTCAAAATCAAATATGTTTAGATTCCCAGGAGGTTCTTCTAATACAATTTCAAGAAACTATTCAAAAGGTATAATGAGATCCCTTGCATCTTATATGCAAAATCTTGGATATGAGTATTATGATTGGAATGTTTCAAGTGGAGATGCTGCAGGATATGGAACAGATAGAATTGTAACTGAAGTTATAAATGGAGTACATAGAACTAATAATCCTGTGGTACTTATGCATGATATACATAAAACTACATTAAATGCACTTCCAAGAATTCTTGAAACACTTTCATCTGAAGGTTATACATTTAAAGGTCTTGATTTAAATAGTCCAAAAGCACATCATGGATTTAATAATTAAAAGAATAAATTAATTTTTATTCTTTTTTTGTGATATACTTTTTTTATAAGGAGATAATATGAAAACAGATAAAAATATATTAATAGCATTTCTTTTAAATATATCATTTTCTATTCTAGAGTTTGTAGGTGGAATAATCACTGGCTCTATTGCAATTATATCTGATGCCGTTCATGATTTAGGTGATGCATCATCAATTGGAATTTCATACTTTTTAGAAAAGAAGAGTAAGAAAAAAGCCGATAAAAAATACACATATGGATATTTAAGATACTCTGTATTGGGTGGAGTAATAACGACTACTATATTATTAGTTGGTTCTGTATTTGTAATTGTAGGTGCAACTAATAGATTATTTAATCCAACTGATATTAGATACGATGGAATGATTATATTCGCTGTATTTGGTGTTGTACTTAACTTCCTTGCTGCATATGTTACTAAAGATGGAGATTCAATTAATCAAAAAGCTGTTAACTTACATATGTTAGAAGATGTACTTGGCTGGATAGTAGTACTAATTGGTGCAATTATCATGAGATTTACAGATATTAAAGTAATAGATTCAATCATGAGTATAGGTGTTGCCTTATTTATTCTAATTAACTCATTAAAGAACTTAAATGAAATATTAAATTTATTCTTGGGTAAGACACCACCTGAAATAGATATTGATGAAGTAAGAAATCATTTACTTGAGATTAAAGGTGTAGATGATATTCATCATATTCATATTTGGAGTATAGATGGAGTTAACAACTGTGCAACAATGCATATAGTAACTAAGAGTAAAGATATATCTAAGATTAAACATGAAATAAGAGAAGAGTTAGAAGAACATAATGTTACTCACGCAATTCTAGAAACTGAAAGTGAAATGTGTGATGATGTTGAATGTAATATTTCAAGTAAAGTTTCAACTACAATACATCATCATCACCATCATCATTAATTAGTATTATTTAATAGTCTATAAAATTATATTAGTAAAAAAGAAATAAAATATTATTTCTTTTTTTCTTCTTAGTAATATTTTATGTTATACTAAAATAGTGTTAGAAAGGAAGATGATGTTATATGCATAAATATGTATATTTATTTAGTGAAGGTAACGCAAATATGCGTGAACTTTTAGGTGGTAAAGGTGCCAACCTTGCGGAAATGACTAACATTGGTTTACCAGTTCCTCAAGGCTTCACAATTACTACTGAAGCATGTACTCAATACTATGAGGATGGAAGAGAAATTAATAGTTCTATTCAAGCAGAAATTGAGGAATATATAGGTAAACTAGAAAGTATTACTGGAAAGAAATTTGGAGATAGTGAAAATCCTCTTTTAGTATCAGTTAGAAGTGGCGCTAGAGCAAGTATGCCAGGTATGATGGATACAATTTTAAACTTAGGTTTAAATGAAACTGTAGTAGAAGTACTAGCAGAAAAATCAGGTAATCCAAGATGGGCATGGGATTGCTATAGAAGATTCATTCAAATGTATTCTGACGTAGTTATGGAAGTTGGAAAGAAATACTTTGAAGAGTTAATAGATAAAATGAAAGAAAAACGTGGAGTTAAACAAGACGTTGAGTTAACTGCTGATGATTTAAAAGAATTAGCTAATGAATTTAAAGCAGAATATAAAGTTAAGATAGGAACTGATTTCCCAAGTGATCCTAAAGAACAACTAATGGGTGCTATTAAAGCTGTATTCCGTTCA
>DJYF01000044.1 GCA_002450035.1 Caryophanales bacterium UBA6985 | reverse complement strand
TTATTAATCCAACTACCAGCTCTAGACCAAAAACTTTGATTAGAAGAAGATGGAGAACTTGAACCTACTGCAGTAAATTCATTGCTATTAGGAGTAATAGGAAGCATGATACTAGCAGTAGGATTTCCTTTCTTAGTACCAGTATTCCACCAATTTTTAGTAAAGTCCCAACCGTTATCAGCTTTTTGTCTTGCTTTACCACCACATCTAAGTCTACGTTTTGTATCTGCATTAGAAGCATAAGCAACTCCTACTGTAGTATCACCAAGAGTATCAACTCCCATTTGAGGACCAGTTTGATTAACCATATCGTAAATATTAGGCTGACCACCAATCATATATCTCTTTACGGGGGAGTTATCTTTGCCATCATCACTAATTCCGTTTTCAGCTTTAATCGCTTCTTGAAGCATATAAGCTTGCAGTGGGTCAAGACCTTCATCAACAGCTTTTGCAGGATTAAATCCTTTCATAGTATGACGACTAATAAAATAAGCATTATTAGGAGTAACTAACATCTTTTCTCCTTTAGTACCGTTTTGATTTCCTTCTCCTTCAATTACATTACCGTCAGCAAACTTAATACCTACACCAGTCTTGTTCTTACCGCCTTGAGCCTTATGATAATGTTTATGGTCATTACCATAAATTTCATAAAGGTCGTAACCTTCAGGAGTAGTTCCAAGAGCTACAACGCCACCACCGTCAGTAACTTTGAAAGGCATATTATAGCTCCCCTGTAGAAGAGATATAGCATTGCCAGCATTTCTTAATCTTCTTCTAGTATGACCACCATTACGAACTTTAATCTTACTAGCCTCAAGTCTATCATTTACATTCTGAGCACCAGTAAGCATTTGAAGTTGCATTTGAATATCTTTTTGAAGTTCTCTATTTTCAGCATTTTGTTCACTGATAAATTCTTGAGACATTTCTTGATATTCTTTAGACCTTGCTGTTTGGTCTTTAATAGCTTGAGCTTGTTGTCTAGCAGAAGCGTTTACAGCAGCAGCTTGGTCTTTAGCAGCTTGTTTAGTAGCAGCGGAATTAATTCCAGCAGCAGCCATTTGAGTAGCAGCATTTATTCCTGCAGCAGCAAGAATGGCAGCTGTTTCACTACCAAAAGGAGCTTTTTTACGACCAGCATTTTTTAATCTTCTATTAGCCATATTTTAATATTTTTCTGAATTAATAAATACTTCTTCAAATTTAACAGGAACTGTATCTTTAAAGTTGAATAACAACACATAATACTTTCCATAAACAAGAGAATTATTATCTGACACCAAATCAGGAGTAATTGGTTGCAATTCTCTAGCATCTTCATCATAATTATATATGTTATCAGAGTTTATGATACTTCTAAAGTAGTTAGCATTCCAAGAGTCAATTTCATGTTTAAATCCTTTATGGTCAGTAAGACTATGGTCAGGTCTAACTGTGTCATCAACTGTAGTATTAATAATATTACTCAAACACGTATCTGTTACAATCTGTAAAGATTTAACAGGATTAGTTGTATTATGTTTTGGAATAAGTATTACATCATAATCTTGTCCTTCAACAACATAGTTTTCTATTATTTCTCCTATATATTTAACAAAATTGATAACCTCTCTTAGAGTATTACTAGGAAACATTACTACAGCTATATTAAACATACTAGACTGAACAGAATGCGTAAGTATATTACTAAACCAAGTAGCATCTCCATATATATTACGAATATTTAAATCTTCTAATATTATTTCAGTAGTACTTAAATCTGTATCTTTATTAAAAAGCTCACAAAAATGTCCAAGTGTAGACGTACTTTTTCCATTATATGAAAAACATCTAGTTCTACCAGCAAAAGTATTTGCTAAATCAATGTCATGAATGGAAACAAAAGTTTTAGATTTATAATTATAACTTATAGTAAAGAAAACTTCCATATGTGTACCTTCTCCAAACATAAACAGAACTCTATGATTTATATCATCGTGTAATGTGATACATGCTTCAGGAGAATAATGTTTAAGAAGTTTATATATGCTTGCATCTATAAGTTGAACTTGACTATTTCCCCCGTAGGCAAAAATATGTGTACTATATTTATCATAGAAGAAATAAGAGTCAAATGTAACACAGCCAGCTTCTTTATTGTCTATACCTCCATATCCATATTGTGAATCAATTATTTGAGTAATACCTGCACTAAACGGTTCACTTTCTTGTAATTTAATATCTGTATCAGAAGCCATAATAGTTTGATTAGCATCAAACTTATATAATGAAGCTTTAGTATGTACAAATATATTGTTACCTATAGAGAAAAGATTTACTATTATACCTCTATCTGTTGGAACATTATAATAATTTTCTGGTTCAAATTTAAACACAGCATTATTAAAAGTTTCATCAGAAAGAACATTGCTAACTCTTATTGTATTATCGAATTGTACTATGTAATCTTCATCATAAGCTGTAAATGTTTTATTCATAAAGTTTTTATACATACCTTTTAAATCATAAATAAAACTAAGTATAGCTGAATTTATAACTTTTACAACTTGTTTAGCAGAATTACTAGTTGAACCTGTTCTATGAATATGGTCTGAAATATCTTCTACTAGAGTTAAATAATTAAGATTATAATTACTTCTTACAAAATATATACTACTATCTTGTGTATTTATAAATCCTTCAAAATCGTTAAGTTTTATTACAGTACCTCTTGTAGCTGAATATACATCATTACCAGAAACATAACAAGTAGAAGATAGAGAAAATGAAGGTTTTTTAACAGAACAAAAATAACCTCCATAAAATCCATCAGATATTACAGCATTAGTTGTTTGTTGTAATGGCAAATACGGTGTAGCCTTTACTAAACCTTTTTCATGTTCTTTATTATTATTATCACTTCTACTTATTTTTACATATAATTTTCCAGTTACAGCAGTACTAGATTTCCAAGCAATAAAACCACAATTACCAAAGGCAATACTTGGAATAGATTCTCCGCTAGAATAATATTTAGCATTCGTAGTTATTACAGTATTATTACTGTTTACAAGTGTTATATTATCATTTATGTTGTACAATAAAGCATCTGCTTCTAAACATTGAACAATATTATAACCATTATTATGTGTATTACCAAAAGTTTCTACTATAACATCCCCAACATTTTTAAGAGATATAAAGAAACTTCTATATGTACTTGTAAGGTTTCCTAAATAGCTAGTATAAACAGAATATCGTAATACAAATTTTGTCAAATCATTAACAGTACCTCCAGCTGTTATAGTACTAGATAACGGATATCCATTTGTTATAATATTATGTTCATCAACAAAATGCACATATGCTTTGTATGTAGACATAGGAACCATAGTAGAAGCTTGACTATAACTAGTGTCTGAACTTTGTTTAGGACTTATGTCAAGATTACTATCAGCTATTCCAAAAGTACATATACATTTATATACTGTAGATTTTAAAGTAGCTGAAAATCTAACGTTATAACTTTCATCATTATTCTCATTTACATTGTCTCCGTTATCTAATACAAATTCACAAGCTTTAAATGAGAATTCTATAGCACTTGGCTTTATATAATTACCATTAATTGCTAATACTATACCACCATTATCGTCAATACCTACTATATGATTTGAAATAAAATAACTCAATTGCTCTTTTAAATCATTTTGTATAGTACTATTACTACTGTTGTTTTTATTTTCTATACCATAATCTGTTTCATAAGTGCCTCCAACATAATTATCTTTATCAAAAATATCTTTACTTGTTACAATAGTTACATGGTATGTATTTGCTCCACTTGTAATTGTAGCATAGCCTAATATAAATCTATTTAATTTTGCTATTTCTTTCTTTAATTCTCTAGCAATAGTATTTCTAATAGCATCAGTCAAAAAGCCATCACCTGCAGCAGACTTACCACTAGAAGTATATGATTGATTTATAGGTATTGTATTCCAAGTAGAGTAAGGAAGATATGCAGCAGGGACTTCAGTTTCTCCAAATACACCATAGCCATATGTTAACTTACCATGAAAAGGATGAGGAGTGCTATAAGCCCGTACTTGATAAACTCCATTATATTCGGTAGGAGTAAGAGACAAACCTACATCTCCCCAACCATGCCCTGCACTATCATATCTTAATGTAAAATCATTTCCTAAAAGAGTTTTATTATATACTGAATTAGTAAATCCAGCAATATATATTATATCAGGGTCTTGGTCTACATGACCATGTACGTCAAACATAAAAGCATCTTCAAATTCAGAAGACGTATCTTTATAAAAATTAGATATATCTACAGTTAATAAATTTTCTATTTCACTAGCTGTTAATGCACTTATATTCTTATAACTTGAACTTGACGTTTTTATTCTAGTGTAATAATCATATGGATTATAAGTTATATAATCAGAAAGTTCTTTAAAACCGTTATAATCTAATTTTACATCGGCATATCCTTGAGCAGTACTATCATCTATTGTTGCAGCAGATAAAGAAAAAGCATTATCTAAATCTATACTAGATAAATCAGGATTAAAATTACTTTCTCTGTAGTTACTAATATATAATTTATTTTTAAAATTAGTAATGTTTCCTACATTATACAACTCATAAGTATTAGTTAAAAGTTCATCGATATTGGTTTCTTGTATGTTCTCGTAGTTAAAATATATCCTAAGACTTCCATTATTAGGCATTTTAAAATGTTTCCAAGTACGAGCATCAGTAGCATCATCATGGGTTATTATAAAGCCTAATTGAAATTCATCATATAAACCAATAGCTGCGTTATTAACAAAACTTAAATCAAATATAAATGATTTAGCAGAATCTTTATGAGTATTAATGTATTTTAAACCACCTTGTATAGTTGTTGTAGTTTCAGAAGTTCCAGCAAATACTGGTCTGCTACAAAGAAACCAATTAGTGTACACATCTTTTCTAATTTTATAACGAATAAAAAATACATATACACCACTAGGAATGGTTTCGATATATGTAGAATATAGTGCTAAGTTTGCAGTAGGACAAACAGGAGCTTGAGTATATAAACTTTCATCAGCTACATTATAATAGCCATTGCTTAAGTTTATATGTTTAAGAGGTGTAGCAGCATTAGCGTGTTTTTCTTCTCCAATAGTTAATATTTTTTCTCCACTTACATTTGTACTAACACAGCCATATATAGGTCCACCACCCCATGTCCATCGTGTAACACCAGTATCTACAATAGTTCTACTAACTTCATCGTATTCGAAAATACGATATTCAAATCCAGGACTTAAATATTTTTGAGTAAACAAATATATTTTATTATCAAGACCAACTATATGTCCTACTATTGTTCTACCAGCTAATAAATCAGTAGAACCAACAACTGTACTTATGTTTTTATATCCATAATCAGAAGTTAAATGACCATCATCATCTATCTTCATATTTCTAGCAAATATAAGTCCTCCTTCTTCAACAGTCTCAGGACTCATATTAAGATATAGTTTTGGTTTAACTCTAGTCATAATTTAACTTCTAGGTAAAAATGTACTATTATAAAAGAAATTATTCCAACCATCGTCAGTCTTGCCAATCTTAGCTTTAACTGAAGCAGCAGCTTTAGGTCTAAGAGTATTCCATTGAATCCATGGATTAGTAACAGGACTGTTTGATTTCAAATCATAGACAGCATGATGACTACCTCTACTAAGATATTTAAAAAGACAATACCAAGCAAGAGCTTCTAAAAGAAGACCATCATCATAAATATAAGGACACTCACAATCATAATAATCATCATGATATGTGGCAACTTCAAAACTTTCAACAGTAATCTTATCTGTATCGAAACTCAATTCTATGTTGTTGCAATCTAACACAAAGTTTCTGCTATTAGCAGAAACAACATTAGCAACTTGAATAGTTTCCCAACCGTTTATATTAGAAGGGTCAGTAACACCTATTTCCTTCTTTCTATAAATTCCAGCAGTATCACTACATTTGCAATCTTTAGCTGCATCATAGTTAGGAATCTCAACACCATTAGAATCAAATACCTTAAGGTCAGTTGCATTTAAAGTGCAAGGAAAAGTAGCAACTCTATCTGAAACTTCAAGTTCTCTACGTTTCTTTTCCATAGGAAGAACTTTCATTTGAGATAGAGCATCTATAGTCCAAGCAGCAACTCTAGGAATCCAATCACTTTCACTAATGTTAAAGTCATTATCTATTTTTCCTATTAGCCTTTGGAGTTTTAACTGATTGTTGACCTTCATTTCTAATAAAATTTAAATATAAAATATCATTTGCTTTAAGACACATATAAAGTTTACGACTAGGATTAATATTAAGACTACATATTTTATTTAAGTCGTTATTACATTCAGCTATGACATCATCTTCGTTTTTACCAGCCAAACCTCTATGACTATCAGTAGTCTTAAATTGTATCTTTTCTCCAGGAATAACTCTACAATTTACTAAACTAAATTCATAACAGTATTCCTCGTCTTTGTAAACTCTATAATCAACACCTTCATAATCAATTCCGACTTGTGCAGCATAGGCAGCTTCTTCTTTATTCCAAAGACGTTTACCTTCTGCAATAAGTTTCTCTTTGTTAGCTTTAGTTGCTTTGAAATCAAGTACTCTTGACTTACCATTAACAACTTTACATCTATTTATACAAAGCCATCCCATAGGATTTTCAAAAACATAACCATAACCATCAATAATAAGTTTCTTATGAACTTCATTATAGAAAGTTTGAAGAACTTGTTTATATTCATCAAGAGTTAAATCAAGCATTCTCTCCCAAATATCAAGTTGATGTTTAAGATTATGTAATTCTTTTTGCTTCATAGCAACTTTATAAAGTTTATATAAAGGACTTGTTGCTTTATAATTATTTTTCTTATTAATAAACAAACCTTTAGCATGGTCATAAAATGTACCATCTATGTAATTGTTATCAATAAGTTCAGGATAATCACTAAAGTTAAACTTATAAACGCTGTTATAATAATCAGCAAGTCCAATTAATTCACTATGAATAGCTTTCTCTTCAACAAGAAGCTTTTCATAATTAGCAACCGCTTCTTCATACTTTGGTCTAATACTATCATGCATAGTTTTATAATAGACACGAAAGTTGGTTGGTATTTCTTTTATTCCCATAATACTTATATCAATATCTAATTTACATCAGGACCAGGAGTAAAATCACTAGAACCAGAACTATAAAATAATGTTCCGCTTACTTTATCATATAAACATCCAACAGTTCCAACTCTAACAGGTATATAATCACGAACTAAAGTAGTTCCATTAACAATTGTACAAGAATATATTTTGCCACTACAAGTTCTATTATCAGTTGCTGTATGTCTTGTGAATATTTCTGCAGTTCCATAATACGTTGCAGCATTTCTTCCAATAGTTACAGCAGTATTATCAATATATCCTTTTGCAGCAACATTGTCTATTTTGAATGTATGTCTACTAGTGTTGGCAGTTACAGAACTAGCATAAGTTCTACCATTAGAAGCAAAAGACCATTTTTTACTACCATTAATATATATTTCAAAATATCCAGAAGTAATATTACCAATAATTCTCTTCTGAGCCACTATAGATGAAAGCTGACAGTCTATTGTAATAATAGAATTTGAAGTTGTCGTATACTGAGGATTAATCCATGCTGAACCATTACCTTGTATATATTCAACTTTTGCATCATAGGGTAATACAGGAGAACTCTTCTCCCAAACAACATCAGTTCCAACACATACTTTTTTAACAGAAGTAGAACCTACTAAAACATCAGCTATACCATTATTAAAAATATCAATCATGTTGTTTCTATTATAAAATAAATAGTATCAGCACTTACAGTTTCTTGAGAATATTGAGCTTGGGTTCCAACCCATATATTATAAGGAGTATTACCAGAAGATGATTTACCAAAAACAATATTGGTAGGAACGTTTGCTAATTGAGTATAATCTGTAGTACCAGCAGGACCAGTGTCACCTGTATCTCCCTTATCGCCTTTTTCTCCTTTTTCTCCAGCAGGACCTTGAGGACCAGTCGCTCCTGTTGCGCCAGTAGCACCTGTTGCTCCTTGAGGACCTGTATCGCCAGTGTCACCCTTGTCTCCTTTCGGACCTTTAAGCGCTGCTAATTGCTCAGGAGTAAAGTCAGAATAAGTAAAAGCATCACCTTTATCTCCTTTTGGTCCTTGTTCACCTTGAATACCTTGTGAACCAGTATCGCCCTTATCACCTTTCTCACCTTTTAAACTAGCAAGTTGTTCAGGTGTAAAATCAGAATATGTAAACGGGTCTCCTTTGTCACCTTTATCGCCTTTATCTCCTTTATCTCCTTTAGCTCCAGGTTGACCATCTTGTCCATCAGCACCATCTTCTCCTTTTTCACCTTGTTCCCCTTGAGGGCCTTGAAGACCTTGTGGACCTTGAGGTCCAACACTACCAGTATCTCCTTTATCTCCTTTAGGACCAGCAGGACCTTGAATACCTTGTGCTCCTTGCGCACCATTATCTCCTTTATCTCCCTTATCTCCCTTAGGACCAGGTTCTCCTGGGTCACCTTTATCACCTTTAGGACCTGGCTCACCATCCTTAACTTCAGAAAGAACTTCGTAAAACTCAATTACTTGCTCGTGAAGAGATTGATAATAATCAATAAGTCTACTAAGAGAAGCTTCAAATTTGCCTCCTCTAAGAAAAGCAGCACTTTTAGGAAGATTACCAATAAGTTTTCTAATAGTTCTCATAATTAATATTTAATAGCTTTAGGTACTTCATCAGTTTCACGAACTGTACTTAACAAATCTCTACTATAAATAATCTCTTTAATTTGACCAATCATATCTTCACTAAGAAGATATTCATTTTCATCAAGCCACATATCTTCAGGTGCAAGAGTACCATTAAGCAGAGAAACTTCATTAGGATGTTCAAAAGCTGATTCAATAACGATTGCATTAATGTCAAATGATTTACCTTCAGCTGGAAAAATATAAATATATTCATTTATATAATCATAGCAAGGCATACCACAAAGACCAGGAACAGAACTTCTAAAACGAGCAGAAGTTTCCTTAATAAAAGGAAACTCTCTATTAGTTTTAAAACCAGCAGAACTGACTCTATCAAAAGGAAGATTATTAGTAAGTCTGACAGGACGAGGAACTTTTTGAAGAGTTCTTTTTATTTGGTCAATGTCAGTATTTTCATAACCTTCAGGAAGAACAATTTCACCATCGTTTACTGAAGTAAGAGTTACTTTAAATCTCTGAGTAAGAAATTTATCAGTATAACCATGATTCTCATAAGACCTACGAATAACTTCATTACGAGTTTGAATAATAAGAAGCTTTATGTTTTCACGTAGAGCTTTATTATTAGGTTGTCTTACAGAATGAGCTATTTCACTAACAAGTTGAGCAATACT
>DJYF01000056.1 GCA_002450035.1 Caryophanales bacterium UBA6985 | reverse complement strand
CTTCTATTTTTTTATTTTCATTATCAACTTTAATTTTAGAAGTAAGATTAGGATAATCATATCCATTATTCATATAATACTTCAAATCTTTTTTAATATCTTTAATATTAAGTTCATAAACTAAAGAGTTATCATATTTTTTTAAATCATCAACTATTAGCTTATATACTTCTTCATGATAATTAATATCATCTACTATATTAAATATGAATCTATTATTAACAAGGAAGAATACTCCAACTATACCAACAATAGATAAACTTAATAATAATCCATCTAAATAATTATAAATACTCTTCATTAAATAACCACTCTTGAATCAATATATTTATCTGCCATACTAATAATTTCTTTAATAAATTTCATATTAAAATCAGCATTCTTATCATAATTAGTATTAAAGTCAAATTGATATAGTAAATCACTCATTCTAGCACTATCAGTAATAATTCTTTCCCAACAGTTTATGTCTCCATATTTACTTTCAAGTTTCTTAAAGAAAGATAATCTAAAGTCTTCCATACCTTCAGGTAAGATATCACTATTAAATACTTTATTAAGCAATATATCTTTTTTATCAGAGTTATAGAATAAAGAATAAACTATACCCATTCTTGATAAAGATACATTTTGTTCATCAAACATATCTACTAAGTCAAATATAATAGTATCCATCTTATCAAAATAGTTATGATTAATTACTACATTTACAGTCATAAGAGTAACAGTAATCATAAAATCACTATTCTCTTTAAATACTACAATTGGACTATGAGGATTATTACCTTCAGGAGTAAGTACTAAAGGATTTCCAAGTTCTGAATATCTATCAGTTAAACCCTTTGCAATATCAACAGGAACAAGTCTTGAACCATCTCCAAAATATAAAACTATTTCTCTAACATCATTCATCATTTACCTCCTATTTACCATAATAATTAGTAAGTAAAATATTTCTGTTCTTAATAATATTTAAATTGGCTTTAGCATACATTTGATCCTTCGTATATTTTCCTTTACCGCTACTAATAATAGATGCATCACTAAACCATACAAAGTTATCATGGTCACTACTAAATACATCATCTCCCATGTATTTATTAACATCATACTTTATACCAAACATATTAAGAACTGTTGGTAAGATATCAGCGGTATCAAGTATTGTATCAATATCTTTGTGTTCAATATCTTTAGACCAAATTATAAATGGTGTATTTTGTAAATATCTTCCATCTACATAAGGAACGTTCTTCTTCTCTGCTACATAATTGATATCACTATAACCATATGAATAATGATCACTTACAAGTACTATAACTGTATCATCAAGTCTATTATAATCTTCTAACTTTTCAAGTAATATTTCTAAGAACTTATCAGTATCAGTAGCAAGTGTTCTATAAATATATTCTTCTTCAAAAGGATATGTGTTTTCAAGCGCTCCATCTAAAGTTTTAAATATCTTATTTGTTTTAGAATACTCTAAGTGAGCTGAATAAGTAGTAATAAATGATAAAAATTTACTCTTATCACCAAATATTAATTTAGATAATTTATCATCACTTATTAAAGATGAATCCATGAAATAATTTGTCTCTTTATTAAGTTTTCCTTCTTCTTGTAAATCAAGTGCGGAATAATGATTATCATATCCTAGTAATTTATGGAAACTACTTCTATTATAGAAAGTACCAGTATTAGCATGGAATGAATTTACTTTATATCCTGCTTTCTTAAACATATTAGCAAGACTATACTTATAATTAACTGTCTTAATATCATAAATAGTATCATAATCAGTTATTGAATATAATCCACTATTAACAGCAAATTCAGAATTAATTGTTTGACCACCATTAAAGAAAGGAGAATATCTATTAGTAAAGTTTAAACCTTCTCTTCTTATCTTACTTAATGTTGGCATAGTTGTATCATCTATAATCCAACTATCAATTGATTCCATCAAAACATATATAACATTTTTATCCTTGAATATACCAGTATATTCATTTGGATTAACCTCTTTATTATATAAAGAATTATAAAGATCAATTTCTTCTTTTAATACATCTTTATCAATTGTTATTAAATTATAATAGTATTTATAAACAGCTCTTAAATCATATTCGTATAATCCAGATACATACATTGATGTATTAGGATTAATAAACTTTTTATAAATATCTTTAGCATTATAGTTTTCTTCCCATAGGTTTTCAAAATTAGGATTATTATTAGCTCTACCTAGAGAAATAAAAGCAACTAATCTAAATGATAGAGCAAATACAATTAGTAAGAAAATAGCAAGTTTACTTTTACTATCTTCTTTAACCTTTAAATCTTTATGTAATAGTTTATTAACTGCAATAGTGCAACATATATTAAATATAGCAACAATAACCATTCCTAAGTCTAAATTTAATAATACTTGCTTTACATATTGAAGTCCTTCACCAGCAACAAAGATATCTGAGAATATCATAAACTTACCAAGTTCATCACAATAACATATCTGTACTACAAACACTACAGTCCATAATATAGATAAAAAATTATAAACAAATAGTTTATGTTTATTCTTACTTAGATAAAATAATCCTTCAAATATAATAATCCATGACAAACTAAAAAATAACCAAATTAGATTATATCTAAGATTAACTGCAAATTTAAAAACATTAGTATCTATGAATTGTCTTGAATAAAAATACGTATAAACAGACATAGAAAAAAATCCTACGAAGATTAACATATAACTAAATAAGTAATTATTTTTTTTAATAAAATTCTTCATCATAATCACATAATTAATTATATCACTTCGTAGGGTTTAATAAAAGATATTAATCAAGTTGAGTAATACTTGTAATAACAGGTTGATCCTTAGCTTCTACTTCACCATTCTTACCTGCTTTACCTTTAACAGCTTCAACTACTTTATCAACTACTTCCATACCTTCAGTAACATGACCAAATCCAGCATAGTTACCATCTAGATATGTTGAATCATCTTGAACAATAAAGAATTGACTTGAAGCACTATCAGGATGATTACTTCTAGCCATAGAAATAACTCCTCTTACATGGCTAATAGTATTATTTACTCCATTAGAAGCAAATTCACCTTTTATTGTTTCTTCACTTCCACCAAAACCTGTTCCTGTTGGATCTCCACCTTGAATCATAAATCCTTTTATAATTCTATGGAATGTAAGTCCATCATAGAACTTATCATTAACAAGTTTTAAAAAGTTAGTAACTGTAATAGGTGCAATATTTGCATCTAACTCTAATTTTATATCTCCAAGATCTTTAACTGAGATAACTACATGATGTAATCCACTCATTAATTCCACTTCCTTCTTTTCGTTATTAGTATTAACAACATTATTACTAAATGTTGTTTTTATAAGTACAAATCCTAACATAATGACTAGTACAAATATAACTATTTTACTAATCTTAAACCTTTCATTATCCATTTTTTATCACCCGCATTTTCTATTATATACTACGAGTTTTAAAAAAAGCAAATTTTATTTCAACTGACTGTCAATCAATTTGGCACTTTTTCTTCCTGCTTCCATTGCTTTAATAACAGTCATAGGACCAGTTATATTATCTCCTCCAGCATATATATTATCTACTGTTGTTTGGTACTCATTTGTAAATATTAGGCCATTTTTCATATGTAATATATCTGTATCTTTGGTAGCAATATTATTAGCATTTGAACTAATTGCATATATTACTTGATCACATGTAACAGTATATTCTGAGTTAGGTATTTCAGTGATTGTTGCTCTTCCATCTTCACCTTTTTCACCTAATTGATATTTAATGCACTTCATTCCGACTACTTTACCAGTTAACTCATCCTTAAGTATTTCAATTGGTGTAGTTAAGTAATCAAATATAATTCCTTCTTCTTCTGTTTCTCTTGATTCTTTACCAAGAGCTGGAAGTTCATCATGACTACGTCTATACATTACATGTACTTCTGCACCAAATCTTCTAATAGTACGTGCAGCATCCATGGCAACATTACCTCCACCAATTACATAAGCAATTCTTGGTACTTTTATAGGAGTACGAGAATTATCTAACATACCATCCATCAAATTAACTCTTATAAGTAATTCATTTGCGCTCATTACTCCAAGACCATCTTCTCCTGGTATACCCATGAACTTAGGTACATTAGCACCACTTGCAATAAATATTGCATGATAATTCTTTTGTAATTCTTCAAGCATAATTGTTTTACCAACAATGGTATCAAATACTATTTCTATACCTAAAGACTTAACCAATTCTATTTCATCATCAACTATTTTATTTGGAAGTCTAAACTCTGGAATACCCCAAGCAAGAACTCCACCTGGTCTATGAAGTGCTTCATATATTACTACTTTATAGCCAAGACGTGCTAGATCAACTGCACAAGTAAGACCTGCTGGTCCAGATCCTACGACTGCTATCTTTTTCCCATTAAACGAATTTGCTTTAACAGGAGTTTTGGTAGCATGATCAGCAACATAACGCTCTAATGCACCAATGGCAATAGCTTCACCTTTCACTCCTCTTACACATAACTTTTCACATTGTTGCTCTTGAGGACAAACTCTACCACATATAGCTGGTAGTAAAGACACTTCATCAATTATTTTATAAGCTTCATCTATTTTATCTTCTTTAATTAACTCTATCCATTCAGGAATTCTATGCCCAACAGGACAACCTTTCATACATTGAGGATTCTTACAATGTAAGCATCTACTTGCTTCTTTTATAGCTTCTTCTTTTGTATAGCCACATTCAACTTCTTCAAAGTTATGAATTCGCATTATTGGATCCAAGTTTTTCATAGGAGTTCTTTTTAAATCTTCAGGATTCATTATTGCACCTCCTCAGGTTTAAAAGTATTTCCTTCTGTTTCTTGTAAATACCTTCTACCTTCTTCAGTCTTAAATAACATCATTCTCTTCTTAGCAGAATCAAAATCAACTTCAAGACCATTGAACTCAGGACCATCCATGCAAGCAAATTTAATCTTACCATTTATTAAAACTCTACAAGCGCCACATAAACCTACACCATCAAGCATCAAAGGTGCAAGGGAAACGAATATTTCTTTGTTTAAATCTCGTGCCTTTTGAACAATACTCTCCATAAATTCAAAAGAACCAACAGTAAATACTACATCAAAATTACTAATTGTAGAAGTGATTTCTTCATTAGTAATAACATCCTCATCAGTTAAAGAATAATCTACATAGAAAATCTCATTAACAATATTATTCTTACTTAATTCAAGGGATATTCTCTTAATAGACGCAACACCAGTACCATGAACAATAAAGCAAATTTTCTTATCTTTATAGTCATCAATATTAGATGAAAGAACAGACTCTTTTCCTAATGGACCTAATATAGAAAATATAGATTTAGTATTTTTTAATTCGTTAGTTGAATAACCTTTTACATCATAAAGAATAACTAAATTATCTCCATTAACTTGATAAACAGCCATAGGAATTCTTTCAGCCATGTTATCAACCATAATAATAACAAACTCTCCAGGTTTAATAGATTTAGCTATTAAAGGAGCATTTACCTCTAGAATATATGTATTATCTTTAAGTTGTTCATTTTTAATAATCTGATACATAATGTCCCTCTATTCTATATACTATTTTACTATATATAGATAAATAAAAAAATATACCATAAAGGTATATTTTATAAATCAATTTTATCTAAATCATCTACTAAATCAGCTTGTTGATCTATAAGAGATTTAATTCTTCTTTTATAAGTGATTATATTTCTTCTCATTCTTTGAGTTTCTTCTTCAATATGTTCTGCTTTAGTAAGAGCATCATTAATAATTCTATTAGCATTTCTCTTAGCTTCTGTAACTATTAAGTCACTTTCACTTATGCTACTTTGTTGATACTTTTTACTACTTTCTTCAGCCATTACTATAGCTCTATTTAAAGTAGCATCCATACTTTTATAATGTTCTAATTCTTTATTCAGTCTATCAATTTCCATGTCTTTTTCTTTCATTTTATGTAGCATTTCATCTACATGAGTTACTACATCATTAACAAAAGCATTTACTTCACGGGTATTGTATCCTGAAAAACTCTTACTAAATTTTTTCATGATAATCACCTAACTTATATTATTAGAAATCTAATTCATCTTCAATTTTAGCTTTAGCCTTTTTATCCTCTTCTAAATCGCTCATGCGACCTTCAACATTAACATTTTTAGGAGTGCATAAATAAATACCATTGCCTAATTTTTGCATGTCTCCACCAATAGCATATAATGTACCACTTAAAAAATCAATGATTCTTTTAGCTTGATCATTAGTAACACGTTTTAGATTAACAACTACAGAGTTTCTACCCTTTAAATGATCAGCAATAGTTTGACTTTCAGAATATGCTCTAGGTTCAACTAAAACCATCTTACTTCCTGCTTTAGAAACACTTTTAGCATCTACTTCATATGATTCATCTTCAATAGATTCAGTGTCTTCTCCTCTTTCAGGATATAATATCTTTTTAATATGTTCAAATGCCATACAGCACCTCCTATGATTACTATTTATATAATAACAAAAATATGTCTATTAGTAAATAAGTAATAAAAAAACTATTTTTTAAAATAGTTTCTTTCTCCAAATATTTTAGTACCTATTCTAACTATATCAGTACCACACTTTAATGCTTCTTTATAATCACTACTCATACCCATAGATAATAGTTCCAACTTATATTTATCTTTTAATTTCTTCATTTGTTTAAAATATTTAATTATTTCTTTAGAATCACTAGTAATTGGACCAATAGCCATTAATCCTTTTAAATTAATATTAGATAAATTATTAACTTCACTAATTATATTATCTAAATCTTCTAATCTACATCCTGTTTTATTAGGATCATCAACTATATTTACTTCAATTAAAATATTAACAGTCTTATTATTCTTAATTGCTTCTTTATTAATAGTATTAGCAAGTTTAACAGAATCAACGGACTCAATTAAATATATATTTCTTTTAACTATATCTTTTACTTTATTAGTTTGTAAATGGCCTATCATATGCCATCTTATATCACTTGGAAGACTATCCATCTTTTCTATAAGTTCTTGAACATAGTTTTCACCAAAATCTCTTATACCTAAGTCATAAGCTTCTAATATTTCTTCCTTAGATTTAGTTTTAGATACAGCTACTAAAGTAGCAGATCCTATTTCACCTTTTATTAACTCAATGCTTTCTTTCATATAATCACTCTCTAAAATATAATACCAAATATAAGCAAAAATTAAAATCAACACATATTATAGTTTTTTGACAAGAAAAATAAGCATTAATTGTGTATGTATATTATTAGAGAATATTATCCTGATGTTATCTTGTAATTCATAAAAAAGAATACGAGGTGATAATTCATGAGTAAAGATTTAATAATCTTTCTACTTATTGTAATTATTATTTTATTAATAATCTTTGAATAGATAAACATATCTTTCAGGGGTTTTTGGTTAATAAAAAAAAGCATCAGTAAAATACTGATGCTACAACCAAACGAGATAGCATTACGTAGGTAATACTTCTCTACATTCATTTTATAAATAAATAATACTATTTTCAATACTTTTATTACTTAATAATATTAATTAACTCTTTTATTTTTTAAATAAATTAAACCAACTATAGATAATACTAATAGTCCAACATAGTAGAATACATTATCATAAGTCTTAGGATTACTTGTTTCACTTAAATCATTATATGCTAGTGCAAATGATGAAAATTCATCAGTTTCAAATGTAGCATAGTTACCTTCTACTGTAACATTTAATTCAGTAACAGTACCATTATGATATCTATAAATAACAAATTTTCTTCCTTCTTTTCTTAATTTTTCAGGAATTTCAAATGTTATTTTAATTGGTTTCTTAGTTGAGTTTATCTTCTCAGGATTTTCTCCATCAAACTTTTTAAATAGACTAACATCTAAATATAAACCAACAGTATCACCTTTACTTAGTTTCTTATCAATCTTATTCTTTTCTTCTTTAGAAATTGAATCACTTATATCTTTTACCTCAAGATATATATCCATATTCTTACCATCAAGTAACTTTTGTTTTTCTGCATCAGTTAACTCAATCTTAGATTTAACTAATATTGGAGTTTCTGCAAATGAACCACTATAAGAATTTGGTGTTGCTGGTTCAATTACATTTACTTTACCAGGAGCTACTATTTCAAAATATGAAGTAGTATCTTCAATAATATAATTACCTCCATCTTTATCACTTACAGTAACGCTTGCTACACCAATTTCAGTATTATTATCATAAGTAACATCATATTCACTTGATGGTATAACAGTTGAATCATGTTTAACTGTTACTTCTGGTTCAATTGCGCTTCCTGTATATTCTTTTTCAGGGTTACCTACACTTATAGTTATATCTTCACTTTTTAATACTTTAGGAGAAATCTTAATCGTAGAAGTACCAGTTATTGCATCTTCTCCTGCTCTTTCAACTTTATAATAATTTGTATATTCTCCTAGTTCACTATATTTAGGAACTGTACTAGAGTAATTTACTCCATCAGTTGAATAAGTAACTGTATCTCCAGGAAGTGTACCAAGAATAGTTACAAAGTGTTCTTCTCCATCATATTCACCATCAAAACCAATTGCAGTTATTTCATCAACAGGTTCATATAAATTTAAAACATCACTTGTAACTAAATATGTAGTTCCTGAATCTAATGTTACAGTTTCACCATTTACTTGAGTTATCCATTTACCTGAATCATTAGCAGGTACTTCAAAAATACCATCTTTTACTGTTTCAATTACTTCATCAGGTTTACCTGTAGTATTACCTTTTTTAAATAAATTTACTTTAACAACATTAGCATTTTTTACATTAAAGATAGCAACTTTGGTAACCGATTCATTTGGTGCTAAAGTTCCACTCCATGAATAAGTTAATGCTGTATCAATATGATCATCTGCAGTAATAGATGTAACATCTCCTTCTGTATAACGGTTTTCCATATAATCACGTAAATTACCAATCCAACTTGTAGTTACTTCAGTTTCAAAATCAATAAATAATTGAGCACCATAGAATTCTTTAAATACATCATAATCTTTTCTATCTTGAGTAACAGTTATACTTTTTTTACCATTTTTAACTACTGCTGCAAAGTCATTAAGAGCTAACTCAGTATCACTAATAGTAGCTGTTGAATATTCTTTCGCAGTATCATTTGTATTAGTTAAAGTATATTCTACTCTTACAGAATTACCTTCTGCAGTTTCAATACCTTTAATCTTTAATTTAACTCCATCTTTAGTAATTTCTCCACCATTAGGTAAAAATCTTACCATAACTTCTTGACTGTTAACATCAGATACTTCTATTCCTTTACCTTCTTCTGCTCTTTTTTCTTTAAAATAATCTAACTGCTCTTTTTGATATACTATTTCTTTCAAAGAATCAGTATACATTCTATTTTCAAATTCTACGTAAAATTCATAAATAGATTGAGCCTTAGCAGCAGATTCACTATCTCCAATTTTATTAAAGCATGCAACAGCATCTTCAAATGTATGTTCAAGTGAATCCGTTCTATAACTATCAGCATCAGGGCATTCATATACAAAAGTATCATCTGGGAAATCAGGATAATCATCCATGATAGGTTCTTGTGGATAATCATCTCTGCCTTCATAATCTTCTTTATAAGTACTAAGACTATAATCAGCAAAAGTAGAGTTTTCATCATCTGCTTCTCCTTGATTTTTAACCTTAAAGAATACGGTATAGCCATAAAGGTCATACGATGTATTCAATAATTTATCTCCATTAATAGTACCATAAATATCAAAAGTTGTAATTGCGGAACTTTCATAATACTTTAGCGAATTAATTGTCACCGCTAAAACTGATTGCACAGGCATTAAAAGTGCAACCATTAATAAAACAATCTTATTTAATAATTTTTTCATATAAACTCCTCTCACGCATTTTATAAACTTTCCTATCCTATAATCATTTTATTATTTAAATATTTATAATGCAAGTAATTTAAGATAATAAAAAAAGAGATTTAATAATCTCTTTTTAGAATTTAATTTTATTTTCAATATAATCTTTAACTTCTTCAAGTTTTAATGTTACTTGTTCCATTGTATCTCTATCTCTTAAAGTAACAGTACCATTATTAATAGTTTCATCATCAACTGTTAAACAGAATGGTGTACCAACAGCATCAGCTCTTCTATAACGTTTACCAATATTACCAGCTTCATCAAATGACACCATAAAGTCTTTTGCAAGTTCAGCATATACTTCTCTAGCTTTTTCACTATGAAGTTTCTTAATTAAAGGTAATACACATACTTTATAAGGAGCTAAGAATGGGTGTATTTTAAATACTTCTCTAGTAGTTCCATCTTCTAATTCTTCTACCTTATATGCTTCATTTAATAATGCAAGAGTTAATCTATCAAGACCAACTGATGGTTCAATTACATAAGGAACATATTTTTCATTTGTATCAGGATCAAAATATTTCATATCAGTCTTTGAGTGTTCTTGATGTACTGATAAGTCATAATCAGTTCTATCAGCAATACCCCAAAGTTCTCCCCATCCCATTGGGAACATATATTCAATATCAGTAGTTGCTTTTGAATAGAAAGCTAACTCTTCAGGTTTATGATCTCTATATCTTAAGTTTTCTCCTGTTAATCCTAAGTCTTCTAGGAATTGTAAACAATAATCTTTCCAATACTTATGCCATTCAAGGTCAGAGCCTGGTTTACAGAAGAATTCAAGTTCCATTTGTTCAAATTCTCTTGTTCTAAAAGTGAAGTTACCTGGAGTAATTTCATTTCTAAATGCTTTACCAGTTTGTCCAATACCAAATGGTACTTTAGCACGCATAGTTCTTTGAACATTTAAGAAATTAACAAATATACCTTGAGCAGTTTCTCCTCTTAAATAAACTGTAGATTTAGTATCTTCAGTTACACCAGTATGAGTTTCGAATAATAAATTAAACTTTCTAATTGGAGTAAAATCATGATTACCACATTTAGGACAAGCAATATTATGTTCTTTAATATATGCTTCTAATTTTTCATTATCCCATCCATCTCCTGTTTCTTCTCCATGAGTAAACTCTTCAATTAACTTATCTGCTCTATGTCTTGCCTTACAAGCCTTACAATCTATAAGTGGATCTGCAAATGATGCAACATGTCCAGATGCAACCCATACTTCAGGATTCATGATAATAGCAGCATCAAGTCCATAATTATAAGGATTTTCTTGAATAAACTTTTTCCACCAAGCTTTTCTTACATTATTTTTTAGTTCTACACCAAGAGAACCATAATCCCAAGAATTAGCAAGACCTCCATATATTTCACTTCCTTGGAATACAAATCCATATTGTTTACAAAAATTAACTAATTCATCCATTGTTTTTGCCATATTTTCTACTTCCTCTCTAACCTATTCAAGTACATTTCTAATGTTTTAACATCAGTTACTACATCAAATAGTTTTAAATCTTTTTTACTAATAAAATTTACTTTATAACATTTAGTTAGATACTCTAAAAGTGGATCATAATACTTTTCAAAATTAAAAAGTATAATTGGTTTATCATAACCTTTAGTTCTCTTCTCATCTAACATTGAGAAGAATTCTCTTAAAGTTCCTAATCCACCTGGTAATATAAGAATAACTTCACTTGATTCAAATATTGACTCAGTTCTCTTAAATGTATTTAAAGTGATTTCGCTTGCATCAAGGTCCATACCATCAACATTTTCAGCGTTGGTAATATCAGCTATAGCTTTAACTTTAGAACCTTCATATCTAAATGTGAAATAACATTTCCCCATCATTCCTGTTTCTTTACCACCAAAAACAAGTTTATCTCCTCTTTGAGCAAGCATAGTAGATATCTTACATGCTACTTCTTTAAACTCTAAAGGAATACTATCTTTAGCAGAACATCCAATAAAAACTCTCATTTTTTCCTCCTAAAAATAAAAAAGAGAACAAATACGCATGGGCGAAAAAATTCCGCTGTTCCACCATGCTTTGTTCTCTAGTGTTTATATATAGCTGTTAGGTTTCCAAGCCCGTCATCACTTCATAAACTGAATTATAACACAAATATATTAAAATTCAAGTAATAATTAGTCGTCATTAATTTCTACTTTAGCAAGTTCATCATAACTCATTAAAGTAGCAAGTATTTCACTTTTATCTGTTAATTGAACATTATAATTTAATATATATTGTATTACTTTACCATCTTTAACATTTGCATTATTTGAAACAGATACAATATCTATATGTTTTGATTTTAAATATTCATTAATTTTCTTAATAGCTGCTTTACCATCTTTTTGGGTATCAAGAGTTACATCAAGATCAATCATTTCATATCTTCCAATTTTATCAGAAATTGAATGTGAGTAAGAAAGAAGTAAGAATATTATAAACGTTGCAATACAAGCACCAGCATAGAAACCAATTCCTACTGCAATACCAATACAAGTAACAGCAAATAATCCTGCAGCAGTTGTAATGCCTTTAACATTATAACCATTTTTCATGATAGTACCAGCACCAATAAAACCAATACCAGCAAGTATTTGAGCAGGTATTCTTGCTGCATCAATATCATAAAAATTAGCAAAATATTCACTAGCAATAACTATTAAACATGAAGCAACACCAAGAATTGCATGAGTACCAAATCCAGCTGGTTTATTCATTACTGATCTTTCTAAACCAATTGACCCAGTTAAAATTAAACTAAGTAATAATTTAACTGTAATTCTAAAAACATCGCTACTTAATAATGCTTCAACTAAAGTCATACCATAACCTCTATTCTATAAAGATTTTAGCATTAAAAAAAATTAAACTCAATGGTATGCATAATAAAAAAGTACTGCTTGAGTACTTTTTATATTCTAATTGGATCAGCATCTATTTCTATATTAATCTTATTGTTTAGAGCATATTGTTGATCTAATTCTCTCAAAGTATTAGATAACTTATTATCCTTTTTATATTTAATAATCATTTGAAATCTAAATACATTATTAAGTTTAAATAAAGGACATGTAGTAGGACCTAAAATAATTGTATTTTCTCCTACATTTTTCCTAATAAATGATGCTATTTTATTAACTTCGCCTTTAAGTAAATCATAGTCTCTACTTGTAATACGTACTAAAGTAATAAAGTAGTAAGGTGGATACTTAAGTTGTTTTCTTATATCCATCTCATACAAGTAATTCTTCATATAGTCATTGTTAAGGCAATTAATAAGTGTTTGACTAGTTGGATTATATGTTTGAATAATAACTTCTCCATGTTTTTCACTTCTTCCTGCTCTACCACTTACTTGAGATATTAAACTAAAAGTATTTTCTCCACTTCTAAAATCAGGAATATTTAAACTTTCATCAGCATTAATAATACCAACTAAAGTTACATTAGGAAAATCAAGTCCTTTACTAATCATTTGAGTACCAATGATAATATCATAACTACCATCTTCAATACCTTTTATTATTGCATCTGTACTTCCCTTTTTAGATGTAGTATCAACATCCATTCTAACAACTCTGGCAGATGGGAATTGAGTTTTAATAAAGGCTTCCACTTGCTCAGTACCAAGTCCATATGAAGTAAGTGCTCTTTCCTTGCACTCTGGACATATATCAGTTTTTTCTAAAGTATAACCACAGTAATGGCATACTAAATGATTATTTGTTTTATGATAAGTAAGAGTTACTTCACAATGAGGACACTTATATGTATAACCACAACTAGAACAAGTAACAACAGTTGAGTAACCTCTTCTATTTATAAATAACATTACTTGTTCATGTTTTTTCATTCTCTCATCTATTCTTAAAGCTAAATCCTCACTTATAATATTATTTCCTTTTCTTAACTCATCTCTCATATTAACAAGACTAATATGAGGAAGAATAGAATTGCCTATTCTGTTACTTAAAGTAAGTAATTTATAAACACCTTTACTAGCTCTTGCCATGGATTCTAAAGATGGAGTTGCACTACCAAAAATAACGGGACAGTTATTATATTCACCTCTCCATTTAGCAATATCTAAAGCATTATATCTAGGATTATTCTCTTGTTTATATGTAGTCGAATGTTCTTCATCTACAATTACTAATCCTAAGTTTTTAACTGGAGTAAATATAGCACTTCTTGTTCCTACAACAACATGTACTTCATTATTAAATATTTTCTTATATTCATCATATTTTTCCCCATCGCTTAAAGATGAATGAAAAATAGCTACATCATTACCAAATCTTTTATAGAATCTTTCAATCATTTGAGTAGTTAAAGTTATCTCAGGTACAAGCATTATTACACTTTTACCCATTTTTATAACTTCATCACTCACATCCATATAAACTTCTGTTTTACCAGATCCAGTTATTCCATGAATTAAATAAGTATTATATTCATTTATATGTGATTTTATTTCATTTGCTGCAATAGCTTGTTCTTCACTTAATTTTATATTGTTACTTTTTTCTTTATTTGGATTAATTCTATATTTCATAACTTTTACTTCTTTAATTAATCCAAGACTAAGAAGTTTATTAACAGAAGAAGATGATACACTTGATTTTAAAATATCATTTCTTTTAAGCGTTTCTAATATTTCATTTTGTACATGACTTCTTTTATTATTAGTTATATATTCATTAATCTCTTTTATATCTTTATTTAGACTTATATATGTATCATATTTAGCATATGATTCTTTATTATTATTTACTTTTAGGGATGTAGGTAACATAGTTTGGTATGCTGTAATAAGAGAACATAAAGTTTTGTCTTTAATAAATAATCCAAGACTCATTAATTCTTCATTTAAAACAAAGTCTTCATTAATAATATATTTTATAGATTTTAAATCTTCTAAATCACATGTTTCTTTAATAGATAAAACAAATCCATTTATTTCTTGCCTACCAAATGGAATAGCTACTTTCATTCCTTTTTTAAGTTTATCTTTTAACTCATCTGGTACTAAATAAGTAAATGTTTTATCTAAGCTTTTAGAACCATATTGAACTAATACTTCTGCATACATATTACCATCACCTTATTATAGTATTATAACATATAAAACAAAAAAATAAGTGGATTAATATCCACTTATTCATTTGTTTCTGTAGTTATATTAGTAGCATTCTCTACTGGTTTTTCTTCTGTTTCTTCACCAGTGTCATCTGTTGGAACACTTTCAAATAAAGAACTAAGTAGAGATTCCTTTAATTGATATATATATGAACCTGCTACATTATATTTTTCTTTTGCATTTTCAAACATTGCATTAAAGTCTTCTAATGTAATAAATTTAAGATTAACACTATTCTTAACAACTGGTTTGTCATCTTGATATGGAAGATTAATAACTACTTTAGATTTAACATCTACTTGATATAAATTCTTTTTATTATCTTCTAAATCAGATGCATATACATCTCCTTTTAAAGTATAGTCAAAAGTAATTTCTGAACCTCTTTTATATATTTGAGTAAAATCTAAATCTACTATCTTTGTATTATCTTCATTTACAACAAATTTATAACCATTTCCAATTGGAACAATTGTTGTTTTATATGTTGTTTTATCATTCTTATAAGAAACGTCTATTCCATAGAAAGAACTTCCAAATAAAGCAGTATAAATTCTTACATTAACATTTCCTTCAAAAGTAGATTGAACTTCCATTTCTTTAGTTAAATCAATCTTAAGTGTTGATGGATCAGTTCCAGTTAAATTAGCATAATTACTTAGGAACAAATTAGAATTTCTAAGAGTATTATAAAAACCATTTTTAAATCCTCTTAAAGTATTCTTATTAATATTAAATGTAACAACATTAGCAGTTTTACTACTTCCATTTATATTAACTGATTCAATACTTTGAGAAGCCCCAACTGAATGTAGACCATTTACTATTGCACTATAAATAGAACTTTGTAATACAGCAAAATCAATACTATTTTGTCTAAAGTTACTATTAAATTCATCTAATAATGGAAAATCAGTATGAATAAAGTTTTCATATAAATCTTCAAACTTAATATATATTTTAGAATCATTAATATAAAAATAATATTTAATTGGATTCTTTCCAAGTAGCTCATCATTTTCAACAATAGAACTAACATTTCCATTTACTTGAACATAGTCACCCATTGAGTAACCATATGAACCATTTATCTTAGTTCCATATATATCAGTATTTTCTTTTACTGTTGCATCTATTTCATAAGTACCAATTCTTTTAGATGCATCTCTGAAGTATGGAGCAATATAATTATTTACTCCACTTAAAACAGCATCAATTCGTTTATTAGAAGTGGTAAATTCTACAGAATAGAAGAAATATCCTCCTCCACCTAAAATTACTAATATTACTAAAACAATAAGTAATACTCTAACATTCTTCTTAGCCTTTTTAGCAAGTATTTTATCTTCATCACTTATAGTTGAACCTACTTTACCACCATTAATCATTGCATTTGGATCTTGTATAGCATTAACAAATGAACCATTTTGAATACCAGCAGCAATATTTTCAGGAGTTTCATTACCAGTAGTAACACTTACTGCACCATTAGGTTGAACCATGCCAGGATTTACAAGTGGTTTATTAGGATCATCTACAGGACTTAATAAAGTTCCATTATTATTAACTGTTGGAACGCCATCTACTTGATGAGTTTGTGCTAAACCAACTTGACTCATATTAGGTGGTGCAATTGTATTTTGCACTGGTGTACTTGGAGTTTGTGCACCTGTATTATTGGAAGGCATAACCGGTGGTGCAATACTAACATTAACTCCATTAACAGATGGTGTAATTCCACTTGGAACTTGATTAACGCCATTTATATTTGGATTATTTTGATTATCCATATTTATCACCCTTCTTTTCTTTTAATCTATCTATTTTATTCTATTAATTGGACAAGTAATTGTTTCATCTTCAAAGTCACATAAACAAATAGAATCACTACAATTACATTCTAAGTCTGATGTACAGTTTGATAAGAATATATTTCTATAATCACTAAACCAATCAGTAAATCTTAGGAATGTACTAAATTTAGTATTAATACTATTAAACTCTTCATCACTTATTAAATTAATAGCTTCGCTTTCTCCTAATTTTTCTTTAGAGTAACTTGGTTTTAAATCATCATCATATTTAATCTTAAAATCTGTTAAGAATTCATCACTATCAAATGTGATATTAATCTCACCATGTTTAACATTAACCATTTCATTTTGAATATGTGATAATGAACCAGAATAAATATTCTTTTCATTTAAATTATAATCAAAATAATATTTATTAGTTGCAATATCAAGTACATATTGATGAGTACCATTTCCTTTATATACTCCTTCAATTCTATATACCTTGTCTCCACTATAATAAATAGAAACAGTTAATACATCATTAAAATTATTAGAATGATTATACTCAAATGTCTTACTATAGTCTTCAAGGAAAGATCTAGTCTTATTTTTATCATATTTTAAGGCATCAGCAAATTCATTTATAAACTGTGAATCTTCAAGCAATGTTGAAATAAATGTATTCATAAATGAGCTCATTAGTTTTCCATCAAATTCAATGTATGCTCTATCAAACGTCTGCTTTTCTCCACGATAATTTATAGTTTGGTCATCAGTTCTAACACTTAAATCTTTAATTGATGCATTCAAAGCATCATGAAGACTAGAAATTATCTTTTTAACATTATAATTTTGAAAACTATATAAATTACTTAAATTAGATAAATCAGATGATAAAGTCTTTTCATATAATTTATCCGCTTTTAAATATACAGTTGATCCATCTAAAACCAAACTAAATGGAAGTAACTCAGAAACAAATTGAACATCATCTGTACTATAGTTTCCATTTAATTCAGCATTATAAGCTAAGTAATTCTTTTTAATATCGAAAGCATATTTACCATTCGTATATGCTTTATATGAATTATTTAAAATAAATTCTACATCTGCTTTACCAGTGTGATCTTCATCTAATATATTATCATCAAGATAATTATATATAGCATCACTTACACCAAGAAAGTATTCTCTACCATTTACTTTTCTTCCACCTTTAAATGCAGAAACAATTAAGAATATAAAAACTATAATTATAACTACAACTAAAGCTAGGCCAGCAATAATATATTTTTTATTAGCTGGTTCTTTTAAATATTTATTAACAACCTTTAAATCAAACTTCTTATCATTATATATTTCAGTTGAATCTCCTAAATCCACAGATTCTACATAATGAGCATTAGGATCTATTTCTTGATTACAAAACATGCATATTTTTGATGTATTAGGTACAATCTTACCACAATGATTACATTGCATATTTATCACTACTTTCCTACTATAAATAGTATAAGATAAAACGTTAAAAATAACAATATTTCATGTTTCCAAAAAAATTATAAAAAACAGTAAAAAAAACTTGCACAGGCTTAAAATATATGGTATTATTAGTCTTGTCAATGGGGGATTAGCTCAGTTGGCTAGAGCACCTGCCCTGCACGCAGGGGGTCACGGGTTCGAGTCCCATATCCTCCACCATTTTGACATTCAAGCAACCGTTCGGTTGCTTTTTTCATGTCTTTTTTTATTGGACAACTCTATTCTATTTTGTTATTATTAATATAAGATAGGATAGATGAATAATGAATATAAGATTGATTAAATTAAAATATTCGCTTATAGCATTTATTATTGCCTTAGTTCCATATATCATTTTAATATCTATTATTAAAAGACTTGATAATGTAACTATAATTCATATAAATACACTTATAATCTTTGGTCTATTAACCGCAAGCGCTAATGCAATTTATACATATTTTTCAATTACTAAGAAAATAAAAAATCAATCTATTTAAAGATTGATTTTTTTTATTGTAAATTCTTCTTTGGTCCACATGTAGGTCCACTGCTGCTACCTGCTGCTGGTGGAACGACTTCACAGTTATAATATTTAGAACAATCTGAATAACTTATTACTGAACAATTATCGGCATGTCTTGGAGCATCCGCTCTTTGTTCACATACTGGTGCAGTTCCACCATGTTGTTGAACTATACAGTTTGAATATGAAGGGCATTCAGTAACAGAAAGAGCTGAACAATTTTCAGAATATCTCAATTCTGGTGTAATTGATCCTGTAGTCTTACATTTACCAGGACTTAATAGACAATCTTTACAAGTTGCATAGTCTGTTTCAACAGATGAGAATAAGCTAAAAAAGCCAAATATAGCATCAAGAAGTGTTGGTACAAAGAATACTAATATACCAACTGCTATTTTTCTTCCAAACGCATACGCAGACTTTTTAAGTTCCGTATCCGCATCAGCCGTTACAGCTTTAAAGAATGTAAATGTTCCTTGAACAATTAATATAATAGGAACAACAAGACGAGCAATTTGTAAGAAAAAACCTAAAAATCTTAAAACATTTCTTACTGAAGGTTCATCACAAAAGTTTTTTCCAACTTCATCAGTATCATTAAAATATGGATTGGTAGTTGTTATCTCTCCTGCATAAACAGGACTAATAGCTGTTACACCAACAAAAGTAAATGTTAAAGCTATCAAAAGTAATTTTATATATTTCATATAATCACCTCATTCTAAAATAATTATACTTACAATTTAGAATTATTACAATTTAATTAATAATTCTTTACAACTAAATATAATCTTTAATTTTATCTAGTGTTGCATCATCAACACTATCTTTTATCTTTAAATAATTACTATATAAATTAAGTTTAGTTTCATAGTCATTAAGTTTATTTTTAACTTCAATTAAAGACTTAGAAACAGCATTTTTAGAAATACTATTATTATCAGCAATTTCTTCCATAGTTAAATTATCAAAATAATAATCTTCAAAATAACTACATTCCTTCTCTGTTAATAGTTTCTTATAGTAGTCATATAAACTAGTTAAATATAAAGTTTCTTCCATCTTACATCATATCCTTAAATAAACCATAAATATAATCTTCAATATCAAATGTTCTTAAATCTTCCATTTGTTCTCCAAGACCAATGAACTTAACAGGAATACCAACATTTTCTTTAATAGCAAGAACTATACCACCTTTAGCAGTACCATCAAGCTTAGTTAAAACTATACCAGTTATATTAGTAATACTTTTAAAACTTTCAGCTTGGCTGATTCCATTTTGTCCAGTTGTAGCATCAATTATTAAAAGTGTTTCATGAGGAGCATTTGGAATATGTTTTCCAATTACTTTATTAATCTTTTCAAGTTCATTCATTAAGTTAACTTTATTTTGAAGTCTACCAGCAGTATCAACTAAAACAATATCTACATTTTCTTCTTTAGCCTTTACTAAACCATCATAAATAACTCCAGCAGGATCTGCATTATCTCTTCCATAGAATAATGCGCCTGTACGATTCGCCCATTCTTCTAATTGAGGAACAGCGCCTGCTCTAAAAGTATCTCCTGCAATAAGCATAACCTTTTTCCCTTGAGAAATATATTTATGAGCAAGTTTACCAATAGTAGTAGTTTTACCTACTCCATTTACTCCGACCATTAAAATAACAGTAGGTCCTTCTTCAGCCATATTAATCTTATCAGTTAAGTTTTCACCCTCAACATAAATCATTAATAATTCATCAACAATTACTTCTGTTAAATAAGATGTATCGGTAATATTTTCATGTTTAACTCTATCTCTTAATCTATCCATGAACTTAAATACTGTATTAACACCAATATCCGCACTAATAAGTATTTGTTCAAGTTCTTCATAATATTCTTCATTTACCTTAGTAAATTTCTTACCTAATATACTTAATTGAGAAACAAATTCCTTACGAGATTTTTCAAGACCTTTGTCATATACAACTAAGTCTTTATCTTTCTCAGTTAAACCAAAGAATCCAAGTAGTCCTTTTTTCTTTTTAGGAGTTTCTTTTACTTCTACTTTTTCCTCTTCAGTTTCTTCTTCTGTTTCTTCAGGAACTTCTTCTTCTACTTCTTCCTCAGCAGTAGTGTCTTCTTCTATGAATTCATCAAGTTCTTTTTCAACTTCTTCATCACTTTGTTCTTCTTCCTCTTCTTCTTGAACTTCCTCTTCTTCTACTACTTCTTTATCATCTTCTTCATCTTCACTAACAACTTCTAAAGCAGTCATTAATTCTTTTTCTTCCTTGAACTCCTTACGAGATTTTTCAAGGTCTTCATCATCTTCTACATCAATAGTAATTTCTTTTTTATTTGTTTCTTCTTTTACTTTTTTTGGAGTCTCTTCTTCTTTTATTTCTTCTGCTTCTTCTTCAAGTTCAAGTTCTTTTTCTATTTCTTCTTCTCTTTCTTTTTTAGAAGCAAACATTTCTTTAAATTTTTGAAATAATCCCATTATTAATCACCAAAAACCTTTCTATAAAAATCATTAGAAATAATTAATTTACTCATTTTAAATTTTAAATCAACTAAATTATTTATTCTATCAATATAATCTGCTGTAAGTTCTTCATCACTAAATGACTCAGCAGTATTACCTGAATAATTATATCTTCCCTTATCAGTTATCCAACTCTTATTATTAAATATAACTAAACCTTCTTCATCTGAGAATACATCATTACCCATAAGTAGTCTAGAGTCATAAGTAATACCAAACATATTTAGAAGGGTTGGTAATATATCTATACTAGATACATACTTGTCTACTTTTACGCCTTCTATACTTGGATTATATATTATAAGTGTGTTCTTATACAAGTCAAAGTTTTCATTTGAAATACTTGGATCATACTCTCTTATTTGATCAAAAGTTAATCCATAAGGATAATGATCTGGTGCAATAACTAAAACAGTATCATCTAAAATTCCTTTTTCTTCTAACTTGTTTATTAATAGTTCTAATGATCTATCAAACTCTATTTGAGTTGCCATGTATGCTTTTATAGCATCCCCCGCATTCATATCACTGACTAAACTTTTATTCTTATTAGCCATAGCATTTCCACCAAAATTATATGCTAAGTGACCACTTATAGACATATAATAAGCCAAAAATCTATCACTATCACTATAAATTGGAAAACTTGAATTAATAACATCAATATCACTTGTAGGCCATTGATCAGTAATACCTGTTAATGGTTTATCATATCCTTTATGATTTCTATCATATCCATAGTAATTAAAACCTAAATTAGGATATGTTAAATCTCTCTTGTAATAATTAAATGTCCATCCATGGAAACCATATGTATCATACTTATAGTCTTTTAAAATGTTTCCTGGTGCAAAAGGCAAATCAACACCAATTGTAGATGTCATAGAACAAGTAGATACTCCTGGTAAAAGAGATAAAAGATTAGTAAACTCTCCATCACTTGTAGAACAATTATAAATTGGTTGATAATAGTTATTAAATATAAATGAAGAGTTAGCAAGTTTATATAAAGTTGGTGTATATTTTTCATTTACAGCAAATGGATAGAATCCCTCTGCAGTAATAAATATTAAATTCTTACCAGCAAATATACCTGTATATTCATTTTGATTAGTAGGTTTTTGAACACTAAAATACTTATACATTGACTTTATAACTTCATCACTTTCGTTTTCTATTAAACTATCAAAATCAATATCAGTAACATTATATAAAGTATCTTCATTTAAAGAAAACTCATTAAAATAATTATAATTAAAAGATTCTTTAAAATTTGTTATTACCTTAAATGTATTAGTTAAAAATGCACTAGATAAACCTAATCTATTAGTTGATTCATATAAGTCATTGGACTTATATAAAATATCATAAGTACTCTTAGGAACATCAAAAGTAATTCTTGCACTTGTAATACACATACTTGCACTTGCAAGTAATAATCCTCCAAAAATATATAGTTTTCCCTTTTCTATAACAGTTTTTTTTCTTAAGAAGAAAACAAGTAATGCAATCAAAGGAATTATATAACCAATAAGTACAAAACGATTAGCTATAACATGATCAACAATTGCATAAGTAAAGTCTTCTGCTTGGTCCATATAACGTAATCCTTCAATACCACATATAGTTTTATAAAAACTATAGTATATTGTCTCAGCTGAAAATATAAAAAATATTATAATCCATATAAGAAAACTAATAATTTTATTTACCTTTTTATTTTTAAAAAGACTCATAATAAAAGTAATTATAACACTTATAAATAAAGTAAAAATAGCAATATAGAAAAAACCTACACCACCTGTTTTAATCACAAAAAACTTGAATAAAAATTCAAGTATTAGTATATAAAAATAATTAATTAGGAATAACTTGGTAAAATTTATTTTCATATTGTCCCCCCTAAAAAAGTCATCTATTTAACACAAGTCTTATAATTTACTCCATCTCTAGCAAGAACATCAATGTCTTTTAAAACATAATATCCATTTTTATTTAATTCAACCGTAATATTAGCTTTTAAACCACATTTATTATTACTTGCTTCAGCATTATACTTTTCAAGATCTATATATTTTCCCATAAGTGAACTATCAAAATATACTGTTCTAGTAACTATTGGAGAACCTTCAGTTCTTTTGCAATACTCATTTTTCTCGCATCCACCTACATACTCAAGGAAATTATATCCATAGTATTCTCCATCATTACCATCACTTGTTACTGGTTTAATAGTAACTTTCCCATCAGACTCAATAACATCAGTTAAGAATTCTTTACCAGCATCTAAAAATGATTTAAATTCTGACTCTTTAATATTATTTCTACTTTCTCTAGTAATTCTTATAACAGAACTAGATGTTAAAACTAGTAACATTCCTATTACCATGATAACAGCTAATAACTCAACTAACGTAAAACCTTTATTATTCTTCAATTCTATCACCCTTTGAAAAAAGACAACCACAATAATCTTGTCTATATAAATTATATTCACGAGAAAGCTCTATACTTCTTTTATATCCTTCTCTCTTTTTAAAATCAGCATATAAGTATTTTATTCCAACTTCTTTGGAAATACTTTCTCCTACTAAATTTATTATAGCACTATTTTTATGTGGAGACACTGTTAGAGAAGTACAAAAATAATCAAAATTATTTTCTTTAGCAACTCTCGCTGTCTTATCTAATCTCATTTTAAAGCAAACAGGACATCTAGCACCACCTTCTGGTTCTGATTCCAATCCTTTTACTTTTTCTCTAAACTCTTCATTATCATAATCAGCGTCTATATATGGTATATTTAATTTCTTTAATAAACCTATTTGAGTTTCTTTTCTTTTTAAATATTCTTCTTTAGGCTCAATATTAGGATTATAGTAATATACTGTTACATCTAAATCATTATGTAATCTTTCTATACAAGCACTGCTACAAGGACCACAACAAGTATGTAAAAGTACACTCTTTCTTTCACCATTTAAAGATGCTATTTCATCTTGCATTAATTTATCATAATTAATTTTTATATTATCCATTAAAACCACTATCCCTCTGATTTAACTGATGAATATAACTTAAATGTATAATTAGTCTCATCACCATCTAAATATAAAGTACCAGGTTCAGTTATCTCATTATTCGCTATAATAGTTAAATAGTAATTTAGAGTTTTAATCTTTCTTGCTGTTACATAAACAGTATTTTTATCATTCATAAAAAGTAAGAATCTATTCTCATCAATTACTTTATTTTGACTATCATAACTAGGATCATATTGGATTTCACTTATTAAATAAAATATTCCACTATCTACTTTAGCTAAATTCTTAGCAAGTAAATTTCTTACATCTCTTGGAGTATCATTTAAAAGAATTGGTAACCCATATAAACCTGGATTATCAATTAATGTACCATCTTCTAGTACAGCTTGTCCAGTAGATTTTAAAGCAAACATAGGTTTATTCTCTGTAATATCTATTTTTAAATAAAAATTCCATCCAAATGATACTTTTGCATCCTTTATATACTTGTTATTCTTAAGTCTTCTTTCTAGTTTACTTCTATTTATAGAAAGAATTGGAGGATAATCAACAAGATCCAAGTCTCTTAAGATTTCTACATCACTATAAAGTGTATTACCAGTTATCTCATAATGAGTAATATGTTGATTATAAAGACTATAACAAATATATACAATTATATAAATAAATAAAATGAAAACTAAAGTTCTAGGTAGATTTAATCTTAGTTTGCTTTTCTTTTTATTAGTTTTCATCTTATTCACTTCCTTACTTTATTAATTTTTTTAATTCATTATATATAATATCAGCTGAATCTAAGTGAGCTAACTTTCTTAAATTCTTCTTAAATAATTCAACTGTCTTTTTATCATCAATAACTGCTTTAATTAAATCATTAAGAGTATCTGGAGTTAAATCCTTTTCTTCAAGCATTAATCCAGCCTTAGCATCAAGTATTGATTTAGCATTATAGTATTGATGATTATTAGCTACATATGGACTTGGTATAAATATTGCAGGTAATTCTAATGCTTCTATTTCAGAAACAGTGGATGCTCCACTTCTAGTAACAATTAAATCAATATCTTTCATAAGTCCAGATAGATTATCTATAAATGGAACTACATGTACGTTATCAGGGAATTTATTCTTTTTATATTCTTCATAATAACCTTTACCAGTTACATATATAACTTCATATTTTTCTTTACCAATTGATTCAAGGAATGGTAACATTTTTTCATTTACTACTTTACTTCCAAGTGAACCACTTACTATTAATACAGCCTTAGATTTACTATCTACACCATATTCTTCACGTTTTTTCTTTTCAACTTTTAAAGCATTTGTTGCACATGGATTTCCGGTTACAACCACTTTAGTCTTAGTAAAATACTTTTTAGAATCATCAAAAGAAACACCAACTAAGCTAGTCTTCTTTTGAAGTGCTAAATTACTCTTACCAGGTATACTATTTTGTTCATGAACAAATGTAGGTATACCTAAACTATGTGCTGCAGTAATAACTGGATAAGTAACATATCCACCCACACCAATTACTACATCAGGTTTAAATTCCTTAATTAACTTTTTACATTTGTGAATAGCAGCAGGTATTAAATAAATATCTTCTAAATCTTCTTTTAATCTAGATAATGATTTATTAAAACCATATATTTTAATAGCTTCATATCTAATACCATGAGATGGAACTATATCTTTTTCCATCCTATTATGTGTACCTATATATAAGAACTCACTATCAGGTTCTTTTTCTTTTATTTTTTCAAGTATTGCTAAAGCAGGATATATATGTCCCCCTGTACCTCCAGCTGTAATAATTACTTTCATATATTTCACCCTCTATAACATAATTATAATATAACTATAATCTACTTTCCACATATATATGTAAACAAAAAAGATAGCATAAGCTATCTTTAATTAATAATATATGGGTCGCTTGTTGTACCAGTTCCAGTAGCATCTACTCCTGCTTTTAATGAAATAACTGGTTTTACATAACCTAAATAATATTCTTCAAATAAGTATTCACTAACAGCATATGGTTGAGAATGAAGGTCACCATAACATCCACTAAATACACTACATGCATTTCCATAATAAGATGGAGTCATTGTCCAAACCTCTCTATCATCATATAAATAATATTTTGAATTATAACCATCTTCCGCGTGACCACCTGTTTGATAATCATTATAACTACTCCAACCAGTAGAACCACCAGCAAGAACAACTTCATCATAAGTAATTAAACCAACTGGATATTTTAATGCACCATTTCCAATTGAACTAGATACTGTAAACGCATCATTCTTTTCACATGTTAATGAAACTTTACCAGTTTTACTACCTCTTTCATTTCCAGCAAAAGTTAGCAGTTCAATAGGAGGGTTTTTAGCAAAAATTTTATATTTTTCATTAAAAGGTCCATATGAATAATAACGTCTATCATTACAATAAGGAGTGTCTTCTAAATATGATTGATAAGACACCATATTACTTGCAAACCAATTATCAACAGTTTTTTTAGCAGTTGAATCAACTGTATTAACATCAAATGAATTATGCATTGCATCAATTAACTTTTCTCCTCCAGTAAAAGTTAAATAAGTGAAGTAATAAGACTCAACTTTAAATACATAATATACATTGCTACATTCTCCAGATTCATTAAAACATGTATATTGTTTTCCAACTTCATCTTTAAGTGCTGAACCATTAGCATCATCATACATAACTGTATCACCAGCTAATTTATATGTACCATTTGAATAAGTAACAGTATCTCCAAATAACGCTTTACTATTTTTTAAAGACTTAGAATCATAAACATATCTCTTACCATACATATAACTAGCATCACCTAATGCACTGCTAGAATTAGGATTATATTCAAGTCTTCCTAAATTGCTTTGTCCACATTTACCAGAAGAATAAGGTCCATTATAAATCATTTTTACTCCACCAGTTGATGTAGTTCTAATAATCTTCCAACAACTTCCACCAAATACAGCATTATTAGCAGTACCTTCTTTAGAAGCGTAATCGTTCATATCACCTCTAAAATAGTAAATAGGATAATTATCATCCTTAGTTGAAGCCATTTCATAAACACCAATACCATTGTTTTTATCTATATAATCACCACCAGAATATATTGAATAAGTACCAGAGTTTAATTTGAAATTAATACCTGAACACTCATCTACATATTTAGAAGATGCATTATCTAAGTAAGATTTTTCAGCTATTTTTCTATAAAGTCCAGTTGCACTCTTAGGAATAGTATTTTTAACAGTTAGTCCTTCACATGTTGTTCCTTCATTACTTCCAGGACCACTATCACTTGGTTCAATTGATCCTTCTCCATATTTAAAAGTACTACAACTTACTCCCTTTTCACTTAAAGCATTAGCAAAATATTGTATATCTAAATCACTTACTTTTTCGGGTAAATCATTTAGTTTAGAAGTTGCATCTTTTGAAAACTCTTCATAATTAATGGTATCTAAGAAAAACTCATTATCATGTAATAAAACCCAATATTGATAATTACTATTACCAGCTGGTGCAACAAGCACAAATCCTTTATAGTCACCTGTATTATCAATTCCTAAATCTTTTTCTACAACATATATATAACAAGCATTAGCACTTTCACCTAAAGTAACACCTTCCATATATTTTTGTTTAGAAACACCAACAGCTTTATCAACATACTCAACAAATGATTTCTTTCTTGCAGTTGTTAAGACACTTAACACTGAAGGTATAGCAATAATCATAATTATTGCGAGTATTACGATAACTGCCAAAAGTTCAACCAAAGTAAAACCTTTAATCTTCTCTTTCATTTTTTTAAAAACACCTTATCTTTCCTCATATAAACTCACTATCCTATTATTATTATAGAACAAAAGAATAAACAAAAAAAGAGCATAAGCTCTTTTATTTATCTAAATAGAATTCATAATATTCATCAAAAGTTAATCCTGAATCTACTATTTTTTTAGCTTCACTCTTTCCAACATATCTATAATGCCAACTTTCAAAGTTATATCCAGTTAAATTACTCTTACCTTCAGGATATCTAAGAATAAAACCATATTTATAAGAGTTATCAATTAACCACTTATAAACATCAGTTGTAGAGAAAGTCTTTGCAGAAGCATTTTGTTTTGAATAAATATCTAAAGCAAGTCCTGTTTGATGTTCAGAGTATCCAGGACGAGCAGCAATAGAATCCGCGTAACTTAGTCCAAATCTCTTTGAATAATCATCATAAACACTCTTCTGTTCATCATAACTTCTAAAACCTGAATCTACTAATAAATAATATCCTTTTTCATTTGCAGCATTCCACATTTCTAAGAAACTATCCATTACTTCACTTCTAATAGTTATCTTATCGTTAGCACCACCAAAACGATATTTCCATGGTACTTCTACTAAATCATCAGGAGTATAGTTTTCATCTAAATAATGGTATTTATTAGCAAGAATTAAATACCCTTTAGACATATCAGTTTTAATTGAATTAGTATAATAATCAGTATATGTTCTAGAATTAACACTAGCAACTAACTTATCATAATCATAATAACTAGGATCTTTATAATGCCAAAAATCATCTTCTTTTTTAACTGTTAAAGATAAATAATTCTTAGTATTCTTAAATAAATAATACTTACATTTAATAAAGTTAACTAAGAATTCATTTTTACCAATATCATTAATAATACTCCACTTTTCATCTTCACTTAGTTTACTATTAAATACTTTTAATTCTTCTTCCGTATAACCTAAATTAAGAATCGCATAATCACTTGTTTTAGTATACAAATAGTCTTGGTATTTATTATAAAGAAATATAGAACCAATAATAATTAAAACAAGTATAATAAGAAATCTTTTTGCCTGTGGTTTAAGTCTTAATTTTGTCTTTTTCTTCATACCATTTACCTCATAATCAATATACCACACCAAAAAAAAGAACTCAAATTATTGAGTCCTAATCTCTAAATTAATTTACAGAAGATTTTAATTTAGCACCAGCTTTGAATGAAACAACATTCTTAGCAGGAATTTTCATTGGTTCTTTAGTTAATGGATTGATTCCTTCTCTAGCAGCTCTCTTCTTGCTTGAGAAAGTTCCGAATCCTACGAAAGCAACCTTTCCTTCTTCTTTAAGTCCTTTAGCGATTCCAGCTAAAACAGCATCTACAACTCTTCCAGCTTCAGCTTTTGATACATTAGCAGTTTCTGCTACGTATTCTACTAATTCAGTTTTTGACATATTAAATACCTCCCTATAGTATTTCTAAGTAAGGCAGTTACCTTACATATAAAATATAACAAGTTTTATTTGGATTTTCAACAAAAATCAACGGAATTCCGTACATTTTTCATAAAAAAAGACGTTTTTAAACGTCTTTTATCATTAAACAATATTATTTTTTAATAGTAAAGTATTTAACAGAACCATCAGGAAGACTAAATTTTATAACACACCTATTGTATTGGCTTGTTTTACTTGAATCAAAATCTAAAACCACCTTGTAAATATATGTGTTATTCTCAGCATTATAAACTGAATCAAACGATACTATACCACTTATAGATCCTTCGTTTTTAACAGATACACTTATATCTTCATTAGTATATCCTTTTTTCTCATTATCCTCAGGTTTAACAGCTAAATATAAATTATATGTTTTAGCACTTGATGAATGAGTATATTCATCCATTTCTTTATATAAACCATCTATCTGTGCTTTAACACTTATCATATTAACTAAAACATATACTTTTGCAGTCGTCTCTTTTTCTCCAACTTTTAAAGTAACCTCGGCTTCTCCAGTTGAAACACCAACTGCTTTATTACTACTATCAAATTTTAAAATAGATTCATCACTTGAACTTAAATCAAGAAGTGAAATACTAGCTCCAACTGGTTTAGTAGTAATATCAAGTAATGAAGAGCCTCCTTTATAAACATAATAAATATCTTTATCAAAAGAAGCACTTACAATAGTATTACTTTCAATACTAATAGTCATTTCAGTTTTATAATCTCTATAAGTAGCAGTTATTTTAACATCGCCAACTATATCATTTGCATAAAAATAATACTCTCCATCTATTTGACGTTTAGATAAATACTTATCATCACTGAAAGTAAATTTAACATTAGCAAAATCAACATCTTTTAAATCTATTAAATCTTTAACTTTAATACCTTCACCAACTGCCAAGGAAGTTTTTTTATTATAAAACTCTATATCACAGTTGTTACATATTTTAATATCTTGTCCTTGTACATTAGTAGTTTTATGCTCAGGTACATAAGTCTTTGCTTTTTCTTGAAATAACAAAGGAGTACACATAAGCCCTAGAATAAAAGCAGTTAATATAAATGAAAATAATGTTACATTTAATACTTTAAAAGTTCCATCATCATTTTTAAATAACTTCTTTTTCATTTTTAAATACCATTTTTAAGAATATCATCTAAGAAACTAGCAGCAGTGTCTCCCATATCAGAGTAATCTACTTTATCTGGATTAATACGTTCAAAACCAATACATCTTTCTGGTTCCATATTAACTAGTTCTTGATTACCAACAATACCTTTATAGCAAAGTATTATCCAATCAATCATCTTATTAGAATTTCTATCATATTTAGAATCTATAATAGCACCAACAAAGTTAGTAATATTAACATCATCTACTCCAGCTTCTTCTTTTAATTCTCTTTTCATTGAATCTCTAAAGTTAAGATCCTTATCATTAACAGAACCACCTAATGCTTGAAGTTTTCCAACATCATCTCTAGCACCAGGTCCTCTTCTATTCATAACAACATTTCCTTCTTTATCAAATATGAAACATATAACTCCAACTTTAACTTCGTTTAAACTTGGAAGATTTTCCATAGTTGATAGTTTATTAATTAGTTCATCAAAATCTTTTACCTCATCACGAAAAATTATATCTTTCATTATCTCACCTTCCTCGAGTCAAAATTATATACGTATGTTATATCATTATCATTAATGAAGAATATAGAAAGTTTATTTTCAATCACTTCCACAAAGTTAATATTCTTTATCTTCGAAACATTGTTTAAATCTTCAAAGTTTTTAACTAAAACTACAGTCTTATTAGATAAATCAGGTACTCTTTTTAAAGTAACTATTCTTCTACTATATTTATTTAATAATTTATCTAATTCTTTTTCATAACGACTTACAGTTTTCTTCATTTGATTAATAATCATTATTAGTAAAATAACAAATAGAACTGCTGCTCCAAATAACTCTAAACAAATAGCTAAATATAAAGGTCTTTGTTTATCAGTCATCTTAGCAAATATTACTTCTTCAGAACCCTTAGTATCATCAGTTGCAACAATCTTAGTAGTTCCACCTAAAGGCATAGTTAAAGTTAATTTAGTTTTCTTAGTAACCATTTGTTTAACAAGTTCACTATAAACATCATAAGTAATAGTTACATCATATTTAATATAACCGTCTAAATCTTTTTTATTTATTTCTTTAAAACTTTCAAATGTTTTATTAACATTATTAAAATCCAATTTATAAGAGTCACCAAGTGATATTAAACCACCTTCTACTTTATAACTTACATCTTCAGGTTTTAAAAATTCATTATATAGTACAGTAGAATTATCATCCTTAGAATTACCTACTAATACACCACTTACACTTACAAGTGTTTTACCACTTACTTTATCACTGAAGTTTGTCTTATAGTCATAATATATATTAATATAATCAATCATATCAGTAACATAACTAGTTACTTTAGATGAATCAGTTATATAATCATTATCTTTTAATTTAATTGTGTAATCAATATAACTATCTTCTTTAACACTAATAAACTCTTTATTAATGGATATATCTCTCATATTCCAAAAATAAATTAATAAATATACTGTTAATAAAAGAAGTACACTTATTACACCTAGGATAACTCCATAGATAATCTTTCTTTCTCTTTTCATATCACACTCAACCCTTTGATTCTATAATTCAGTAAATACTAATTGTAAATATAAACTAAAATCTATACTCTCTTTTTCAAATGTATCTCTTAATACTCTAACTTCATCTTGAGTAACATCTTCTCTTTTCATTTCTAGATCAACTTTTATTTTATTAGTAGTACCCTTTTTTAAATAATCATATGTATTTAATCTATCATTTTTGTGAATACCATTTTCTTCATTATCACTTTCATAATATACATTAAAAGTAATATAATCACTTAATCTATATGTATTATTAGTTTTTTCAGACGTACCTATTACATAATCAGAAAGGTTTGATTTAATAGCTTTAAATATTTCAGTATCAATATTACCTTTATTAGTAACATCAATAGTAAAGCTATACTTTTCATCTATTTTTAAAGTATGAAAAAAGTCTATTCTTGTTCCATCAATAAATACTCTTTCTTCATCAGTATTTAATACTACTTTAAAATTATCATTTTCAGGTAATGAAAAAGTAGAATTTAAAGTTATTATTGCAACAGTTAATAACATAATTGCAACACAAGAAATCATACTTAAAACTTTAATATTTTTCATTAAAATCACCTATATCTTCTACTAATGTAATTATAATAAAAAATCAATATTTAGTAAACAAAAAGAGAAGATTAATTATCTTCTCTTTTCAATAAATTCCTCTACTTCTTCAATAGTATTATTAAAGTTGTCAAAATCTACTTGGAACCAATTAACATTCATTTGATTATTAAACCAAGTATATTGTCTCTTAGCATATCTTCTACTTCTTTGTTTTATTAGTTCTAATGCTTCTTCTAAAGAAATATTACCATCGAAATAATCATATAGTTCTTTATAACCAATTCCTGTCATGATTGCTTTACTTCTAATACCTTTATCATATAAAGCTTTCACTTCTTCAATTAATCCATCTTGAACCATAATATCAACACGCTTATTAATTCTATCATATAGTTTTTCTCTTGTAGTAGTAAGTCCAATTATATATGCATCATATAGCATTTCATCTTTATGAGTTTTTTCTACTCCTCTATTTAATGCTCTAATCATTCTTTTTCTATTATTAACATGTATATCAGTTCCTGGATCTTTCTTCTTTAATAACTCATATATTTCTTCATTAGTTAAATCATCATATGAATTATTATCTTCTTCACTTTCTTGATCAAATTCGTAATTAAATAAACCAGCTTTTAAATAAAGTCCTGTTCCACCTACAATAACTACATTTTTATCTTTAAACTCTTCTAACTTTTCTCTTAAGTCTCTTTGATAATCAAATACAGTATACATTTCAGTAGGTTCTACAATATCAAATAAGTAATGAGGAACACCACATTTTTCTTCTTCAGTAACTTTAGCTGTACCAATATTTAACTCTTTATATACTTGCATAGAATCACAGTTTAATATAACTGCATCATACTTTTTAGCAAGTTCTACACTCATTTTAGTTTTTCCAACACCAGTTGGACCAACAACACAAATAATCATACAAATCACTTCTTTTTGGTATTATACCTCAAAAACTTTATTTTTTCCTTACTTTTTGCTATAATATCACAAGTCAAAGGGGTGAACATATGAAAATACCTAAAATTAATATTCTAGATGAATCAGATAAAAGACTTCATATGCCAAGTGAAAAAGTTACTTTTCCGTTATCAGATGAACTAAAAAAACAAATTGAGGATGCTCTTGTTTACCTAGAACTATCTCAAGATGAAAAGATAGCTGAAGAATATAACTTAAGACCAGGAATGGGATTATCATTCTGCCAAATAGGAATAATGAAAAGAATATTCGTTGTTTCTGAAGATTATGGTGATGGTACATTTGGTAGATATGTAGTAATAAATCCTGAAATGATTAGTCATTCAGAAGAAAGAATATATGTTGGTGAAGGAGAAGGATGTCTTTCAATTAATAGACCTGTTGAAGGAATCGTTCCTAGATACGCAAGAGCAACATTCAGAGCTTATGATGAAAATGGAGACGAATATACAATACGTGTAAGAGAAGATATCTCAATTGCTTTCCAACATGAAATGGATCACTTAAATGGAATTCTATTTACTGATAGAATAGATCCTAAGAATCCTTATAAAGATAAAGAAAAAATGAGAGAAATATAAAAAAGCAGATTACTCTGCTTTTTTTATTGTACATCAAAATCTATAGCTATATTCTTTCCTTCATCATTATTATCAAGTTTCTTTATATCAAGCCATAGATTAACATTTAAATCTATTTCTTCGTCAGCTTCTAAATACCCTTTATAAATAATATTATTAGTACTATTTGATAATAAAGAATCATAACCTGAATTAATAGAATAATAAATTTTATTTGCTTCTATTGCATTCTCTTTATCAAGAGCTTTAGCATAAAGACTAAATTCTCTTCTTTCATCTCCAATATTTTTAATAGTTATAACACTTTCTCTACTGATTGGAGATACTTTTTTTTCAACAAATGTTGTTTCTAAATAATTAGTATATTTTTTATAATCTACATTACTAGAAAAAGCATATGATGAAGTTATACCTACTATAACTATTAGTAAAAAAGTAAAAGCAAAATATATAATTTTTCCTTTTATATATTTATTAATTTCCATGTTATCTTGTCTTTACTTCACTTTCTTGATTTAACTCATATTGTTGTATATCAGATATTTGCATTCTCATTTTAGATGTCAAACGGTTTCTTACAGATGGTATAGTTGTTGAATTATAAACAGCAAGTTCTTTATTAACTGTATCAAGTAAACTTCCACCTACAATAGTACCAACTTGATTATTTAAAGCTTCTACTGCTTGATTTAAATCAACACTTAATTCATCTTCTAAAAAGTCTTCATTATAAGCAGTATTAAGTTCATCTACCATTGATTCAGGAACTCTAAATAAAACAATCTTGTCTCCAACATGTAACATACCTGTAGATTCAATATTATTATAGAAACAAACATCTCTTTTAATGTCATTCATCTCATTAGAATCTTTAGCATATCTATAGATAATACCATCTAAAGTATCTCCGGATTTAACTAGATAATCTACATTATATCTTGCTTCTGCTTGTACATTTTCAAATGAACTATCTACATTCATTGGTTCTACTTGTACATATGCAGTTTGTTCTACTGTATCAGTATTTGCAAGTTTAACACCAGCAACCGATAATGCAATACCACCAGCAAGTAAAAGAGGAACAACTACTTTAGGATTCCATCTTGTAGTACCACGTTTTTTACCATGGTTATATACTTCAGTTCTTCTATATTCTCTAGTATCTAAATCTCTATTTCTTCTTAATGGTTTCATCTCACCAATTGGAGTAAATTGTATTTTATCATTATTACTCATTATATTCACCTACTATAATTATACATTAAAAAAGAATAAATAATATTTAGTTTTATTCTTTTTTACATTAAATAACTTCTCCATAGACATTTATACCGTCTACTTTAGTTATTTTTACATCCACTAATTTTCCTTCTTCTATATCTTTATCAAAATGAACTTTTATATAATTACTAGTAAAACCACTATTATTTTTTTCTACTAAAACATTAACAGTTTTGCCTAAGTATTTTTTATAATAATTACTTTCTAATTGATCAGATAATCTTAACATCTTATCAGTTCTATCAGTCTTATCTGAGTCTTTTACTTGTTTCATTAAAGATGCTTTAGTTCCCTTTCTTAAAGAATAAGGGAAAGTATGAATCTTAGAAAAACCAATATTAACACATTCATCTAACATAGATTCAAATATATCATCAGTTTCTCCAGGAAAACCTACTATTAAGTCAGTAGTTATATTTACATCTTCTCTTGCTTCTCTTAGTTCATTTATCTTATTCTTATACTCATTTAAAGTATATTTTCTATTCATTGCTTTTAATATCTCATCATTTGGACATTGAACAGGAACATGTATATGAGAACATATCTTTTTATTTTTCTTAAACTCTTCCATGAACTTATCATTTAATTGAGTTATTTCAATAGAAGAAATTCTAATTCTAAGTAAGTTATCATTCTTAGATATTTCTCTTATTAAATCAACTAAATCATAGTCTTCACCTTCACCATAAGCACCTGTATGAATTCCAGTTAAAACAACTTCTTTATAACCATTATTAGCAAGATTATTTATTTCTGCAACAGCATCTTTTAAGTCTTTACTTCTAACTCTTCCTCTTACTAAAGGAATAATACAATATGAGCAGAAATTATTACATCCATCTTGTATCTTAACAAAAGCTCTTGTTTTACCATCCATATCATTTATATTAGTCTTTTCAAAATCAACATGTCTTACATCATCAAATAAAGATATTTTCTCTTTATTTTCTAGCCATTCATTTACTAGATTATATATTTTAGTTTTACCAGTTGTTCCAAGTAATATATCAACACCAAGTTCAAATAAAGAATCTTTATGTTGTTGAGAAGAACAACCACATACAACTAAACAAGCATTTTCATTTTTTCTTGCCCCGCGAATAATCTTTCTACTTTTAGCATCAGCTTGATTAGTAACAGTACAAGTATTAACTACTATTACATCAGCATCTTGTGTCTCATCAGTTACAGTATAACCATTATTCTTAAATTCTTCTTCTATACACTCAGACTCATAAGCATTAACCTTGCATCCTAGTGTTTTAATACAAAATTTCATGATTGTACTCCTTTCAAACAAGTGTATTTTAACACAAAAAAAAGATAACACCAAGTTATCTTTTACTTCTTATGTTCTTTTGAATCAATAGAATCTTTAAATACATAGAATCTATCATATAAATACTCTAAAACAAAATTACATAACATATTAATAAGTGTAACAATTGTTCCATCCCAACCAAGATCTTCAGCTAAATAATTACCAAGTATAGTTGAAACAGGAGTAAATACTGCATAAAAACAAAATACTTTAAACATTGCAACAGGCACATTAGATGCAGATTTAAAAGTATAATTTCTATTTAAAGTAAAATTCCATATAACAGATGCAATTAAAGCAATTAAATAACATGGCCAATAACTCAAGGAAGTATACTTATCAAATAGTTCAAATAAAACTATTTCAATTACACCTGCCGATATAGAAAAAATAGTAAATTTTGCCGTTCTAATTATTTCATCAACTTTCATATTTTTACCTCTTATCTTTTTTTAGGGTACTTAAACTCATATATCCCACTGACACAATTATAACACTATTTAAAAACACAAAAAAAGTATAATTACTTATACTTTTTAAATAATCTTTTAGATAAAATATATATTACATTTAAAATATACTCACCCAAAAATATATATACAAAGAATAAAAACATTAAACTAAGATCACTTCTAAATATATACTTATCTAATAAATATAATATTACAACTCCTATTAAAGGACATATATTATATAACATAGATGAAAATTTATCATACTTAGAGTAATACTTTTTTTCTATACTTTTAATTAAAACCCAAGTATATATTATATTAATTATAAATAAAATAATGCTTACAATCTTGGATTCAAAAAATAAAGTATAAAATAATGTAATAAACAAGAATTCAACAATAAAATATAAAAGAATGTTTATTACAAGTTTATTCTTCTTCATGATAATTCACTTTGAAGTTGTTTTAAAGTCTTTAAGAATGCCTCTTCCTTTTCGTAATTAAATAATTTTACCTTTACTCTTTCTTCAGGTATTTCTTCTTTTTCTTTTGAAGAAGTATTATTATCTAAATCAATTTTTTTAACTGATAAATCATTATCAGGTTTATATTCTGAATCATAACTAAAACCACTGTTGTTATTTTTATCTCTATTAGATAATAACTCATCATAAGAGATAATTGCATTGTCTTCTTGTTCTTGTTCATAACTAGTAAGTTCTACATTAATAGGTTTATATTCTTCTTCAATTCTACTAGTTATTTTTTCTAAATCAGACATGTCTTTATTAGCTTTATTTATTGTATCCATATACTTCTCCTTAACGCTCACACGTGTTAACAAATATATCGCAACAATAATAAGTAAAATAATAGAAATTATATAGATTAAGTCACTATAATTCATATCATCACACTTCTTTGCGATATATTATAATACACAATTATCTAAAACTCAAAATTATAGTTGCCACGAAATTAATTAATGCATGAGGTAATATAGTATAAAAAATGTTTTTATACTTATCATATACATATGCAAAATATATTCCAACAGCACCATATTCAATAACATATATAAAATTCTTTAAATTAAGAGCAATAAGAGCCTTATTTATTCCTCCTGATATTAAAGCAATTATTATAAACATAATAAACAAATACGTAGTTACGCATGTTATATTTAAAAGTAATTTATTATTTTTCTTACTCATAGATATTCTATCAATTAAAATACCTAAGATAGGTAAAGTAAGAATTACTACTTTGAAACTTATAACATGCATAACTCCAAAGATAATTCCACTTACAGCAATAAATACCTTTTTATTCTTAAATAATGTATTTAGACCTAATCTCATGATTATTTCTTCATAAGCTGGTGCTAACAACACAGTTCCAACCCCAATTAGAACAGGTGCACTTTTTAGTAATTCGATTGCTACATTATTATTAATAGAACCTGTAGATTCTACACCTATTATAGAGAATATAAACATAACTACTATTCCACTAATAATTTCAACCAAATAAGCACATACTAACAATCTTAATACTTCTATAAATATCTTTTTCTTTTCTATAGTTTTATAGTCTTTCTTTATTTCTTTTTTGTAAATTAAATATCCTACTACAAAAGTTAATAAAGAAAGAAAGAACTCGGCAATAGCTAGATTATGAATATTACTAGTATCAAGATTAATCCATACTAGAACTCTTTTTAATACATCTCCAGATATTACCCAAATTAGGAATAATAAATAAAACTTAATAAATTTAATTATATCTTTACTCATTACAATACATAGCTAATAAGTAGACTACCACACATAATATATACAATATATGTTATAAAGCATGTATATATATTACCAGTTGATTTATATAAATATGTTAATGCAAACATATTTATAACATCTACTAATAAAAATGCAATTGATTTATCAATTGGTAAATGATTTAACAATATAAGAAATATTGCATAACCAATACCACTTGCCAATATAGCTACTACTTCCTTCCTAATAATATTTGATATACCAAGTACAAAGATTGAACATATCAAGCAAGGTTTAATAAAACAAGATATGACTATTTCAAGTGCACGATTCATAGTCAAGTTTTCATTAAAGTAGTTAACAAATCCATTAGAAATAGTTATATCAAATAGTCCTAATACTTTTTGAAGTATTATAGTAAATACAACCATTACTATGAATGTAACTAAAGAAATTATTATGCTAGAAAAAAGTGATCTTTTAAAATTCTCTTTACCAGCAAATATATCCCCATGGTATATAACAACTCCTACAATTATAAATTCAATTAAGTATTTTACTAAATTCATAATTGTATAAGCATTATCTTTGAAATGTAATCCAAATCTACCTAATAAAGAAAAGAAAAACAATTCAAATATAATTACAATACCTAATGAAAGGATAAATTGTATAATTCCTCTTAATGCATCTCGTTTCATATCCTCACCTATTATAATTATATTCTATAATTGTAAATTTACAATTTATAATATGTAAACAAGACATTCATTTACAATTATTTGACTAATAAAAATTTGTAAACAAAAAAGATATAAGAATTATAATTCTTATATCTCTTTTTTAATATCTTATCCTATTAATAACGTCTCTAGGTGTCTTAGCTCTTAGTCGTTTACTCATAACATCTAAGTAATCCCCTTTTTCATAGTCAAATAACTTTTCTCTAATTTTTTCGGCAACTGCTTTATCTGTAATACGCATTTCAGCAACCCATTTACTTAATAAGTATCTATTAATACTTTCCATATTTTCTTTTTCTATATCACATGAAATTTCATTAAATTCATAACAATCCGGATCAATTATTACTAAGTTATCAAAACCAACTATCGAATTATTTCTATTAGTATCTGCAATTAATATATTATTATCATTTAGTATTTTTAAAAGTTTTCTAAACTCATATAAAGTGTGTAAAGTGTACTCCATTGGTAAATCTACCATGAGACCCTTTCTTGTTTCTATAAACTCTGAAGTATAACCAGTTAGCATATCTATATCATAGTCATCTGGAAATAGTCTAACTTTTGTTTTAAATGAATCAATTAAATTGATAAAAGCCGGTGAAGAAATATCACTTAAAATATCAAATATAGCAGGACTAAGCCTATCATAATAGTCTGATCTTTCAGACATATATTTCTTAATCATAAGGTCTCCATCTTTATAAACTTCCCCATAATAACCTTCATCATAAAGAAGCGCATTCTCAAATTCAATAACTTTCCCACTATCATATATTTCCACTATTATCACCCGTTGGAAAGTATTATAACACACGAAATAAAAAAACCTAGGAAAACCTAGGTTTTAAATTATAAATCTAAAGCTTTAGAATCATTCTTATCTTTAGCATAGCTTAAGAATTCATCTAAACTCATATTCTTTTGTTCTTCACCATGGAGTCTTAAAGTAACAGTTCTTTCATCTCTTTCATTGTTACCAAGAACTAACATAACAGGAACTTTTCTTATTTGCTCTTCTCTCATTCTGTAAGATAATTTTTCATCACTTGCATTAAGAGATACTCTTATACCTTGTTCTTTTAACTTATTTAATACTTCATTAGCATATTCTAAATGATATTCATTCTTAACTGGTAGGACAGCTACTTGAATTGGAGCTAACCAGAAAGGAAGATTTCCTTTAGTTTCTTCTAAGTAGAATGCCATGAATCTATCAATTGAACCCATGATGGCTCTATGAATTACAACTGGAGTTTTCTTACTTCCATCACTATCAACATATTTTAAATCAAATTTTGCTGGTAGACAGAAGTCTAATTGACAAGTTGAAAGTGTAATTTCATTACCAACAGCTGGTTTAACTTGAACATCAAGTTTAGGACCATAGAATGCTGCTTCGCCTTTCTTTTCAACATAATCAATTCCTAAATCATTTAATACATCTCTAAGTTTATTTTCAGCATTATTCCACATTTCATCATCTTGGAAATATTTAACTTTATCTTCAGGATCTCTTAAAGATAATTCAAATCTATAATTTTTAATTCCAAATACTTTATAAGTGTCAAGAATTAGATCAACTACACCCTTGAATTCTTCTTCAATTTGTTCAGGAGTACAGAAGATATGTGAGTCATTTTGACAGAATGTTCTAACTCTTTCAATACCTTTTAGAGAACCACTTGATTCATATCTACAATCTCTTGCAACTTCAGCAATTCTAATTGGTAATTCTTTATATGAATGAATGTCATTACCATACATAACCATATGATGAGGACAGTTCATAGGACGAAGTACATATTCTTCATCTTCTACTTGCATAATTGGGAACATTGAATCTCTATAATGATCTAAATGTCCACTTGTTCTATATAAGTTAACATTTCCTAAAGGAGGAGTTTGTACGTGTAAGTATCCTCTTTTTAACTCTTCTTTTCTAATATAATCTTCAAGTAAATTCCATAAAGTAAATCCATTTGGTAAATACATTGGAAGTCCTCTTCCAACTAATTCAGACATCATATAAATTCCTAAATCTTTACCAATTTTTCTATGGTCTCTTTCTTCTGCATCTTTAAGTTCCGCTAAATGTGCTTCTAATTCTTCAGGAGTTCTAAAACATACCCCATATACTCTTTGAAGCATCTTGTTATTAGAATCCCCTTTCCAATAAGCACCTGAGAACTTTAATAACTTGAAATTTTTACATTCTTTAACTGAATCAACATGTCCACCTCTACAAAGATCAGTAAAGTCTCCTTGAGAATAACATGAAATAACAGTATTATCTTCATCCATTCTATTAATTAAATCTAATTTATATGGATCATCTTTAAACATTTCTAAAGCTTCTTCTTTAGAAAGTTCTCTTCTAACTATTCTCTTACCATCTTTAGCAATTTTTTTCATTTCCTTTTCTATTAAAGGTAAGTCTTCTTCAGTAATAACTTTATCTCCTAAATCCATATCATAGTAAAAACCAGTTTCAATAACAGGTCCTACCCAGAACTTAGCATCTGGATATAAATGTTTTACTGCTTGTGCCATTAAGTGAGCACAACTATGATTTAATTTATATAAATCTTCATTTTCTTTAAAATTAACCATTTTAATTCCTCTTTCCTTTTTTCTTTCTTCTTTTCTTTTCTCTAAAATATATTTTATATGAAACATCATCTTCTTCAGGTGCACGCATACCACTTAATAAGAAATTAGTCGCTTCAATTTCACTTAAACCTTCTTCTATGTATTCTTCTTTCATTAAATCAAAAGGTCTATAGTATCCATGTATTTCATATCCTTTATGTCCTCTTCCCTTTGCCCCAACTAGAATAATTGAAGGATTGGTTAGTGCATATTCATCACTGCATCTTTTAACACCTGGAATTTCTAGTTCATCTAAATCTAGATGGCTACAATTCTTTAACTTGGTTATCATTTCATCCGAGGTTATTCTACTACCATAATAAGGTAATACATAGTCATTTAGAAAAACTTCTACTGAAACAACACTTCTTCTATTAACATCTCTTAAGTTCATACATATCCTCCTTCTTAAATAAAAAAAGGAATGATACCTAAGGAGTGCATAACGCACGGTACCATCCCTTTATTTAACTTGATTAAATTTTAACGAGTTCCCCCGGAGTTTATTAACTCTCTTAGAAAGTAGTAACTTAATAAGTCCTTATTCATTTACACCAACCATGAACTCTCTATAAATTATCTTATTAAATCTCGTCTTTCCTCTTCGATTTCTTGAAATATATTAACACTAATAAATAAATCTGTCAATTTTTAGTTATCTTCTTTTATTTCAACTTGGTTATTATAATTTGTACTAGTATCTTCTACTAAATACTTTTCAAAAGCACTTACACTTTCAACAGGAATTTTTTTATTAGTTAATTGATCTATTACTTCAGTAACGGTAAACTTTTCACTTATACTTGCAAATCTACTATTATGAGCAACTCCATGTCCCATTACCTCAGCATAAGTTTGATACATTTGATCATCAAGCGTAATAACATATTTATTATTATACATTCCTACACCAATCTTATGAGGTTCTAACTTATAATAAAATGTATAAGTCTTAGGTTCATTATGAATCATATCATTATCAACTATCTTAACTAAATCACCAGGATAAACTTGTGCTTGTATAGGAAGTCTTATTCTATTTTCAAAAATTTTCTTTTCCTCTTCTATTGCTTCATGTGCTTCATTACCTTTTTTCATAATTACATTCCACATAACTACTAGTAAGATAACAGCTACAAAAAGAAACATTATTACACGAAATACTACAGCACCTGTCACTTTTTATCTACCTCTCTTTAATCCATATAACTCATTTAATTTTGAAGAAGTCTCAGTAAATTCAATGGAATCATTTAAAATACGTTCTTTCCAATAATCCTTATCATAAACTCTACAACCATCAATTACAATATCACCTAATAATCTATCAGATTCAAGTGATAAATAATCTCTTAAAGGATTACCTACATTACCACATGCTTCATCATGAAATGACTTATTTCCTATATTCATTGTATCATAATATACACGATAATAAATATCGAAGATAGAATTTAACACTTCAATACCTTCAGGACTTAAAGATTCACTATTGATAAAATCATTTACTGTTAAAACATGTTTATCAAATGCAACTTTATGTTTTCCTAAATAATTTTTAAAAGCAAATGGTATGTCATTTTCTAAAGCAAACTTAGCAGATACTAAATCAGGTAAAACATTTATTTCATCTAAAATAATCTTAGCACTTGATTTACCAGCTGTTTTTTCTTTTCTCTTTCTGGCTGATTTTATCATTAAATCTTTAACTTTTCTAAGCATTCCAAGTTTTTCATCTGTATATCCATATTTAATAAATGCATCAGCTTTATTTTTATGTATATTATAATTTACTCTTATAAGTGATCTATAAAAATCTACATTTTTAATATTAGCATCATCATCCATTGTAATATCAAATGTAATAGCATATCTATAAGCATTTTGTTTTAAAGATAATTCATCTGCTATTTGAAAATCAAGTAATGGTTTTTTATAACCCGTAGCATATACACTTTTACCTAAATGTCTCATAAACTTATCTAACTCAGTATCTCTTTTTATAACTCTATCAACATCAGGAATATGTATTAGTAAATGATTATTTTGACCATCTCTATAAATACTAAATGCATCGTCAAATAATACATTAGTTAAATTACTATGTCTATTACCATCAATAGATACAGTAAAAAGATCAGTTAAATCAATTGTTCCTTTTGGTAAGTTTTCATCAAAACTACTGTTAATTAATATTGTTGGTTCAGGATAGAAGCAATAATCAACACAATTACGTTTAGAATAAGTATTAATAATTGGATAATGATTTCTAATAGCATTCTTTAGAAAAACTAATTCTATGTTTTCACTATTTTCAACTATATCACAGAGTTTAATAAGGTTACTTATCTCTTCATTCTTAAGAGTTAAATTTTCATTTTCAAGCATCATTACAATTACTCTTTTATAATACTTAACAGTCTCTTCATCCATCTTACCTACATTATTTATAAAATACTCACATGTATTAACAAACACATGATGTCCATATGAATCACGAGCATTTAAATAATCAGGATTAATTTGCATAATTCTAAATAAATAATCAGGTGTTTTTAGTTTATTGATAATAAAGCTTATAATATTATACTTTTCATATTTAGAAGACATAGTTTCAGTTCTATTTGCTATAAAAATAGCTAAGTCATCACATCTCATTTTTAATAGTTTAGATGCATTAAAATTATGATCTTTTTTCTTTTCTTTTTTATTATATGGTTTGCAATAATTAGTTGCTAATTTTTTAATATAGTTAATATGGTTAATAATGGAAACTTCTATGTCTCCTTTATTTTGTACGGCTAAATTAGAAATAAGTGAAAAATAAGAGCTAATAAACTCAGGATCATTAATTATTTCTTCAAATGAAGTCTTAAATAACTCTTCAATACTTTTAAGAGCATCATTAAAACTAAGACACTTTAAAGAACTAGCAAATGTATTTACATCTACATTTTTTAGTTTAAATAAATTAATTAAATCTTTTTTCAAATATTCCATCATCCACCCCACCAAACTTGAAGATATTATAACATATAAATAACAAAAATAACCCATAATTATTTAAAATATTTTACTACTATGATAAAATCTATAATAGATAATAATAGGAGTAAAGGTATGAACTATAATATTTCATTTAAAATAATAAATAAATATTTATACGTATCTAAGGTTAAGAAAACAACCGTAGATGATAAAAGTTTAAATAATACTAATATCATCACTGCTGATAATATAATCTTCTCTCTTGGATACATCAGAAAAAATTTTGATATTGTAGTTAATTTTCTTAACCTACTCGTATTAAAATTTAACATTAAAATAGTTGTTATTAATAATTCAGATATTGATCCAATTTATTTAGATATTATTAAAACATTTAAAAATATAGATAAAGTAATATTCAATGATGAAGTTCAAATAAACTCAGAAATTGCACTTAAATTATATGATTTTAATAATGTTAAAAAATTCGAGTGTTATGAAATGCCTTCTTACTTAATCGAAAGATTTGATTCTAACAAAGGTATTAAAGTATTAACAAGACATAAAATTACTAATAATAATAGATTCTTACTTGATAACCATATAGATTCATATACAGATATTTATTATAAAAAACAACTATTATTAACCGTAGATATGAATGAAGAAATTATAAAAGACTTAGATAATTTCTTTACAATTAATACTAAATTAAAAGTAATAAGAATAACTAAATACTCTAATGAAGCAATTACAACAGTCATGAATTTAATTGTTAAGAATAACAAAAAGAATCTCTTAATTCTAATTAATGAAAAAGACAATGACGTAAATGAAATATATACAATAATTTCTTACATTAAGAAAGAATATAAAACTTATATTGAAAAGAATAATATAATGTTTAAAATGAATTATTCTAAAGACTATAAGTTTAAATACTTCTTTAAGGAATTAAACTTAAAAATAATACTAATGGTTATTACAATTATATTAGTACTAGTATTCTTATTAATGGCACTTAATAGTTATAAAATGTATGAAGATGGAGTTAAAATAAATAATCAATTAGATGATATTAATACCATAGTATATTCATCAAATGAATATACTATAGAAGATAATATTCCAGATTTAAACTATCTATCTAGAGAAGAGTTTAATACTATACAAAGAAAATCTAATTATTCATCAGCATACTATACAAACTATTCACATGTTATAGATGAATTAGTAAAGATTAATCCAGATACAGTTGGTTGGTTAACAGTTAATAATTCTAAAATTAACTACCCTGTTGTACAAAATAAAGAGAATAATACATACTACTTAAATAGAGACTTTAAAAAGTATAAAAATACCATGGGATGGATATTCATGGACTATAGAAATGATCCAGTTGACTTAAATAAAAATACTATCATATATGGACATAATATACCTGTAGGTGGAATCATGTTTGGTTCTCTAAAGAACTCTCAATCCCCAAGTTGGTATAAGAATGAAGCAAATCAAATAATAACATTTAATACTAAATCGGGAGATAAACAATGGAAGATCTTCTCCTCATATAAAATAAATGTAACGGAAGATTACTTAGTAACAAACTTCAATTCTAATGAAGAATATCAAGCATTTATAGATATGATTAAATCAAGAAGTATATATGACTTTAAAACACCTGTTACAACAGATGATAAGATATTAACATTATCCACATGTGCAACAACAAATACAAGAATAGTTGTTCACGCAGTATTAATTACAAAATAAAAAGTTAAGATTTCTCTTAACTTTTTTATTTATCTTATCCTTCTGGAGTTCCTTCTCCATCCTCTAAATAAGTACCCGTACCATTATTAGGGCATGTAATTGCTGTTTCTGTTCCGCCTGTTGCAGTATAGTAGCATTCACAAGTAGATTCAGAACAATCATGACAGCCATAAGCTGAAGAACAATATGTGCTCTTTTCAATACTTGTTTGAATTGCAGGCCATATTAATGTACGGAATACTAATGCAATAGCTGCAATAGCAACAACTGCTACAGCAGTCATACTTAATTCGCCAGTCGCATCTTTCATCTAATTATCATTCTCCTTTACTATATTAATTTTATTATATTTATTTTTTATATTCAATATCAATTATATTATTTTGACAAAATTGTTGATATTAGTACTCCAGCACAAACCAAAATACCAATAATAATAACAATTATAGAAAGAACATTCTTTTTCTTATTAACTGAAACTGGTGCTACATCAGTTGCTGATGCAACAACATTTGCATCTACTGGTGCTGCATTTGCATCAACTGGTGCTACATTTGCTTCTGCAGGAGCAACACTAGCTTGTGCTACATCAGGAGCAGCTGTTTCTACTGGTGCTGCATTTGCATCAACTGGTGCAGGAGTTTCAACAACATTATTAGTCAATGGTTCACTTGGTGCTGCAGGAGCCTCAAAAGCAGGTGCAGGTTCAATTAAAGGTTGTTCAGTTTCTGTAACGATTGGTTCATTAACTGGACCTTCTTCAACCATAGGACCTTCCTCTACTGGAGGTGTTACTTCTTCTACAGGAGATACTTCTTCAACAACTGGAGCTGTTGTAGTTTCTGCTGGCATTTCTGCAACAGGTTCAACAGGAACTTCATTAGTTGAAGGTACTTCAGTTTGATTACCAAAAACCGGAGCAGTTTCTGCAGGTACAACTACATCACTTGGAGCATCTACCGGTGAATCTACTGGTGTTTCAACTGGTGCATCAAATGATACAGGTGATTGAATTCCAGTATCAACTGGTGTTGGTGCTACTTCTGGAGTTACTTCAGTATCTACAGGTGTAGTAGCAGCTTCAGGTGTAACAGGTGTATTTGGTGTTTCAGGAACTAAATTATTGTTTTCTAAAACTTCATTATTCATATTCTACTCTCCTATCTTATTAATATAATATCATTTATTAATCAATAAGAAAATAAAAAAAAGCGATTTTTTTTCGCTTCTTTTACTATAATTTCTTTAACTTAGGCATTTCTAATTCTTCACTTTCATATTGACTATTAATTTCATCAATTGAAAGTGTATTAATAGTATTATATTTATACTCTGAATCTTTAATTTCATTCATTGCTTTATTAATAATATATGAATCAAATTTATAAAGTCCAAGTCCAATTATCCAAGCAACAAATAATCCCATTGCTAGTTCATGTAAACTCATTAATACTGTATTAGAAAATACACTAAATTCATTAAAATCAATACCACTACCATTAACTTTTTCAATTATACATAAGAATAAGAATGAAATAATTAATGTAATAGTAACATTTATTATTTTAATATTTTTAGAAGATTTTTTGCTAACTAATGAAGAAATCATAATAGCAAATGAAAGAATCATTACTATCATAAATTCTAAAGTAGTTGGAAAATAAATCATTTCTAATAATTTAGTAGAAACATTATCAATAAATATTTTTATAGTTTCAATATAACTTACTGAATAGAATCCTACTAGTATAATACTTGCTAAAATAGTTATAATATTAACTAATTTTTTATTCATTAAATTACTAAATATAATATTAACAAATAACATCATAAGAATTAATACAATTAATATTAATACTTTAGATCCAAGTACTGCACTTAATGCAGAACTAAATATTTTTATGATTGATAACTCTTTCATAATAAATCCCCCTTTATTTCTTTTTACCTTTTTATTCTTCTATAACACTTTGTAACTCTAAGATATAAACTGTTTGTTTAGTATTATTTCTATAAGTACATGTAATAAGTGTTAAAACATTTTTATCTTTATTTCTTTTTATTTCAACTGTTCCGTCTTTTTCAACGTAATAAATATCAACACATTTATAGTTATATACTTTACCTCTATAAGTGATACTTGCATCAAATCCAAGATTAAGGTTATGTAACTTATCAAAAACAGCTGATGAAATTCCACTGTGACCAGCAAGAATTAAATTACCATTTTTAACATTTGGCATTGATGAACCATTGATCAATTGAACATTATAGTCAACATAATTATATGGATTATCTAAAGCAGTAAATCCTCTATCAACCCCGACTTCAGGAATCTTTAAATATCCAATATAATCATATCTACCATTACCAACTTCTTCTTCAGAATCTCTTTCTAAAGAAAGTTTTTGACCAGCATCTTCATCAAATTCAATAACCTCTTCAACTATACTTGTATTCTTTTCATAGAAAAGATTTTCTTTTATAGTATCAAAGTATGTATAACATAATAAGCACAACCCCATAAAAGCAAAAAGAATGCTAAGTGTTATACTAGCATTCTTTGATAGATTTCTTAGCAAAATAAGCTCCACCAATTAATAATGCAAGACCACTTATAATAATTAATGTTGCGTTTTTACCAGTTGGAGGAACAACAACTTCAGGAATCTTAGTATTGTAGAATGTTACAAATGCAACGTCTACATAACTATTTCCTTCAAGTACTTGTACTGTTCCATTATCTAATAATTTAAAAGTAACAACTTTATCACTTAATTCATATCCTTTTGGAGCTTCTACTTCAGATAAAGTATAAACGCCTTCAGATAATGTAATTGAATAAGCAGTATTAGTAGAAGTAAATTCTTTTACTACGTTACCTTTAGCATCTTTAATAACTAATTTAGCTCCTGCTACATAAGCACCAGTTTCACTGTCTAATTTAGCAACAGTAATACTGTTTTCAAGTTCGTTAATCATAACTACTTTATCAACACTTACATAAGCACCTTTAGCATCTTTAACATATACTTTACCAGTTACATCTAACATAAATGATATAGTAGTTTTACTTAACTTATATCCTTTAGGTGCGATTGTTTCAGTTAAAGTATATTTACCAGGTTTTAAAGTCATCTTATGAGTTTTATCAGTTGAAACCCAAGATTCAATAACTTTACCATTTTCATCTTTAACTACTAATGAAGCTCCAGGAACTTCTTTAGCTTGAGTTATATCAGTTTTACTAATATTAACAGTATAGTTAACGTTAGCAATTGTCATTTCTAACTCATCATTTAATTTATTAGGAGTTTTATCAACTTCTCCATATAATAATTTTTGATATTTATCAGAGCTGTAATAATAATATGCAGCTTTTGAAGTACCATCAGCACTTACTTTTAATTTAAATGTTAATTTCTTTCCAACAGGAATTGAATCAACTGGAACTTTAACGATAACTCCATTTGCACTCTTAACTACTTGAGTTCCTTTTGGAGTATTTTCAAGTCCGTATTTGATATTTGAAACATTAACTGCTTCAGTTACAATTTCAGATGATACATAATATCCATCTACAACCGTAAATCCAATACCATTCTTAGAAAGATTTAATTTACTTGCTTGAGCTTTATAAGCTCTAGCACCTTCTAATAAATCAATAACTGATTTACATACAGCGTGATTTTCTGTTCCACTATGTTGAGCATGATAAATTAGATATTTCTTTAAAGATACTTCTAAGTTATCATTGTTTCCATTTACATAATCCATGTAATACCATACAGCAAGTTGTTTAATATAAAAATCTTTATATTTATCTCCTGTATTAAGATTTGCTTCTAGTATATAAACAAATCCGTCATCTACTTTTCCCTTTTTAGAATATTTAATTCCATTTGCATAAGTTTTATCTAAAGCTAAACAATATACAAATTTTCCATCAGCTGTTTGTTTAACAACTATTGGATAATCAAATTTCTTTCCAGTAGAATCAGTAGCTTTAATATAATTAACAGTAGTATACTTACCACTATTAATTAAATTTTTTGTTGTAAAATTATCTGGTAATGTTGAAGCAGCAAATGTTGATCCTATACCTGAAAACATTACAACGATTGCAACTAACATTGCAAATAATAATGATTTAACTCTTTTCATATACCTTTCCCCCTCTGAGTTGCGATATATTATAGCACTTTTTTAAAAAAAAGCAAATTTTCCAATAATGCTTTACATATAAGGTATTACGCCTTATTTTTAGTTAATTTCTAAAACTTTTTATTGCACCTAAAATAAAACTATGTTATATTTAAGTAGTCATGGATCTTTAGCTCAGTTGGTTAGAGCATCCGGCTCATAACCGGGCGGTCCTGGGTTCGAGTCCCCGAAGATCCACCATGACGTTGCGGGTATGGCGAAATTGGCAGACGCGCTAGACTTAGGATCTAGTGGATTACTCCGTGCAGGTTCAACTCCTGTTACCCGCACCATTATGTAAATAAAACAATATCAATTATGATATTGTTTTTTTATTTATCGTTATATAATAGACACTTAAGTGAGGAAAATATGATAATACCAATTAAATATAATGATTTAAATGAAGAATTTAATTTCGACTTATCTCTACAAATGCGTTTGGAAAGATATATAAAAAAGAACTTTCCACCTGCATTTATCATAGGACAATTATGTCCAGCTTATCTTTTAGGTGGATGTATAAGAGATTTAATAAATGCCAATTATCCTAAAGATTTAGATATAGTTGTTTTAGGAAATGAAAACATGGAATTTATAAAATTACTAATTGAAAAATTAAATATAACTTATACTTTAAACAGATTCGGTGGATTTAAATTACAATATAATGGTCTAGAAATAGATCTATGGGTAGCAGAAGACTTATTTTCATCAATTCAATATAATGTAGATGGTTTATTCTATGACTTATCAAGTCAATCATTAGTATCACTTACATTTGAAGATTTTATTAAAAATGGGCTAAAAGAAATTAATCCCAATAACAATATTGAAAATGGTAGACTAAAAAAGTTAAAACAATTTGAAAAGAATTATAGAGACAAATAAAAAAATAGGCATTTGCCTATTTTTTATTATTATCTAATGCGCTGAATAGATTAATCATAAATTTATCTTTTTCAGCATTTTGTTTAGAAATCATAACTCCTTTGTAAGTAGATAACTCAGCAATATGTCCTTCAAGTAATATATCTGTTGGCATAATTGTTTCTAACATTACAACGTTTTGATCTTTATAAACATTATATTTTAACTTAACTTCACCATGTACTTGAGTAAATAATAAGTCACTTGGTAATTTTAATTCATATGTATCTATATTATTCTTTTTATCAGAATTAACTAGTTCACCTAAAAACTTACCGCCACGTAATGATGGATAATAATCAAAATTAAGTTTCTTATAAGCAAGCATATTATATTTCTTTAATGCTCTTTCAAGCTTACGAAACTCATTTTCATTAATGTAGTCAAGAATGAATCCTTTCATAAAAATTCCCCCTTATTCCTTTAATACGCGTTTTATTATACATTTAACTATTTATTTTGTCAAATCGCGTGGGTCTACTATCTTATAGTTATATTTTACTATTATTATTCACTCCTATCAATCAATATAAAAAAATACTAAAAAATTTTACAAAAAAATACATTTAAAGAAAAAAAGAAGAAGATTACTCTTCTTCACTTTTTTCCATCTTAACCAATACTTCACGAGGTTTAGAACCATTAGGTGGTCCAATTATACCTCTTTCTTCTAGTAAGTCTACAATTCTTGCAGCTCTATTATATCCAAGTCTAAACTTCCTTTGTAATAGTGAAGCACTTACTTTACCAGATTGAATGCAATAATCAACTATATCATTATATAGTGGATCATCATCCTCATCTCCACCTCCAGCACTTGTTCCTCCATTAGAAGAACTTGCTTGAGCAACAGTCATTGTATCATTATATTGAGGTGCTTGTTGTTTAGAAACATAGGCAATAACTCTTTCAATTTCTTCATCGCTTATAAAGTTACCTTGAATACGAGTAGCATTATTTTGACCCATAGGTTTAAATAACATATCACCTTTTCCAAGTAACTTCTCTGCTCCACTGGCATCAAGAATAGTTCTTGAGTCTATTTGTGATGCAACGGCAAAGGAAATACGTGATGGAATATTTGCTTTAACAACACCTGTGATTACATCAGTAGATGGTCTTTGTGTAGCAACTAGTAAATGAATACCAGCAGCTCTTGCCATTTGAGTAATTCTCATGATTGAGTCTTCTACTTCTTTAGATGCAACAAGCATTAAATCAGCAAGCTCATCAATAATTACCAACCAATAAGGCATTTTTCTAAGACTTGTATCTTCAGGATTTTTCTTTTTTAAAGCATCAATCTTTTCATTATAACCTGTTATATTTTTAACTTTTTCATTTTCGAATTGTCCATATCTTTTTTCCATTTCTTTAACTACATTTTGTAATACAACAGATGCTTTTTTAGGATCTGTTACAACTGGACATTCAAGATGTGGAATACCATTATAATTTGATAACTCTACTTTTTTAGGGTCAACTAATATTAATTTAACTTCATCAGGTCTTTTATTTATAAGAATACTTGCTATAAATGAGTTAACACATACTGATTTACCTGAACCAGTAGAACCAGCAACAAGTAAGTGTGGTGTTTTTGCAAGGTCAAATATTTGAGGAGTACCATTTATGTCCTTACCTAAACAAACCGGTAACTTCATATCAGGACTTATCATTCTTGATCTGCAACTTTCCAATACTTCTCTAATGGCAACACCAACTGGTTTCTTATTAGGTATTTCAATACCTACTGTAGTCTTACCAGGTATAGGTGCTTCAATACGAACATCTATTGCTGCTAAAGCAAGAGCAATTTCTTTTGATAAACCTGTTATTTTACTAATCTTAGTACCATTTCTTACTGCTAACTCAAATTGAGTAACAGTTGGCCCAACAGTTCTACCTACCACTTTAGCTTCAATTTGAAAATCTCTTAATGCATTTTCAAGTATCTTAGATGTTTGATTTAATGAAGCATCATTTTCTGTCGCTTTATTTTGTTTAACTTTAGATAATACTTGATCTAAATCAGGTAACCTATAATTTGAATTTATATTTATTAAAGGAACTGCTTCAACAGGAGTTTCATTCTTTTCTTGTGATTCTCCAGTATGGAATTTCTTTAAATCTTCAGCAGAAGTAACAATAATGCCATTGTCTTCCTCATCTTCATCCATCTCTTCTTCTGCTTCTTCGGCTTGTGCTCTTAATCTTTCTTCTTTTTCAAGTCTCTTAGCTTCCTTAGCTTGAGCTCTTTCTTCTTGTTTTAGTCTTCTCTTTTCAAGTCTCGCGTCTCTTTCATCTTCAGACTCAGATAAACTATCTTTAATCTTATTAACAACATCAGCGAATGAAATATCAAATAAGAACATAATTGAAAGAAGTACTAGAACAATAATAATTACATAAGTACCAGTTATAGAAAGCATTCTAATTAATCCATAACTAATAGTTGTTCCTACAACTCCACTTCCAAGTAAACTTATTTCTTCAAAAGCATTTTGACTAACTAAATTATATTGATTAACAAAAGTATCTATTTGTGTATTAAATGAACCAAGATTAATTAAAGATATATTTGTTGCTGTTAAAAATGCAATAACAGCAAAATATAAGCCAACTAATCTTGTACTCAAGAAATTAGGTAATCTTCCGTTTATAACCATATATATTCCAAGTGCAATAATTTCTAATAATAATATATTGTAATATGCACCAAAGAAAAATACGGCAATCTTTTTTATAAAAAAGCCAATTGGTCCAAATACACCAATTCCAATAATACCAACAAGTATAAGAATTAAACCTAGAATATTATAGCTAAAACTAGATTTCTTTTTTCTTTTTCTTCCTCTCTTGGCCATAATTATCACCCTAATATAATTATAAACCAAATACTTTAAACTTTATAGATTAAAAAGACCATTTAACGTCAATAAAAAAGAAAGCTATGCAGCTTTCTTCATTTTACGTCTAACTTTTACATCACTTCTAGATTTATACTCAGCAAAAGATAAAGTTTCGTTTAAAACATCTAAACGATTATATGAATCATATAATTCATCTATTTCAGTTTTTATTTCACTTTGTTTATTTTCAATAATATCTTTATTTAAACCATTATCAAGAATATACTTTATTTCTTCTAGTTTAAAATGACATCTTTTTAGATCATTAATAACAAGTGCTTGATTATAATTATCTTCCGTATAATATCTATAGTTTGTAAACTCATCTATATAACCTGGTTTTAAAATACCTAATTCATCATAAAACCTTAAAGTTTTTACAGATAATCCAGTTAACTCTGAAAATTCACCTATTCTATACATATAAAAACATCCCCTTGTAATAAAACAAATTATACATTATTTCTTGTAAACATGCAAATTTACGTCCTTTCTATAAAGACTATAACATTACACATAACTGGAGAGTCAACAAAAAAAGAAATAGTTTTTTAAACTATTTCTTAACAGGAACAAGTTCAGTTTTACCACCCATATAAGGTTGTAATACTTTAGGAATTAATACTCTTCCATCTTCTTGATAATTATTTTCTAACAAAGCAATTAATCCTCTTGGAGTTGCAACAACTGTATTATTAAGTGTATGAGGATAATAATTACCCTTTTCTCCCTTAACACGAATACCAAGTCTTCTTGCTTGAGCATCTCCTAATGTAGAGCATGAACCAACCTCAAAGTATTTTTGTTGTCTAGGACTCCATGCTTCAATATCACATGATTTAACTTTTAAATCAGCTAAATCTCCTGAACAGCATTCAAGTTGTCTAACAGGAATATCCCAAGATCTAAATAAATCAACTGTTAATTTCCACATCTTATTATACCAATCCATAGATTCTTCTGGTTCACAGATTACAACCATTTCTTGTTTTTCAAA
>DJYF01000066.1 GCA_002450035.1 Caryophanales bacterium UBA6985 | reverse complement strand
ATGGTTAAAATAGATTTAAATGATAAATATGATTTTTCTAGATTCTATTCTCTGGTTAAACCTGGTGATCCTGTTGTAAAGACACTTTGTGAAAATTATGAATCTATTAAAGATAAACTTTCAGAAGATGAGAAAGTTTTAGTGTTAAGAACTAAAGAGAAGTATGATAAAGGTGGAAGTGTTTGAGATAAATCACCTTTAAGATTAGATCTTAATGGAAGAGCTCCTAGTATAACAAGTGTAAATAGATATATTCATCCTACAGAAAATAGAGATATTTATGTAAGAGAATGTGCTAGATTGATGGGCTATCCTGATTCATTTAAATTTTATAATGGTTCAAAAGTATCAACAATTCAGTGTGTAGCACAAGGAGTTCCTGTTAATTTCATTGAGTATATTTCAAGTGAGATCATGTCTCAGTTTAAAAATAAAGTTTACTATAAAGAAGATTGTGATATAATGTATATAGATCAGTCTTCTGGTATTCAGAAGATAACTACATTTAGCATTGATGACTTTGTTAAATGTAAAAATATTCATAAGAATGATCATACCATGGAAGAGGTGAGTTTGTGGTAATTAATGATTCAACAAGTTATGTAGCTGCTTTTTATGAGTGGCAAAGAGAATGTGAAAGACAAGCAGAAAGAGAGGCAAAGATGGAAGAATTTGTAGCACCAGTATTGAAAGTAAAGTTATTAAGTGAAAATGCAAAGATGCCTACTAGAGGCACTCCAGGATCATCTGGATTAGATGTTTATACACCAATGGATGTTATTATTCCAGCTTGAGGAGATGCTCTTATTCCTTTAGATTTATCATTTGAAATTCCATATGGTTGGGATTTGTCTGTATATAATAAGTCTGGAGTTTCTACTAAAAAGAAATTGTTTAAAGGTGCTGAGTTGATAGATAGTGATTATAGAGGAAACTGTCATATTCATTTATTTAATCATTCAGATGTTGACATAGAGTTCAAAAAAGGAGATAAAATCTCACAATTAGTAATGAGGCCTGTCTGGATGGGTGATGTTGTTCAGGTTGATGAACTTGATGAAACTGTTCGTGGTGCTGGTGGATTTGGAAGTACAGGAGATAGATAGATGATTTTAAATAGCAAAGATTTTATTTCTGCATGTCAAAGTATTTTATTTGCAATTGATAGTAAAAATGTTTCTCTTTTAACTGAGACTCTTGAATTATCAGCTAACGGCACAGTATTAAATCTTAATGTGACGAATAAAGAATATTATGTTACAGTACATTTCGATCTTAATGAAGAAACAAACTTTAAGGCTGCTGTTGATGCAAAGTTATTTTTATCATTAATTAGTAAAATCACTTCAGATACAATTGAAATTACAGTTGAAGAAAATTTTATTAAGATTAAAGGTAATGGCGATTATAAGTTACCAATGATTTATAATAATGGCGAATTAATGTCATTGCCAACTATTGATATTCAAAATGTTACTAATGATATGAATATTGATAGTCAAATTCTTCAGTCAATTTTAGTTTATAATTCTAAAGAATTGCAGAGAGGTATTGCAGCTAAGCCTGTACAGAAATACTATTATGTTGATGAACATGGTGCGATTACATTTACATCTGGTGCATGTGTTAATAGTTTTACACTTGAAAAACCTATTAAGATTTTATTAAGTGATAAAGTTGTTAAGCTGTTTAAATTGTTTAAAGATGATGCAGCAGTGAAGTTTGAAATTGGACAAGATCAAGTTACAGAAGATATGATTCAGACTAAAGTAAGATTTAGTACTGATAAAGTTGTATTAACTGCAAAGTTATCAGATTCAAGTCTTGTGTCTAGTGTACCAGTATCTGCAATTAGAGGAATGGCAACTAAGGATTACACTTACTCAGCGGTTGTCAATAAGACAGCCTTATTACAAGCTCTTGGAAGATTGATGTTATTTAATAATGGTTCTAAGAATTATGGTAAATTTGAATTTACAAAAGACAATGTTACAATTAGTGACTGGTCTTCTGATAATAAGGAAGTTGTACAATTCTCTAATGAAGTAGCAAATCTTGAAAGTTATACTGCATTATTAAATACAGACAACTTATCTCTTATCATTAATGGGTGTGATGAAGATTATATTACTATTTGTTTTGGAGATGGAAGAGCATTCTGTTGTGTACAACCTACAGTAACAGATATTATTCCAGAGTTAAAGGTCTCTGAATAATGGCTTCACGCGGGAAGAAATTTGAGGACCGATTTAAATCTGACTGAGTAGAATCGGTCCCTGATTCTGTTTGCTATAGACTCTATGATACAATGTCAGGGTATATGGGACAGAGGAATGTTGGTGATTTTATTTGTTATAAATATCCTTTAATGTTTATAATTGACTGTAAGTCAATTCAAGGTAATACACTTCCATTTTCTGATTTAAGACAATATGATCAGATGTTGGAATATAAAAATATAAAAGGTGTTCGTGTAGGATTTGTCGTATGATTTATTGATCATGATAAAGTGTTATGGATACCAGTTCAAACAATGGAAAAGATTCAAAAAGAAGGATTAAAATCATATAATATCAGAAAGATGTTTGGTAATGATGATTATCCTATACTAGAGATTCCATCCTATAAATTAAGAACATTTATGAAAAGTAATTATTCGGAGTTAATTAATTATGGCAAAAGTACAGATTAACCAAGAAGATTTATTACAACATGCTCAA
>DJYF01000046.1 GCA_002450035.1 Caryophanales bacterium UBA6985 | reverse complement strand
GATAATAAACCAATAAGTATTGTAACAGCAAAGGCTATTAACATGCAACAGGTAAAGTGTAACTTCTTATCTTTACTTATTCTCATCCTACAGATAACATCCAACCACCAAATGCACCAAACAGTACACCAGCAATTACTTGAATAAGTAACATCTTACCGTCATAGCCAGCACCTGCCATAAGTCTACCAAACTGATAACTCAATGCAGTTGCTAAACCTGAATAAACACCACCTACCATTGCAGCAGCCATAGAAGCACCACAAAGGAAAGTTAAAATACCTGCAACACAAGCTACTAAAGCTACGAGTGCAAAATTAAAAAAGTAATTTTTCATAATGTTTTAATTTATCTGTTAAACATTTTATTATAATCTACTGTATTGCTAATTAAATTAGCTAATATGTTTCTAATGAAATCGTTACTGTTTTCATTATCAGCATTAGCATTTATATGATTTATATATGCTATAATCTATTTAAGCATATAATTATTCTCCCTCGTTAATTGTATCAGTTCCTCCATTCTATTCACTAATATTTTGTGTTAGGTTGTGTGAATCCTCTGTAACTTTGTTACCGTTAGCATCCATCCAATAATTATGGTCTGCATCATAGAAAGTTATCTGAAGTCCAGCATTTGTAGAACCTTCTGCATATTTGTCTGTACAAAAATATGTATCTCCTAAATGCACATAAGGATGTTGTGGTTTATCTGCAAAGGTACCAAAAACTTTTGGATATATTGTTACATTGTTTATAGATAATGCAAATCTTGCATTAGAATGAACACTAGTAATAAAGTAAGTTTCTAAAGGAGTACCATTTTTAACAAAATTAGAATTATTAAATACAAGTTTTACTTCCTCAGGATAATACAAACTATATTGACTACCAATACCAGAAGCTATAAGATAAGCATTTCTATTTATACTGCTGTCTATATCAATATCACAATATTGAAATTCTAAAACACTATTATGTTTAGAATAAAATCTTGTTAGATATATGAAATCTTCTGCTGGAATATTAACGTTTATTTTATTATCTCCATCAAAACTTCTAAATTTAACATATGTATTTTCTATAACTAGAGGTGCATTCCAATATAGTTTGCATATCTTATCAGGTTGATATGGTGTAGTCTATGCTTGGAATGTAATACGTTCTATTTTTTCTGGTATAGTATAACTCTAATCAAAAGTACAAGTATCTACAAGTACAACAGTTTTTACATTGTCAAAAATATGAGAGTCATTTAATTTGGTAAAGAATGTATTTGGAGTTATTGTATCAAATGTACTCATACCAAAATGCTCAGTGAAACCATTATCTGATATATATACTGTATCTAGTTCTGGATAGTCAGTATAATTATCATTATTGTTTCCAAAGCAACCTATTAATGAACGTGCTTCAATCTTCTTACCACGTATAGTATATATTGGTGAACTATAATAAATACCCTAATAGTATGGAGAACCAGGTGACCAACATTTTCCTGCATGACAATTGTTTAACAACAATGCTGACATATAGTCAGCAACATAAAGATACCTGTTGGTTACAGGACCATAACCTATATTTTCATCACGATACGTATTTCCACTACTACCTGATGGAACTCTTGTTGTAACACCATACATATTGTTAACAACAATTCTACCTTTATTTACACCAAATATAGATTTGTTAATATATTCAAAATATGGATTATTCCATACCATAGATACTTGTCTACCAAATACACCAGAATCAAATCCTTCAATAGTACATCCGTTAAATACAGCACTACCATAATCAAAGAAAACACCTAGTGAACCATGATATTCTATAAATGTATTTGTTGTTGGGTCATGGTAGTCAGTACATTGTTGAATAACTTGAGGAACAGCGATTAATTGTTCATATAAAGCCTTATCTTCTTCATTAGGTGTAGGATTTACATCTACCCCATATAATCTAATAGTAGAATTGCTTTTACGTAATACAAGGTCAACTGATTCAAATGTTAATACTGTTGAATCTTGTCCTATAACTAAACCGATATAAAAACTATCAATGAATATATTGGAAAACTTACAACACCAAACATTTGTTGTAAATACGCCTAAATTAAAACCAACAATGTGGATGTTCTCAAATACACCTTTACTGTTGTTTACTACACGCAGTGCACCAAAAGTATTATTAGTTGTAGCTAATCCAAAATTCTTTATAGAGAATGAATTATCACCAGTACCTATACCATAAGGAGTTCTTACAACCTTAAAGTTCAATTTAAATGGTACTCCTTCTACTTTAGTTTCTAAAGTATCATCTGTATATATATCAGAGTCAAGAGCATATCCAGATAATCTATCTTTAAAATTAGCAAATATAGTAGGTTTACCATGATAATAATTATCAAGTCCTCCTTCAAGCATTATATTTGCAGGAACTCTTACTGTTGATTCTATTAAGTAACAATTTAAAAATCTAACTGTAGAACAACCAAAAGCTACTGCAGCATATAACGCTTTTTGTATAGCAGGCTAATCATCAGTTGCTGTATCATTTAATATTGGCTATAGTGTATCCCATTGTTTTCCACCATAGTTTCTTTGTGTTACTTCATCAGATATGATAGCATCACCTTTAGCACCAAACCATTCAGGATAAACTTCATCTACTTTCCAAGTTCCAGCAAAGAATACAGTATCTTTTTTATGTCTTGCGTTTATGTTACCAATTCTACCTAAGTAATTTAAATCACCATCAAAGTCAAATATCTATACAGGTGGAGATTTAATTACAGTATGACTTCCTCTTAATGTATATTTGTTTATACCATTTTCTACTGTATTTTTAATTGAACCTCCATCGAATTCTAAAATACAATTATCAGGTATAGTAATATTCTCACAAAGAGCAAAATCACACTTAAGTATATATCTTGTATCAGACTTATTGAATGATCTACTATTTAAATAGTTAACACCATTCTTTTTATTTCCTTCAAGTATTTTTACATTACATTGCATAAGTTTTGATTGTTTGTTAGAAAAAATTGATTTAATTACCTATAGTAAACATTTGCACATAGTTATTTTATTTACTTAATTGTAATAACTCCTCCATCTTCTAATTCATTAATTCTATCTCTTAATGCTTTTCTATCCATTTATATAAGGAGCAGAGCCACCTTGCAAATACTCTACTTGCGCATTATAAGGGAGTGGTGTTGGTGGAGTAGGGCTCCCACCAGATTCAAAAATCAAATCACTGCCAAGATAAGCCTTGCTAATCTCAGTCTCACCAAGATAAATCTGTCCTATTTCAGTATTTCCAAGATATATGCTCATGTCGTTGCTATTAAATAAAGTGTTCCACTATCTGGATTAGCAGGTAGTGCAGTCACAAGTTCGTACTTTAAGTAGTTAGCATCGTTTGTAAAAGAACTAACATTTGTTGGCACAGTAGGGATAGTGGGTTTGTTCTGAATATAAGCCTTAGAACTTGTATTGCTCTCATTCCAATTGCTTTGAACTTGTGCTGCGGGTATAGTAGGTTTATTTTTAATATATGCTAAACTATCGGTATCAGTTTCATTCCAATCACTCTATTCCCCTCCACTAGAATTATTCCAATTGTTTATATCTTCTTCAGTTATAGTTGCAGCAGGAGATGCAGAAAATATAGGGTCTGTTTCTACAAAAGGCTATTTTGTTAATACTGTAACAAACTAATTAGTAACTTTAGGTATTACATTTCTATTGTATAACCAACTTGTATCTAATAAGCAAGAATTATTTGCAATACATCGTAGTGCTTTTAATAATATATTATAATAACCACTGTATCTGTCATCAGATAAACATTGTCTAATGTAATCTATTATAAGAAGATTATTAGTTTCTTCTTTAGATATTTCTCCATTAGCATATAATGTATTATAATACTTATTAAAAGCATTACAGAATACTTGATTCAAACCATTAACACAACAATTAGCCATTGCATCCACACTTTTTATAATTGTTAGTTACACTACTTATGGTAGTTACATTACTATAACCCATAAGTTCATTATATCTAGAAATCATAGTAGCATAATCTCCACATCCTGCAGCTACATCAATAGCATTCTTGTTAAGAATATAATCAATCAAATCTGTGGGAGTATTACAATCATCTGCTAATTCTTTCATATACTACATACCTTTAGCATCAATACTAAATTTATCATATAACGAACCCCAAGTATCACCTGTATTGCTACAAGGAGTATCAGCACTATAAGCACCTTGAGTTTTTATTTGTATGAAATATAAATCATTAATACTTAGATTACTAGTGTTTATAGGTAACCCTTGCACTGAAAAAGTTTTAGCTGTTGGATACCCATCTTCAGTATTGTACTCATGTTTTGCTTTAAATACCCAGCCATAATTGTATGTAGTTTTGGTAAAATACTAATTGTAAGATTCAGTAATTCCTTCATCATCAAATTTGAATTCTCCAGTTTCTACATCATAAGCATTCTAAGAACCTATAATTACTGTATCTATGTATACTTCTGATGTTAATTCATATGGTGGTAAAGATACATCAGCATTGATTTGATTATATTCATTATTAAAATCAAAACTATTTATATATACCATAGCTGTATAAATTAAAAATGGGATTGGGGCAATGCCCAACCCCATTAAAGTTTAACACTATTGTTTATGAAAAGAGATCATTAATCACCAGTATCTCTAACCAACTCCTTAACACCTGCTGCATCAAGAAGACTCTTGAGATTAGCAAATACATTGGTAGGAGCAACAATCTGCAAATCTTTCTCTGAACGCTGAGGACCCTCTCTACTATCAGTAAATGCAAAGTGAATGTTGAATACAAAGTAACCAGTAGTATTAGTTGGGTCTACTAACAAGCTAGCAGGATTAAAGATAGTGTTAGGCCATCCCATATTGCGATAGATGTCACCTCTCTCACCCATGCAGAAGTACTCAAGGTCAGCAATTCTATGAGAATTAGGAATAGTGGTACCACCTAATGTAGGATCATTATTCATATTAGCAGCAGCTACATCCTCAATCTCTGCCCATAACAGCTCATCACCATTGAATACAATAGTGTCACCGCTAACATCAAAGAATAGATGCTCTTCCTGCATTCTACCTAAATCCCAATCTTGTGGAGCCTCTTGGATAACTACGCCATCAGCAGCATAGAGAGAGCTATCATCACCACTCTTGAGAGCAGCCTTGATAACCTTGACACTATCCTCATTTACTTCCTGAGTACCTAACCAGAAAGTGAAGAACTTAGTAGTCTCACGGCTAAAGTTCATCCACAACGAGAGTGCTAATACATTGTAGAACTTCTTAGCGTCCATATTACTGAAGGCATGAACCATACCTTGCTTAGTATAGGTATCCTCATCAAAGCCACTAGTAAAACCCTTAATCTCAATACCTAAGATATAATCTTGTCCAGCAACAGGGTTACCACCATTAACGTCACTTCTTAAGCTAACTTTCTTAGCTTTAAGAGTGTACTTATCATTAGCTGGGTCTACAATGCTGTAATAAGTAGCCTTTCTAAGGTCAATTAAATCACTTCTAATGGGGCCTCCAAAACCTTTATATACAAAGTGCAACTTGGTAGGATTAGTAAGATTATCTACAACAGGAACCATATAACCAACAGGCTTCTGTTTAAATGTAGCCATTTGCGCAGCAGTCTTTGTTACAGGTCCTAATTGAGCATTGGCTAAACCACCATTTTCATTAACACCAGTGACATATAAATGTCTTACTTGATTTGTATTAAATACAGCCATTTTAATATGTATTTAGTTAAACAATAAAATTAATTATCAATCATTATCATCTTTTGATGATTTAGTTGTCGTTTGTGGTTGAGATGTACTACTACTTGCAGTTAATCTATGATAATTTAGAGCTAGTTGTACAGCCATACTTAAAATAGTATCGTGTAGACTTTCATCCAATTGACAAGTTTGCATACCACTTTTGCCTTCAATAGTAAGACCATCAGGTAAGGTTTCAAGTATTATTGGATTTGGTCTTTTTACATATCTTATAAGATACTTATTTATAGGATATTTTGATACAACTTCATATAGTTTTTCTCCTGCTGTCAGTCTTAAAGCTCTTTTATTTGTAACACCTCTAAAAGGATTATGATATGTTCTATAAAAATCATCATGTGTTATAGGTAATACTGTAGTATATGCAGCACCTAAATCCTGCACGCTACTATTTATACAATCTGGAAGAACAACACAATCTCCATTCTCAGTATTGTATTCTACAGCTTCATACACTGTAAACCATACATCATCAGCCACTTTAAAGAATTGTGAATCTTTTACAATATGTCTACGCTCTGTAGTATCTTCTTCAAGATATCTATCTCTTACCAAAGCTTCTAAACTTTTTCTGGCTTTCTCAGTACCTTCAAATGTGCTATCAATATCAGTGGTTGATGTAAAATAATTTTCAACATACTATTCTTGAGATTGAGTAAGATATAATGATTTTTCATATTCATTTAATGTAAAATCAAAATTACCTTGCTCATAACCATAAGGAACACTAGTCTTATAGCTATTTAATAAAGCATCAAATTTATCAGAAAATTCTTTTTCATTCATTACTCACTTCTTTGACCCATTTGTGTTTGTATACTAACAGATTCACTCATATAAGCAGCTTTAGCCAGTTCAACTGCTCTTTGCACTATTTCTTGATGTAGTGTTTCAGGTACTTCAGTAGTGCTACCATTAACATCAATATCTGCAGGCTTTTTTACATAGACCATAACATATTTAGTTAATGTATTTACACTTGCAGGCATAACTAATTCAATTATAGAATCATGTCTAAGTTTCCAACATTGATTCTTTTTAGGGTGTTTGTATATTCCTGCCATAAACTTATTAAACTGAATATAACTTAACTCCACAACATCTAATTTATCATTTGCTGTTTCTGATAATATAACTAACGGATTAATATTACATACACAAGTTACACTATGTGGATGCAATCTTGGTGCACTCTATGTAGAAAATGTTGTAGTAGCATACACTTTAATAAGACTGCCTAACTCATTATCTCGTTTACTCATTTGGTTTATACCCATCTGATAAGTATTGTTAGTAAGTGCATGATTTTTTACAACTTCATCTTGTGCTTTAGTAAGAAACATTGATATTTCCTTATCCTTTAAACCAGGCGCAGAATTGTTATTAATGTTGTTGTAAAGTAAATTAAAATATGATTTTAATTCAGCGTTAGTCATATTAGCTATTTATCTTACCTTGTATTGCAAACAGTACATCTTGATGTTTAGGACTATTAAGATACTCAGCAGCTATATTTAAAGTGGGGTCTTGCCCAGGTTCACAAATAGCAGAACCATCTGCCTTTAAATAATAGTAATCACCTCTTCTAGATATAACTCCATATTCTACACCTTTATTGATAAGAATCTTTGCATCTAACAGAGGGTCTTGCAGAATATTCAATACTCTCTTACTATCTCTACCATTTTGTATGAAATCGTATATCTTTGTTTGAATGAAATCAATCTTGGTTTTAGGTGATACAGGTCTACCTTCCAATGTTTGAAGTAAGTATCTGAGCTTATCATAATCATCCTCAATCTTACCAAACTCCTTAACAGCCTGCATAGATATAGACATCTTTGTTTTAGCTCTATTAACCTCGGTATCTTGACCAATTATAACAAATTGATATGTTGCTTTAGGATGGTCTTCAAGGTCTTTCATTGAAGGTGCTATATAGTCCTTATTTGCCAAAAGAATTTTATATCTGATATAATCCTCTGGATTACTTAAATCAAGATATGTATCATCTTTTGTTAATGTAATAGAGTTTACACAACCAATATTAGAGTCATCCCAATAGTTATTCTGTTGCTTATAAATACTTAAAGCATTGTACTCTAAACCCATTACATTTTCAAGAAACTCTTTCTCTGCATCAGTAAGAATATTTACATAAGCACCATTACGAAGTACAGGAACTACAAAAGTTCTTCTTGCATTTTCAGCCAAACCACCATATAATATATGTCTTGGGTCTGTAACTATACCAGTTTCCTTTGGTATATGTCTTACAATAACTCTTTCATTCCTTAAACAAGAAACTAAACCATGACTGGTTTCATGTTTACTATATGGTTGCTTTACTTCTTCTTTCTTCACTTCTTCTTTTGGTACTTCTTGCATTGGAGTTTCATCCAAATCAATATCTACAATCTCAGTTTTACTACTCTTCTTTGCCATTTTTCTCCCTATTAAAAATTAAAACAATAATAATAAATAAAGGAGAGGAAGAGGTCTCCCTCTCCTTATTTTGTAATTAATCAACCTTGCAGAATTGCAGGAATAAGTGACAGAGTTCTAGTTGGGTCTAAAACACATACACCAAGAGCTGCATATCTATGGAAGATTGCACTATCCTCATCAAATGACATATAAGGATTACCCATCTGTCCAGTGAAAGGATT
>DJYF01000002.1 GCA_002450035.1 Caryophanales bacterium UBA6985 | reverse complement strand
GTACCATTATCCAGTATGCCCATATACTTTCTTTCATTATCCTTCACCCACCTTTTAAGCACTATAGAAATGGAAATGCGATCCATCACCTGTTCTTACATGCTCAAGTTTTGTTAGTCCATATTTAACCGAAACATCATTATCAGATAAGATTTTTCCATTATAATAATTTGTAATAAAATTACTCTTACATTCATAAATACGAGTTATCTTTGTTTTATGAGTTTCAGGATCTGTTTCAGTTCTCTTTTCACATGCCATATTGAAATCATTATAAGAATTATCAGCATTATATTTCTTAATAAGTGCTAAATCTTGACTAGATAAATTAAATTCATATGTAATACTACTTGGATTATATGTATTACCAGATGAAGCTAATGCTTCAATTTCTGATTTAACATTAGATCCATTTGAATCAACTAACCAGTTATAACCATATACTTTACCATTGTTATTTCCACCATCTGGGAATAAGTTTGCTGAATCAGCAATCTTAAATGAATATGTTAATTGATCTGTACTATTATTATCACAATCAGGATTATCACAACATTCTTCTTTCCAGTTATAATCAAAACCATTTAAGAATGCTATAACACTATCTTCATTACATCCAGATATTTCAGTTAATTCACTATCAACTTTTAATTCACAGAATAATCTAGGATTTTCAGTGTTAGTATTTCCTGAACATGTCTCATGCTCAGTAAATACTTCATCAAATACACCATTAGAACCAAGACCACTAAATTCCCAATGTGTCTCATAAGTAGCATATAAAGTACTATACTCAATATAGTATTGGATATCTCTATCAGTATAATAGTAACTTCCTTCATCGCCATCGCCTAATCCTATACTTCCGTATGGATAAATAACATGAGAATTATTATCAACATCATTTGATGTACATCTTGCCTCATAATATGCATCTTCAGTATATCTTTGTGAATAAGTTTTTTCACTATCACTAATTAAACCTGCAGCAGATACATTTGTATTTGAACATCCAGAATATCCAGAGTTACTTAAACATTTAACTACTGAATCAAATTTAAAGTTTTTAACTTTTGCTTCTTTATTTTCAGTACCATCAGCAATATTGTATTGATATCCTGATAATCCAAGTTCAGTTGCAGTACCATCAGCAGTTTCTCCAACTTTAGTTAAATTATATTCACATTTAACAGTAAATTCTATTGAATGTTCCTTATCTTTAATCTTATTAGCTGTGTTATCTACATAAGCTTGGAAATAATAGAATGTAGTAGTTGGTTTCATCTCATATATTAAGTATGAACCATCACTATTCTTTTTAGTTCCTGCTCCACCTTCATCAAAGTATTCATCACATTCTAATAAATCTTCATCTAATTCTTTTAATTTTTCTACTGCTGATTTATACGCACTAGCTTGTGTCTCAGCATCTGTATTAAAATCAGTAATTGCTTGATCTATTGTATCTTTTATAGGTGTCTCTAAAACATCACCTGTTGTAGATGAATAACTACATGTACTTGTTTGACTTGAACCACATGCAGTAGCAGAACAACTTCCACTATCAGGATGAACATTCTTACAATTAGAATCAACCCAATCAATTGTATAATAGCCTGTAGGTCCAGCTGTTGTTGTTCCATCTGGAGCATCAACTATAGATAAACCTTTATATTTGCTAAGTGGATCTTCAGTATCTCCACCAACCTTCCAATTAATCTTAACTTGTTTATATTTAACAGATTTATAACTACTTTCTTCAATCTTTTTACCTTTAATCTTACAAGTAGTTGTAGAAGTACCTGTAAATGTGGCATTTTCTTTTGTTCCATCAGAACATGTTACTTCTTTAGTATCTGAATATGTATGAGTTAAAGTTCTATCTTCTTGTTTTTCAACTAGATTTTTAACCATCTTATCATACATATCATGATTTGCTTTATTAGATTGGTAATTATTAAATGCAGAAACCGCATTCTTAGTTGTAGTTTTATAATCATTTGCCCATTGATCATATTTAATAACTAATCTACAAGTCTTCTTACCCTCAAATAAAGGTCCTTTTGAATCAGGAGATACAGATGGTAATTCAAAATAATGACCAACTTCAGATTGTACAGAAGAAGGAATTGTTACCTTTAATCTTTCTGAACAATATAGTTCACAGTAATCATTATCTAAGTTATCATTCTCAACTTTATATCCACCAGCACAAGTAGAATTATATTGGTGTACTATTACTTCTCCATCTTCAGATTTATAATCACAGAATAATGTATTTATCTTTGGTTGAATAACTTCTGAAGGAGTATTATCTTCACAACAAGATTCTATTTCAAGTTTTTCGTATTCAGGAATATTTGAACAATCACATTCACATTCTCCTAATGCGAAATCAACTTTTTTTATCTTCTTTTCATCATCAGAATTCATAAAAGCGATAAACTTTTGAGCATCAGCTGATACTGTATCACCACTAGTACGATAACATAAATATAATGCTTTACTTTCTGTACTAGTTGAAGGACCTTTATATTCTAAATTCCAATGTCCTTTACAAGTTTCATCATCAACATGAATTTTTACTTTACCTTCTTTACCACTCCAGGTAAAGCTTCCATCAACTATTGTACAATTTTTTTCACATACAACATCTAATTTCTCTTTTTGAACAGTTAAATTAGAAGTTATTTTATATTCTATTGTACGAGCTGTATCATCTTGAACAGTCTTTTCAATTGTAAAATTAAGAGTACCTTCCTCAACAGGAGTTTCAGCTCCACCGCCAGCACCGCCAGCACCTTTAGAAGACCCATAGAAGCTTACAGCTTTAGTTACTCTATTACTATCAGCTGCGGCTACAGTGTTTGAAGATGAGTCTGTTCCATCGTAATATAAATTACTCCAAAAACCAGAACTCTTTTCCATATAATTATTTGGACTACTAGGAATATAATCAAAAATTGTTTTTCCTGTTGTTTGTCCATTTATAATTCTATTTTTAATTTCAGCATATCCATTTTTTTCTAATGCTTTTGCACTTGGATAACCAGCATCAATAGCTAAAGCTCTTAAAGCAAGTTCAAGACCACCGAAAGTTTTATTTCCACAGCTATTATTTGCATCTTCTTCTTTTAATCCATCATAGTTTTTATATAAGTATTCGATTTGACTATTCTCAATTGGTTTACAATTAAGTGAAGTACCTGAATTAGCTGTTAAACCAGGATCTATACAGTAAGCATTAAATGTTTTATTTTTTAGGTTTCCTTCTGATTTAATAGTTACTTCCCAAATTGAAGTATTATAAGAATGAACATAATTTCCACTCTTCATTTTTTCATATGTTTTACCATTATTAGATTTACTATCTGAAGTAAGCCATAAACCTGCTCCTTCAAAACTATTTAAACATTTTTCCTTTTGTTTTAAAGTACCTTTAATTGTAACATCATCAAGTGCTTTAACATTAAAAGGAATTGTTAATAATAATCCAAATACGAATGCTTTCTTTAAATATTTATTAAGCATGATTCTTCACCAACTTTCTATGTTGAATTAAGATATATGCTACTACACCAATAACCACCATAACTATTAAAATAGCTATAAGAATACCATAATCTTTTTTAGATTTTGCTTCTTCCTTTTCTTCTTTTTCCTTTTCAACATCCTTGGCCATCTTATTAACATTTATTTTTTCATCGTCATAAGTTGTTGCCTTACATAATTCACTTTCTGAATCACTACACATTGTCATATCACTCCATGGATTAAACATTGGTGTTTCAAAAGTAAACTTTCTAACAACTGAATCCTTACATTCACCTTCATTTGAATAAATAGTAACAGTATATCTAATTGTTTCAAGTACATGTTCAGTTACAAATCCTACTTTACCATCTTTAATATCATCACCAGTAAATGTATAAGTATTACTTGCATTATCATTTGTAATAACTAATTTTACATCTTCAGTTACATTTTCAAAATTTATATCATAGGCATAAACTGTATCTTTAATATAAACAGGTTCATCAGGAGTACTATTGGCCTCATCCAATACAGGTTCTCCTATTTCTTTTTCGCTAACCTTATAGTTAACAGTTATATTTGAAGCTTCTTTAACTAATTTATTAATGTCATCTTTACTGCACTTTAATGAACTAGTATCAACAACAATTTCATTTTGTCTCAAACTATCATCTTTTTTCTTTTCTTCCTCTTTATCTTCAGTAGGTTTTACTAATATAACTATAATTAAACCAACTAGTAAAACTAATAAAAATAATGATGAAATAATAACAGGTACATAACCTTTATTAAAACGTTTTGTTTCACTTCTAAGCTTTTCCATATTTAACGCCTTTCTTTATCGTTTACTATCATCTATTCTATATACAAGTATATCATATAATAGATGTTAAAACCAATATTAAAATATTAAAAAAAACTTATACAAATTCCATGTATAAGTTTTATTTTTATAAAATATTTTCTCTAACTTTTCTAAATGATAAATATAAGCAATATAAATCTATAACAATTCCAATAGATAAACCAATTATTAAGTATTTACGGCTTAATAAATAAAACTCCTTAAAAGACATTAAATCTTCATCAGTTTTATTATTACTTATAACTTTTGTTGTAGAAGTTTTACCAGCTTCTTTTTTAATACTTTGAATAATAGCATCTTCATCAATTAAGAAGTCATATGAAATCCATTCTTTACAATAAGTATAGTTTTTCATTTTTTCATAACTACACTCTGTTAAATCAGCATATTTATTCTTCTTAGGTTTAGTTAAATTTTTATAAAGAAGTCTACTTGTGCATCCAGTTTTATTATCAGGATATATTTCAAATGTATACTTAAATATACTATCCAAATTATATTCATTAAATGTATAAGTACCATTATTAGTATTACCATAAACTATTGTTTCAGGAGTCTTATTAACATGTTTAAATGAAACAAATATATTAGGAGTAATATTATAAATGCTTATTTCAAAATGAGGTTCTCCTTCATATGAAATATTATATGATGCTTCCACTTTCATAGCTTCAGCACTCAACTCATTTCTAACATTTATAGTACATGTTGCCTCATCTGCATTTGCAAAACCAATAAATGAGAAAAAGCACAAAATAATAAACAAATATTTAAACTTCATATTATCACCATATTCTATAAATAGTATAGCAAATAAGCATTCCTTCATCAATAAATCATAGTGTGTTTTTATGTACCAAAAAACACATAGCTGACAACTATGTGTTTCGAGTTTTTAAGATAAATCATTATTCTAAGAATGTCAGTTCCCGAATAACAATTCCTTATCCTTAAGTAGAGTTTCTTTCTCATATGCGCATATACTTAGTAACAGATAAGACCTCTCGGCATCATGTAATACGATAAACCGCTCAAATATTGGATCCATCCAATACAAGCAGTTAAACTAAGCAAAATCTTGATGTTTTTAATTTGGATATTATAAACTACCCGTTTATAATTCGCATAACATCATTTTAATAAGTAAATAAATTCGCTCTTGATTATTTTGTTTGGATAAAATAACCTGTGCATAATTTTTTTACCTCGCTTAGTATATTACTTAACTAAGTATCTTAACTATACAACCCCACTTAATTATTGTCAATAATATTTTCAAAAAAATTATTTTTTTCTTATATTTGTTTCTGTATAAATATTACATGCTAATCTATACTCATCTAACATATCTAAAGAAACTCCCGTAACTCCGTTGTTTCCAGGATAGTCTTTAAACTCTTGCAAATAATATTTAGAAGGACTTATATATTTAGCTATTGATACCACATCTTCTTTATTAATATTACTTACTACAGTTGTTCTAAATTCATGATCTATTTCACTGTTCTTTATGATTTCAACAGTTCTTTTTATATCTTGAATACTATTAGTAGTATTAGTTATATCTTTATAATGTTCAAATGATGTCTTTATATCCATCGCAATATAGTCTATCAAATTATTATTTATTAAATAAGAAACCATATCTGGATTAGTACCATTAGTATCAAGTTTAACTAAATATCCTAAACTTTTAATATCTTCTATTAAATATACTAAATCACTATTTAATGTTGGTTCTCCCCCTGTAATACAAACACCATCAAGTTCATTTTTTCTTTTTTCTAAAAATTCAAATAAATCTTCCCTAGTAATACTATTACTAGGATCCATTTTTATTAAATCTTTATTATGACAAAATGAACAGTTCATATTACAACCAGCAAGAAATATAGTTGAAGCAACCTTACCAGGATAATCAAGTAAGGTTGTTTTATTAATACTTTTAATTATCATAGCCTTGTAACATTTATAACGTTTGATGTAGATTGGAGAGAAGAATCTTTCATTTTATCGTAGTTATAAATTTCATTATTCTTAACAGTCTTTCTATATTCAGCTAAAGAATCGCCATATATTTCACTAAAGATTGGTCTAATCTTTTGGAATTCTAATAATTTCTTAGCATAAATATTATTACTATTCTTTCTTAATATTTCTTCTGCTACTTGTTTTCCGATTCCTAGAAGTTCAGCACTTATAAGTAATAATTTATATGTTTCTTCACTTAATGGGCTTTGTCTTGGAACTTGATTAAAGTTAAGTAAGTATTTTTTCATACCTAATATCTTATTACCATAGTCAACAAAGACATCACTAAAAATTATCTTTGTAGTCTTACCAATTTTACCACCACGAGTTATATGGCCGCGGTTAATTTCATCAGTAATAGTTTCACTATAACCCATATTAAACCAAGTCATTATTCTAAGAAAATGTCTCTTAGAAAATCTACTAGTTTTAATACTACTTAATACTCTCATATCAGATGCTTCCATCATAATATTATATAAGTCTTGATCAAGTGATCTTTCTATCTTTAAATCATTTCTAAGACGCATATCAAAACCATTTTTACCATTGATAATTTCAATATTATCATTTAAATACATCCTAAATAAAATAGCACCAATTAAATCAGATTTACTCTTTAATAATTTAAAGAAACCAGCTACAAAGGCAATCTTATAAATATCTCCTTGGCATGGAACTGAATCATAATAAACTGCATCTTTTGGTTTTTGAATTGTTTTCTTATCAGCAACTTCCATTCCAAAATATTCGTTATGAGTACCATATTTAACTATTATATATGATAGTAATAAAACAATTACTCCTACTTCAATAATAACTGCAAATGATATTAAAAAACCTCTTGAAGTATAAGCATTAAATAGTACAGCAAAGTCTGCTCCATTTTTTGCTTTTTCTAATTGTTCTTTAAAAGTAAGTTTTGAAGTAGTACTAGTATTAAATTTAACATTTTTATTAAACTCAACAAGTAATCTAATCATTGAAGATGAAGAAACATTATAAAGTGTTCCTGAAACTCCATTATCCGTTTGTTGTACTGATTCGTTAACACCAAGTATAGAACTAGAAACAATATTTTTAGCAACTGTTTCATCTTCAAACTTTATGCTATAGTCAAGTGATCCTGCTTTTTGATCAGTTATTCTAGAATATACATACCAATCAATACCATAAACATTATCTTTAAACTTTGTAACAAACTTAGATAAATCAAATTCAATTGTATAATCACATACTTTTGGAGTAGTTTTAATCTTTATAAGTTTTTTATATCCTTGATCAGATAAAGTATAAAAATAATTCTTATTCTTTTGAAAACTACTGACCTCTTCATAATGAGTATTATAAATATCAGTAACTTTAATATTAGATACTTTAGAATCAGGAACTCTAAAAAGAGCTATTTCAAACTCAGTAAAATTCTTTTGAAATAAAGCATTAATACTAACAGTAAAATGTGCAGAGCCATCATTTTTAACTAAAATATCATAGTTTAATTGATTAAACTCTTTAGCACTTACACAAGGAAGAAATAAGAAAAAAGCAAAAATGAAAATAACTAAATACCTTTTCATATTAAACCTCCATATAAACGTGTTATTAGATGACTAAAAAAATCCATATTCATAAATATTATTAAAAATGCTAATACCAAAAATGGTCCAAATGGAAGAATATTGCTCTTTTTCTTAGCACTTATAAAAATAGCATATGGTAACGCAAGAAAAGCTCCTAAGAATATATATAATATTCCAAGCTTAATACCAAGAACTAGACCAACAAAAAACGATAACTTAATGTCTCCCCATCCAAGTGACTCTTGTTTAAAAGTTGAATCTCCAAACACTTTTATTAAAAGCATAATTGAAAATAAAACTAAACCATATATAAATCTTGTTGCAACATCAATTAGTCCAGCATCCATAAAATCAACTATAGAAAATAATACTATCCCTGCAACAAGTATTTCATCTAAAATTATCATATATTTAGCATCACTCATCATAGTAGTTACAAATACTGAAACTACAATTATAGATGTAAGTGTTTTATATGAAAAACCAAACATATAAAAACTTAATGCAAATAAAACTCCAGTAAGTAACTCTGATAAAGGATAAAGGATAGATAACTTAACCTTACATTTAGAACACTTACCACCCTGAAAAATATAAGAAAAAACTGGTATTAATTCATACCAGGTTAACTTATGCTTACAATTATCACAATGAGATCCTGGAAAGAATATCGATTTATTGTTGCTAAGTCTATCAGCCATACAATTAAAGAATGACCCAAAGAATAAACCAACAACAAATAAATATACCATTATCAACCATTGTGTCATATTATATTTCCTTCCTATAACAATTCGCTGTATAAACCGAACATAGGCATTATGATTGCAACTACTATTCCACCAACTACAACAGCTAAGAAAAGAATTAAAACTGGTTCAATTAAACTCTTCATAGCATCAACCATAGTTTTATGTTGAGTATCATAGTAATTTGCAACTTTTTCCATCATTTCAGCTAATTGACCAGTTGATTCACCAGTTACCATCATGTAATAAGCAACTTCAGGAACTGCCCAATTATTCTTAAACGCTTCAGATATTTTATCACCACGTCCAATATAATTAACTGTATTAATCATGATATCTTTATAAATTTCATTATTTGTAATTTTGACTAAGATATCCATTGATTCAGTAATAAATACGTTATTTTTTAATAAATTTGCAAAAGTTCTAGTAAATATTGTTATTTCTTTATAAATAATCATATTACCAAATACAGGCAACTTCATAGCAAATTTCTGCATATAGTATCGAACTGATTTTACTTTCTTATAAAGTACCACTAACACAATTATAAATATAATTATACCAATAATAATCGAAACAATATAATTTTTAAGGAACTTAGAAGCTGCAATAATGAATGCAGTTAACTTATTAACCGAAGCACCAGCAGATTGATATATTCCTTCAAATTGCGGAACTAGATATAAAAGAATAAATGCTACTACACCAAACGCAAATAATAAAATCAAGATTGGATAAGTTAAAGCACTCTTCATTTCCTTTCGAGTTTTTTCAACATTACTATAATATGCAGCCATATCATCAAGTGTTCCTTCAAGGTCACCTGTTGCTTCAGCTGTCTTAACCATATTAATTAATAATGAAGGGAAAACTGTATTTTGATTTTCCAAGCAAGTCGAGAAATTCTCACCAAGAGTTAAATCATATACAACTGTATCAAATACTCTCTTTAAGAAATCAGTTCTACCCATTTGTTTACTTAAAATACGCATAGCATCTGTTAATGGGATACCAGCTTTTAAGTATGTAGATAATTGTTCCAACCAAAATACTAAGTCTTTCGTACTCATTTTATGGTGAATAATTGATCCACTACCATAAAATCTTTCAATAGACGCAGAAGTCTCAATTTTAAATACCTTATAACCTTCACCTTCAAGGAAAGTAAATACTTCCATCTTAGAATAAGCTGGGAAAGTATTAGTTACAACTTTATTATCAGGATTTAAAGCAGTATATCTATATGCTACTTGATGATCTGATCTTGGAGTTGTATTACTATTAATTTCTGCAATAAGTTTTTCTCTATCTTGAAGCAATTTAGGGCTAACCTTAATTACTTGTTGATTAGCGTTTGCAATAGTATTTTCTTGTTTTACAGTATCTTTAGTTTCTTCATTTTTTACTTCTTCAACTGCTGCCATATGATTAGATTGGTCCATAATATTCACCTCTAATTATTCTTTTACTATTTTAGTATATCATAATTCAAGAATTTACCATATATTATTTAAAAAAAAGAGAAAAAAAAGACTTGATTAGTCAACTAATTCAAGTCTTACTTCTAAGGCGTCATCGCCTTTTCTTTCATTTAATTTAATAATTCTAGTATAACCACCATTACGTTCAGCATAACGAGGAGCTAATTCATTAAATATTTTATTAACAACTTTTGTATCGTTATGTAAGAAAGCTAAAGCTTTTCTTCTTGAAACTAATGATCCGCTTTTACCATAAGTAATCATCTTATCAACGAATTTTCTTACTTCTTTAGCTCTTGCTTCAGTAGTAACAACAGATTCGTTCATAATAACATCTTTACAGATTCCAGCTAAAATACTTCTTCTTATACTAGATTCTCTGCTTAATTTTCTGTACATTATATTCTTTTCCTTTCTCTGTTGAAATTAATCACGGAACTTAAGTCCCATTTCACTAACTTTGTCTATAACTTCTTTTAATGATTTTTTACCTAAATTACGTATTTTATTAACTTCTGATTCTTTCTTATCAATTAAATCTTGAACAGTGTTAATATTTGCTCTCTTTAAGCAATTATAAGCTCTTACTGAGAATTCAATTTCTTCAATAGGAGTTTCAAGTGTCTTAGTGATAGTATCAACTTTCTTTTCTGCCATTATTCCAGTAACATCAGCGATTTGATTTAAATCAGCTACAATATTTAAATGTTCGATTAAAATTCTAGAAGCTAAAGCCATTGCTTCTTCTGGAGTAATTGAACCATTTGTATTAACATACATTATTAATCTATCAAAATTTTCATTATGACCAACACGAGCAGATTCTACTTCGAATGCAACCTTATCGATTGGACTATATAAAGCATCTACTGGGATAACACCAACTTGTTCACCCATAATCTTCTTATTTTCTGATGCATCAACATATCCACGTCCGTTATCAACAGTAAGTTCCATATTGATCTTACCGCCCTTAACTAAATTACAAATAACTAAATCTGGATTAACGATTTCGATGTCAGCATCGTGTTCGATATCTCCAGCAGTTACAACTCCTTCTTTTTCAACTGAAAGTGTCATAACTTTCTTTGTATTAGAATAATTTTTTACTACTAATGATTTGATGTTTAGGATGATGTTCATAACATCTTCTCTTACTCCATCAATTTTTTGGAATTCATGTAAAACTCCATCTATTTTAACGCTTACTACAGCTGAGCCAGGCATACTTGATAGCATAACTCTTCTTAATGCATTACCAATAGTTGTTCCAAAACCTCTTTCTAAAGGTTCAAGTTCAAATTTTCCATAATTCTTACTTTGATCATATTCAGTAATTTTATAGTTTGGTTTTTCGAAATTCATAAATAATCCTCTTTTCTTCTAATACTAATTTCTTGGTCTTTTTGGTGGTCTACATCCATTGTGTGG
>DJYF01000015.1 GCA_002450035.1 Caryophanales bacterium UBA6985 | reverse complement strand
ACCTGGTCTAGATGGTTTATTAAACAAACTTAACGGTTTCTTAGGTTCTAAATTAGGTAGTTTAACTAATCTTTTAAAGACTATGTTAAACGATACTATAAAACAATTAGAGAACGCAGCAATAAATTATATCAGTAATATTATAGAAGATTTTACTAAGAACTTAGTTTCTTCTTTATTTATTCCTGATAAAGTATTCTGTGAAACTATTAAAGCTTTATATAAAGCTGGAGCTGACTTAGCTTATGATAAGCATTATATTCGTAATATGGCTCTTTCTAGAGATTGGGTACATACTCTAGAATTTATTGATAGTCAATACGGAATAAAATACAATAAAGAATATAAATATCTTGAAAGTGATATAGTTAACTGTTCTACTAATTCTTGTGCAGATAATCTTTTTTATATTTATAAAAAAGTTATAGCTTCTATAGAAGAGTATAAAGGAGAACGTTTAAATTATTTAAATACTATAAATTATATAAAAGATGCTTATCCTGATGATTATACAAAAAGAGACGATTATTTAGATAATTTATCAGTAGTAAATCAGTTAGATAATGATATAACTAGTATGGAAGAAATGCTTGTATCTAACTTAGCAGTTCTCATTATTAATTCATATACATACGTAACTGTTTCTAAGATAGAGAAATTCTTTAAAGATCTTCCAGGAGATTATTTATTACCAAAGTATTTTGGAACTACTGATGATAAATATAATAAACGTTTTGCATTCTCTGAAGGTGATTGTAAAACTATGATGCCTGATTTTAAATCACATCAAACTACAGAATCTGATAAACGATACTTAGAGAATGTAAATAATGATAAAGCTTCACTTAAAGAACAAGCACAAAATGCTATGTTTGAAGCTCAGATGAATAGTGATATCTATGATCTTTCTAAAGATTATATTAGTGATTCTGAAAAAGCTCGTCTCAAAGTAAATGAAAAGATAGAAACACTTAGAGCCAACATGAGTAAAACTCAAATGGATAGATATGGTGTTCTATCATCAGCAGCTATCAAAGGTGGATCTACAGAAGTTTACAAAGTATCACGTAATAGATATCCTAAACAAAATGATCTTCCAGAAAGTGTAAAGTATAAGAAAAAAGTAACTGGAGCAGTAGGTGCTTCAGCTAAAGCATTCTTATATGACGATACAGAATATATAACATTAAATAATAAAAATATTAAAGAGATTTATATTTATCTTTCTTCTAATGCTATATTTGGTAATAATCGTATGGTTAATGAAGCCTTTTACCAGAGGTGCAAAATTCCGACGATGACGACACTTAAAGCATCACTTGATAAGGCTAAAGGTATTATAGGTGCCTCTATGGGTGTTCAAGCAATGTTTGATCTTCAGGATGCTATAGATCGAACCGCCTATGATTATACGCAAAAGATGGAAGGATTTTTATTAGATCCTGCTAAAAATATAGACGATATAAAGAATGCATTAGGAGCATTAACTTTCCAAGTAGATCCAGCTAATAGTGATCTTCCTGTTGCTACTGATGAAAATGGTGTTCCAATAACTCCTGGATCAGTAAATGTTTCTAATCCTACTACAGTAAGTGAAATGGATGCATTCTTGGATGCTAACCCAGCTATTAATCAAGAAATTATAGCAATCATAAGATATGCAGCTAATATTCCTATGACTACTATGAGAGATACAATCATAAAATGGTTAACATATTTCTATAATTTCATGAATAAGAAAAGCATTGCTAATGCAAGTATTTCTCATTCTTTCTTAGAATTATCTTCTTACGTATTTGCTGCTTCAGATATTACTGAACCAACAGGTTTGATTAAACTTTTCAATAGTTCTACAAAGGAATCTCTATTAGAGAATATTAAAGTATTAGTATTTATCTATAAAGCTTATATGGCTTCTAAAGCTATGAAGCTAGATGAAATAGCTGAAAAAGATACAATAGCTAATCTTTTCTATCTTTGTATGAGTATGTTTGCTAGAGAAATTTCTGATATAGGATTTGTAAAATCTTTGTTAGAATATGATAAAGAATTCTTGAAAACTTATCTCAAATCTTATTATTGGAACGAAATTGATTTCTTAAAAGGAATAAATGATAGAAGTAGATTAGATTACAAAATGTTCTATCCTTATAAAGATAAACTTACTACAAGATTTGAAGGATTTGATAAGTTTGGTATTTTTGGTTATAATGAAAACTTAGAAAGACTTCAGTATACAAATGTAATAACTGGAGACTGGAAAGTTATATTTAATTCTACTAAAGGAATGTTCTTTGGAGGAACTGAAAATACTAAAAACAATGGTATCAAACGTCTTAATTCTGATAAGTCAGAAGTAATCAATACTAATATTTCTGATGGTAATTGGATAGATATATTTGAATTCTATGGTGTAGTTTTCTTTGTTAGAGATACGGATGAACTATATTATTGGACAGGAAATAGAATTGAATCTACAGGTATAAAAGATTATAGTAACTGGGAAGTTAAAGGTATTGATGCTTACAGTGTAATCTTATTACTTGGTAAGAATAACAATGGTCTTAGACGTTGGAATAATGGTTCATTCTTAGCTGTTACAAATAATGGTGATGGTTGGTTTATTCAGAAATGTAATTATTTTGGTTAC
>DJYF01000001.1 GCA_002450035.1 Caryophanales bacterium UBA6985 | reverse complement strand
CAGCTTTACAGATGCTTTACTTAGTCCTATTGGGTTCTCTATTCTTTCTGGAGCTGGATTATTTAAACGTGGTGATGGTGCAAATAGTGCTAAAGAAGGTTCTACAGAAGATTTAGTTCACTTCCATATGACTTCTGGGGCTACTTTAAAGATCAATTCTGATCATACTGGTTCTATTGATTTAAGAAACGCAATTGCTGAATTTGGTAGTGCGGCTTCTATTTCTTTAGATGATGCTCCTATTTATATCATGGAAACTGAAGATGATGGATCTTTAACTGGAAATATTTACACTGGTACTATTACTAATGTTAAAGATACAAATAATGTTGTAGTAAAAACTGGAATTATTGAATTAGAAAATATTAAAGATTCTAGTGATAAATATGTAGAAAAAGATGTACCAGTTATGGTTGATTATTATATTGACCTTCCTGGCAAACACGTCTATGAAGCTGATATTACACCAGATACTTTTGGCGGAAACTATTATGTTGAAGCTGATACATTATTCCGTGATCAGCACACTGGTAAAGACTTACCTGCAAACCTTACATTCCCGAATGTTAGATTACAATCTAATTTCACAATGACATTTGCTGGTACTGGCGATCCAAGTACATTTGATTTTACTATGGATGCTTTCCCAGATTATACATATTTTGACAGAAAGAAAAAAGTTCTTGCAGTAATGCAAATTGTTGATAGTATTGCACTTGGTGGTTCTGGTACTGGAGCAGATGCAGATCCTGTTATGTATCATAATGATGTAGATGAAGATAAGGATTCTATGTTAAGTGATAGTAATGAAACAGTAACTGAACTTGGTAGTGAAATTGGATACTTCAAATTTACTGATGGAACTGATGCCATGACAAAGAATCTCTATAATATTAATGATACTATTGATATGAGAGACTATTTAGTGGCTAAGAAAACTTCAACAGATGTTGATAATATTATTGGTGAAATTATTCCTAAATTCAATATTGAATCTGGAACAGCTGTTGAACTTGAAAAGGATGGTCATATCAGAGCGGTTAAGAGTGGTACTTCTGTTGTATCTGCTACTATTATAGGAACAGGAGATACAGATATTAGTGTTAATCTTACTGTTGTAGTGGCTTAATTATAAAAACTAGAGAGGGGACGAAAGTCCCCTCTTTTTTACGTTACGGAATGAAGTGGAGGTGACGTAAATGGCTAATAGTATTACATTAGAAAGTATAAATATAAACCCTGATAGTTTTATAATTCCTACTAGTACTTTAGAATCAATGGAAAAACATTTATTTGATTCATCTATACAAGATTTAATAAAAACAACAAATGAAAATTTATCAGATATACAAGTAATTGCAAAAAATTATTTAATTATATTAACAAATGGTTTTTTAGAATTGCAATAGCTTTTTTTAAAATAGCATTTTAATAAAAGTGTTTATCAAGATGTTATTGCAGCAAGAAAAGAAGCGGGATTAGCATTTGCTAAAATGGAGATGGATTATAAAGAATCTTTAAATGCTTTAGCTTCTTATATGAGAACAATTGCAATTTAGACAGAAAAACTTTCTATAGCATTTCAACTTGAATTAGGTTTATAGTCTGAAATTTTATATATTCCAGATGCTGATAATCCAGTTATATATAAAATAAAAAATATAGAAGATTTATTACATACTGGACTTGATTCTTCTTGGTTACGACAATCTAGTGATACTATGAAACAAATGGCCAATGATATTAATAAATAGGTATTATTGGTAAATAATTCAAAAATATTAGGATTGCAACAAGCTTCTTATTTATAGACAGCTTATTCTAAAATTATAGAAAGATACAATAAATATAAATACAATTCTAAAAGTGGAAGTGGAGTTGTTTCTATTATTATGTGGAATATGAAGCCCTCTGTTCCATCAGATGCTTGGCTTGCTATGAGAGTGTTGAATAAAGGAGATTTAGCATAGACTTATGCTAATATTGTTTTTCAAAGAAAATCTATTTTTTCAGGAATTCAATCTCCTGAATATGATATAAATGCTTTTATGTGGAGGGTTACAGAAGTAGACTCTGTTTCTGGGTTATTATAGGGAGATTTTATAATTGGTAATAAAAGTTATGCTGTAAAATCTGGAGATGCATCTACTCAGGGATTCACAAAAGCTATTTAGACGGCTGAATTAATTTTAAAAGAAACTGATCCAAATAATATAAAAGTTGTTTTATAGAGACAACAACATAATTTAGGTTATATTCAAAAAGGTTCTAAAGAAGGCCAAAGAAAAGGACTAAGAAACTGGGTTAAATATATAGGAAATAAAACTTTATCTGAAGCTTTTGGTTATTAGATAACAAGAGTTTGATTATTGACATTCGTCAAAAATTATGTTATACTTATTTATATAAAGAGTTAAAAGGAGAAAATTCATGAACTTTCAAGATTTAAATTTAAATCAAAACTATCTTACAAAAACTTCTTCCTTTAAAATTAATGAACAATAGGTAGAAGTAAAACAATATCTTCCTATCTCCGATAAGAACGATCTTATTCAAATTACTCTTCAAAAGGCTGAAGAAGATGGATTATATAATGAAATTCTTCTTGATGTATATTTCCATTTGAATATTATTTATCTTTATACAGATATAGAGTTCTCAGCAAAAGATAGAGAAGATGAAATGCAGTTATATGACCTTCTTGAGACTAATGGTATTATAACTGAAGTCCTTGCTCATATGGGAGAAGGAGAATATGAGAATTTAAGAGAACTGCTTATTACTATGAGGGATTTACACATGAAGTATAGTAATAGCGCGGCGGCCGTCCTACAGCGGATTATAACTGACCTTCCGAAGAACGCTGCGGCAGCTCAATAGATAGTAAATAACTTCAATCCTGAACAGTATCAGGCTGTGGTAGATTTTGCAACGGCTGCAAATGGTGGAAGAAATATAAATACAAACGCGGCATCGATTAGTTTACAACCGGCAACGAATTAATGCCCTGCCGCGTATTAATTTGATTTTTAAAAACCTCCTCATAAGAAATTATAAACATATAGTTTATAAATAAAAAGGACTAAATAAGTTAATTTTAAATTGCTTTCTTTATAGTATATATAAAGAAAGCATTTTTTTATTGCTTTTTTAAGGTGAAAATAATGGTATATTGCTTTAATGTACTTTTGAAAGGATATAGAGATATAGGATATAAAAGGAGGAGACGTCTATGCCTAAATATGGCGGAAGAAATTAGATTTAGTTTGGTGTTAAGTTTAATACCGATAAATCGAGTCTTTAGGGTGTAAAGAAGTCTTTACAATAGTTACAACATTTAAATATAGGAAATTTTAAAGGTGCTCAGGATGATTTAAATAAGGTAAAAAATACTGCTAAAGATTTATAGAAAATGTTAACAGATGCTTTTAATGTAAGATTAAATTCTGTTAATATTGATAAATTTAATCAATCTTTGCAAAATTCTGAACATACTGTACAAAGTATTTATAATGATTTCAGTAAAGCAGGAATGGCTGGGCAAAGAGCTTTTAATCAGATGTCAACTTCTGTTTTAACCACTAATTTACAATTAAAATAGACTCATAGTTTAGTAAATTAGATGGGTACTACTATGATGAATACCGTAAAATGGGGTGTTGCATCTAGTGTATTTAACAGTATTACAAATTCTGTTCAACAAGCTTTTCAATATGTAAAAAGTTTAGATTCTGCTTTAACTGATATTCGTATTGTTACTGGCGATTCCAGAGAAGAAATGGCTAAATTTGCAGATCAGGCAAATCGTGCTGCTCAATCTCTTGGTCGTAGTACAATGGAATATTCTAAAGCCGCTTTAACATATTATCAACAGGGTTTAAGTGAATAGGATGTTCAAGCTAGAACTGAAGCTACTTTAAAAGCACAAAATATTACTGGT
>DJYF01000016.1 GCA_002450035.1 Caryophanales bacterium UBA6985 | reverse complement strand
TATAAGAAAGATAAGATTAGAGCAACTACTCTTAAAACTTATAGAGATAGAATCCATTTTATGAAATTATTTTGGGATGTAGAGTTAGTAGATTTAGATGCTGATATATATCAACGTTGGAGAAATCAAATGAATAAAACTGATTTATCTGATAGATACAAAACTGATATACAAAAGTTAATTAAAACAATATGTAATTATGCAGAGAAACAATGGGATTTTAATTTAAGAAAGTTTTATAACAAATTAGAGCCTTTTAAAACACCTGGTGCAATAAAAAAAGAAATGGATGTATATAAACCTGAAGAGTTTTATAAATTCATTTCCGTAGTAGACGATATTCAAATGAGATGTTTATATAAAGCATTATACTATTGTGGACTTCGTAGAGGTGAAGCTAGAGGTCTTCAGTGGAAGAATGTGGATTTGGATAATAGAAGATTATATATTAAACATCAAGTTCAAAATAATGTAGAAACAAACAACGATAAAGATTGGTATATATGTGCTTGTAAAACAAATACATCACATAGAACTGTACCAATACCAGAAGATCTATTTGAAGAACTTACCGAATTTAAAAGACAATTAAAAAAATACAAAGCATATAGAGATACATGGTTTGTATTTGGAGATAAAAATCCTATTGGAACTCATAAAATGAATAATTGGAAAAATGCATATTGTAAGAAAGCTGGTATTAAGCAAATAAGATTACATGATTTTAGACATAGTTGTGTATCAGCACTTATTAATGCTAAGAGTCCAGTTCCAACAATTTCAGCATTAGTTGGTCACTCTACTCCAACTGAAACATTAGATACTTATTCTCATATGTTCGAAGAATCACTCGAAGGTGTAACTGATTATTTTGATAAAATATATGAGGAAAATAAGCAAAAAAATCACCAAAATAATGGTGATTAACTGTGCAACTGTTGTGCAGACGCACTTTTATAAATTCAATACTCCCTTATAGATAAAGGTTTCCCAGTGAAATCTTTGTCTCGCCAGGGGGAAGAGAGCATATTTTTTAACTAAAAAAGAGCAATTATTTGCTCTTTTATTGATTCTTAACATCTATATGTTTAAATGTAATAAGTATACCTGCAGTAAATAGCACTATATATATAATATCTGCTATCAATGAATTAGTAAATGTTAATTGTTTAAATGCCGATTTACCACCAAACATAAATTCACTTAAATTCCATGTATAAAAAGGTAGATATACTAAAAACTCAAACTTATTTATAAGCATATCTAAAAAAGGTGGAACTACTATTAACATAAAACTTGCTACTGCTGATAAAGCAGTATTTCTAGTTAATACAGACACAAATAATATGATTAAAGTAAATATAATAAAATATGGAATATTATATAGGAAATATAATCCTAATAACTGAAAACCATTTAAAGCAAGTACTTTACCCAAACTATAATCATATACAAGTGCTAAACCACCAATATCAAATGTTTTAATAAATAATAAACCACATATAATATTAACTATTTCAAAATATACTATAAATAATAAAGTTGATATTAAACATGTTATTACTTTAGCAAGTGCAATCTTATTTCTAGAGAATGGTTTTATTAATAATTGTTTAATTGTACCTTTATCAAATTCATCACTAAAAATACCACATGCAATAACAACTACTCCAAATATAATAAATATAGAAAATTCAGATAAAGGATATGCAATATACTCAGCAGAATTTGCAAACTCGCTTTCAACATCTTCTAACATATCATGTTCCATTTTATATTCAGTTAACTTAATATTCATTTTTAATTCTTCATATTCTTCTTTTTTATCTTTATCTGAATTTTCATATTGATCTCTTAACTTAATATAATTTGGATAACTTTCTAAATATTGATTAAGAGTATTAGAACCTAATTTAAAGTTATAAGGTATATTATGCTTTATTCTATATTCTAAAGTCTTTTTATATACATTAAAGTATTCATCACATGAGTTTTTATTAATTTCTGAACATACCGTTTCTTTATTTAAATTATTTAAGTCATTCTTAACTTCCTCAATTGGAACAAAACTATCAAGTTTTTTTAGTGCTTCATTAAACTTATTGTTATAATCTTCAACTGACTCATATCCTAAATCAGTATAATCATAATATTTTTCATTAACATAATTTTTAACTAAATAAAAAGAATAAATATTATTTCTAATATAGTTAAATTCAGCAGAAAGAACATTAAAGTTTTTACTCTTAGCTAACTTTAGTGTATCAAGATTTGCAAGTGCTTCTATATATAATTCTTTTTCTTCATCCGTTAATGCACTAATATTTTTTTTATAATTAGAAACTTCTATTTCAGCTTCAGTAATTTGATTATCAATAGTACCTTTATTAATTAAATCTATTTCTTTTTTTCCTAAGAATCCCATCAAGATTAAAAACGCTGTAACTATAAATAAGAATATATAAATAGCTTTCTTATGAAATACTTTATATAATTCATTTCTAATTAAATTACTCAATGATATTACCTCCAGTCTCTTTAATAAACGCTTCTTCAAGACTCATAGATACTTTATATAAAGAATATATTTCATACTCATTAGATAATAATACTTTTAAAATACCATTAATCTCTTTTTTATCAACTTCAATTTCAAAGTGTTCATCATCAATAACTTCTATATTTTTATCTTTAAATAAAGTTTTAATTCCTCTTGTATTGTTAAGTTTAAACCTATATTTAGATATATCTAAAGATTTTAACTTTTTAACAGAAGAATTACTTACCACTTTTCCATTTTGAATAATACATGCATCTGTTATAAAGTTCTCTAATTCGCTTAAGTTATGAGAAGAAATCATAATAGCCATTTTATTCTCTTTAGCAAGCCTCTTAATAAGTTCCCTTATTTCTAGTATACCTTGAGGATCTAACCCATTAGTAGGTTCATCTAATATAAGAACATTAGGTTTATTAATTAATGCTGCAGCTATTCCTAATCTTTGTCTCATACCTAAAGAATACTTAGATACTTTATCATCAATACGTTTCTCTAATCCTACTAATTTAATTAATTCATCAATATCCTTTTTAGTAATACCTTTATACATATTAGCTATTAATTTTAGATTTTGTCTACCAGATAAGTACATATACATATCAGGAGACTCAATAATAGCACCTACACCTCTAATAGCATTTTCAAAATCTTTCTTTAAATCATATCCATTAATTGTAACAGTACCACTATCAATTGATTGAAGACCAAGCATAAGCTTAATAGTTGTTGTTTTACCAGCACCATTTGGTCCAATAAAACCTAATATTTCTCCCTCGTTTATTTCAAAAGAAACATCATGAAGGATTTGTTTTTTTCCAAACTTTTTATTGATTTTATCTACTTTAACAATTGTCATATCATCACTTCTCTATTATTTACTTAATAATATTATACAAAATATAATAAATATTTTAAAGAGATGCATAATAAAAACACTAGTTTTTACTAGTGTTTTTAAATGGTTTTCTTTCTCTTTTTTTAGGACTATCATCTAAAGAACTTGGATCTTCTTTTATTGAAGATACTCCTATACTATCTAACTCATCCATTAGACTTTGAGTTTCATAATATCTAGTTGGATTCATCTTAACAGCAGTTTGTATTCTAAACTCTAATTCAATTAACTCATCTTTAATCATTGGAAATATTTCTGCATCTGATAAGTTTTGAGATGAAACAATATCAGAATACTTTGACATTAATGATTGAAATTCTTCTCTAATAGAACCAATAAATAATGGATCTATTTTTTTAATTAATTTAATATCTTTTTCAAGCATTGTAGGAATTGGAGTAGTAATTTTAATGCCATCTTTATCTTCTTGGTCCATAACTGGAGCATATGTTTCTACTCCATCAACATTCGAAACTAATTCCATATCTACTATATCTTTGTTCTTCTTTATTTTAAATTTAGCTAATATATCTTTTAATATGGATTTTTTAATTTCTTTTATTTTAGTTTTATATACTTTTTTGTCATCATCACCATATAGAAAATAATCTCTAATAGTATCAAAACGACTAGGAATAAAACTATAAAAAAAGTATCCAACATCTATAACAGCAGATATACCAACACCTGAAAGAAGAGTTAAAAGCCATATTGCTGGGATTACTTGTGAAAACACAAGTGCTCCAACTACAATAAGTGCTGTTCCTCCAAGACCCGCTGAAATAATACCATTAAGTTCAAGCATATCATTATAATAGAATTCATCAAAAGTATCTACTAAGTCATCTCCTAAATCTTTAAAATATCCCACTAAATTATCTAAAGACTTTTTAGATTTCTTTTTCTTTAAAATACTTATTAATTCTTTCTTATCTTTTATAGTTAGTTCAGTATTTAAATTATCTTTATCATATTTAGTTAAATCTGTTTTAATTTCAATTCTACCAAGTGAAAATAATTTACTTATGTATGGATATTTTGATGGATTATTAATTTCATCATCAGATAAGTCTAATTTATAATCATTTCCATTATATCTAACAACTATATCTCCATTTTCTTTATAGTCTATATTATAAAAACTAGTATCTAATTCTTGCTCCATGTTTTTAAAAAACTCTTTTGTAGTTATTTCATTAGTACCTAAATAAACAGTACCAAATTCTGTAAAATGAATATTGTTCACAATATTTCCCCCTATATATGGAAGATATTCTATATCATTATTTATAAAAAAGCAAATTAAAAAAGATATTGAAATTAATCAATATCTTTTATTCTTTCATATAACTTATTACATCCTTCAAGTATATCTTGGTACGCTTCTTCAAAGTTACCTGTATACCAAGGGTCCCTAACTTCTCTATCAAGTAATAAAGATATCTTATTATCTTTATCACTTCCATATATATTAAGTAAGTTTCTATAATTATTATTATCCATACATATTATATAATCATAATAATCATAGTCTTCTTTAGTAGTTCTTGAAGCTTTTCTTTTCGAATAGCTAATATGATATTTATCCAATATATCTTTAGCAGGTGGATAAATATCATTACCTATCTCGTCATAAGAAGTAGCTTTTGAGTCTATTATGTAGTTACTACTATTATTAACTAAATCTTTCATGATAAACTCTGCCATAGGAGATCTACATATATTACCATGACATATAAATAATATTTTAATCATTATTTAGTTCTTCCACCTTTAGTAGATTGAAGAATATTCATAATTCTTTCTTCATTTTCTGCATTAACACTTAAATAATATTCCAAATCAATATCTTTATATCGATTAGCAATATTTTCTGTCTTTTTTAATTCACTATTTTGTTTCTTTTGGAAACAACCTAATACTAAATAATAATTATCACTAATATTCTTAAGCATTATTCTAATATCACTAAACTTTAATTCTCTAAATCCATTTAAGTTTTCATTATTATTAAATGTTTTAATTTTATTATTACCATTTCCATATTTAAAATTATTAATCATAGTAATAACATCATCATAGCTATCAACAGGAATAGATTTTAAATCTTTTTCTAAATATGTAGAGTCATCTGTTGATCTTTGTAAATATATTAAATTGTTTTGTACTTCTTTTTCTTCAGTTACTTCTACTTCCTCTTCAACAACTGTTTTAAATACTTCACTCTTAGTTTTTACATAGTAAGTATATAATGCTCTATAATCTTCATTTAACTTACTATATTCACCCATATACATTTTACTTAATTCTTTATCTTTATATACTTCATGAGAAACAAGTTCTGCTTTATAAGTTAAAAGTTCTCTATTTAAATTATTAAGTACTGATTTATAAATATAATCAAATGCATCTTCATCTAATCTAGATACATCAGGAAACATTGAAAAAGTTTTATTAAATCCATCTAACATAATATTTTCAGTTAAGAACTCAATTTGAGTATTATGTTCTTCTTTGTTATTACTGTCATCTATGACAGAAATATCAAAGAAAGGATAATCTTTTACTTTTAAAACATCTAATAAGCTACTATAGTATTTTTTACCTTGAGTCTCTAAACTATTTCTCTTAACTGTTTCTATTATTATTATTAAGTTCTTATTAGATATATTATATTTTTCTCCCAATCTAAATAAAGCGTCTGCCCCTGTATTCTTATCTATATAACCATTATTACTAATATCATCATATATAAACTTTAATTTAGAAATATAACGTATGTTATCTTCAGAATCAATTTTTCTTCTAGATTCATCTAATTTTTTTATATACTCGTTTTTAAAATTATAAACAGCCTTATATATAGCATTTAATTGACCATTTATATATTTATCTCTTTCTGGAGTAATAGATTCAGGTTTAATCTTATATCCTACAGTTAAATTTCTAATATTATCTATAAACTTACGAGTATCACTTTGACTATAAAAAATTGGATAGAAACACTCTAAAGCAGGTATAGATTCATATATAGATAATGGATCACCATTTAATATATCCAATATTGAATCTAATATTTCAACATTTCTATATGCAACAGCATTATTATGCCTTGCAGTATAATGTTCACCTATTTCTTTTTTAATGATGCTTTTTAGTTGAGTTATATTTACAGCTGTTTCTTTTTCCATTTAAATCACCTATCAATATTATATCTTATAAATAAATTATTTATAATTCTATTTATTCTAATTTTACAAGCTTAATAATAAAAAGAATGCCTAAGCATTCTTTCTTTTGTTACATTTAAAAATAATAACTGAAAAAATATAAGTAATCATTGCAATTATTATAAGAGCAACAGCTATACTTCTTTTACCACCTTTAACAAAACCATAGAAGTCATATTTAGGATCTACAGTATTATTATCAAAGTGTGCTATTAAATTTGATACATAAAAAATAGCATATGAGAATAAAGGTAATAAACATAGTAATGTACTTTTAAAACTTAAATCATTCTTCTCATATTTTGTATATGATATAAATGCAAGTATGGGTGCCACTAAATGGAATACAAAATTACTATTTAAATATAATAAATAGAAATTCTTTCCAAGTGATGGGGATAACCATAAAAGTGTAATTATAAATGTTAAAGTAACTGCACAAGTTCCCATATATTTAATTACATATACCCAGTATGGTATATCACTTCTTTTCTTCTTTAAAACTCTATACTCATATATTGCTAGTATAAAAGAAGAAATACCAAGTAATATATTAGAATCTACAGTAAAGAACTTAAATATAGAAAAACCATTTTCATCAAGTGTATTACCTTTTCCAGTATCAAATAATTGTATTTGATAAAACATTACTATTGTAAATATTAAAACTAATACAAAAATAATAATATTGTATATAAATGACTTTTTAATATTTTTTTTATCTTTCATACGAACCGCCTTACGTTTAAATAATAACATGTATAAATGAAAAATAAAACAAAAATAAAACTGGAATAAATCCAGTTATTTTAAGCGTTTTGTTTTGGTTCTGCATCACATGAACAAATAAAACGAGGACTAAGAAATTTTGATGATAAAATTACTGTATTTGTCTTTCCATCAACAATCATAAATCTTACAGTTTTATCATCAGGAAACATAGCATCAATTTGTTCAGAAGACATCCCACTGGCATCAATTTGTCTTTGTATATGATTTAACTCTGCTCTATAGTAATTAAAGAATCCCTCTTTACTCTTAAAACCATTAACATATAAATCTGCAGCATCACTAGGAATATCAATACCCTCAGGTAGTGTTTTTATAAATGCTGTTTTCACGTCCTCTATAGACATAACGATACTTTGTTCTAAACTATCAACATTTTGTCCTAAATACGTTAGAATATTTTCACCATCTGTAAGGGCCACTCCAAAATATGGAGTATTAGGTTTAATTCTCTTAGATGTTTTTTCATCTAACTTAACTTTATTAAAAAAACTATTATCAAATTTATACATTAAAAAGATACCTTCGAAATTACCTGTATTAGTTAAATCCAAATCTTCTTTAACATCATATACATATAATTCTACATCAGCTGATCCTGGAGATGGCAATCCCTCGAATTCTTTTTTAACTAAGTATTTTCTCTCCCCAGCATTCCTTACCTTTTGAGCATACTCTTCTAATGATTTAGTTTTAGCAACTTGCATAGTCTCAAGTACTGATGGAATTGCTATAATCATAATAATCCCAAGTATAACAATTACTGCAAGTAATTCTACTAGTGTAAAACCTTTATTATTTTTCAACTTTAACATATATCCTTCACCATTATCATAATAACATATTATTGAATAAAAAAACTAGCACTAAACGCTATTTTTTTCATTCAATATTACTTCACTCTTTTTTACTTTAGATACTGTTTTAAATTTAATTAATAAAAGTATAGCTATCATAGCAAAAAAATGGAGCCTTTCGGCTCCTTCAGGGGGTTTTGGTTGATATACTCTAACATTGAAACTTCGTTAGAGATACCAGCAAGATAATTACCTATCTTGCTTATATTAAATATAAATATAATTAAAATATTTGTCAATATTATTATTAATCTTTATTAATTAATTCATTAATAAGATTTTGATAATATTTATAATCTCTAAAATTATTCTCTATATTATTAAGTATAAACTCTTCAGAATCTTTCTTACATTGTAAAAGTATTCTAGAGTCTTTAATAATATCACTTATTCTAAATACCATATCTCCATGCTGTTTAGTACCAAATAAGTCTCCACTTCCACGTAACTTTAAGTCTTGTTCACTTATATAGAAACCATCATTACTTTCACACATTACATTTAGTCTATCTGACTCTTTATCACTTATTAACATACAATATGATTGTAAAGAGTTTCTTCCTACTCTTCCTCTTAATTGATGAAGAGTTGCAAGACCAAAGCGCTCGGCGTTAAATATAACCATACAAGTAGCATTAGGTACATCTACTCCAACTTCAATTACAGTAGTTGATAAGAGTATATTTGATTTTCCATCTTTAAAGTTGTTAATAATCTTATCTTTTTCAACACTTTTTAATCTACCATGTAATATATCTATCTTATAGTTACCTTCTAAATTTTCTTCTAAAGTCTCTTTAACTCTTTTTAAGTCATTAAGTTCTGATGTTTCTTCTTCATCATCTATTAAAGGTGAAACAACATATACTTGATGACCTTCTTTTATTTCTTCTTCAAGTTGTTTTACAACATTCTTAATACTACTAAACTTATGAAGAGTTGTAATTATATCTTTTCTTCCCTTTGGTTTTTCTTTAATTATAGAGATATCCATATCACCATATATAGTTAAAGCATAAGTTCTCGGAATTGGTGTTGCACTCATATATAGTACATCTACAAACTTACCCTTATTCTTAAGAGCATCCCTTTGATTAACACCAAATCTATGTTGTTCATCTGTAACAACCAATCCTAGATTACTAAAGACCACTTTATCTTCTAGAATAGCATGTGTTCCAATTACTAGATCAACTTCCCCTGTTTTTAAGCCTTCTAAGATGTTTTTCTTATCATCTAGACTTGTTGAACCAGTAAGAAGTTTAACATTTATTTTTAAGTCCTTAAATAGTTTATTAAAGGACTCAAAATGTTGGTTTGCTAAAACTTCAGTAGGCGCAAGCATTGCACTTTGATATCCTGCTTTTCTATTCAGTAAAATTGAAAGAAATGCCACGATTGTTTTTCCAGATCCAACATCTCCCAAAACAAGTCTATTCATTCTTTTTAATCCTTTAAAGTCATTTAGTATATCAACTAACGCATCCTTTTGATCATTAGTTAAATTAAATGGAACATAACCTATTACCTCATCTAAATCATTCTTATCTACTTCTTTAACAACAAAGTTATCCATCACTTGATTTTTAAACTTTAAAAAGTTTATTTTAAACATAAATTCAAATAACTCTTCATACTTAAGTTTTAAAAGAGACTTTTTAAATTCTTCTGTACTTGTAGGATTATGAATACACTTAATAGCAGTAAGACTATCAATAAGTTCATATTTATCACTTATATAACTTGGTATTGTTTCTTTTATCTCTTCATATTCTAAAGCATCATTTATAGCTTTAATAAGTGTTGCTTTCTTAATTTCAGTATTAACATGATATACAGGTTCTATTCTAGTCTTATAAATTGGTTCCATTAATACTTTATTAACAACTAAAGTATTCTTTAACTCTTCATACTTTCCAACTAAAGTAAGTTCTCTATTTAAATATAGTAATTTATATAAATATGATTGATTAAAAATAGTAACATTAATAACACTATTAGAAGTTTCAAATTGAAATCTTATAATAGATTTTATTTTATTAGATCTAAATACTGTAGGTTTAGAAACTACTCTACCAGTTAAAGTTACAATAGAGTTATCTATAATATCTCTAATATTAACAGGCTTATAAACATTATACCTATAAGGATAATATCTAATTAAATCATCTACTGTATTTATACCCAATTCTAATAGTCCTTCAAGTGATTTAGGACCTATGCCTTTGATGTTCTTAAGTTCCATTATTTTCTCCTTAAAAAAATTGTACCACAAATAAAAGTTTTTGTTGACAAAAAGGGTACTTTAACTTAATATATGAAGTACCAATTCACTTACAGGCGAATTGGTGCTAGTATCACACTAGCCAACCCCTTTTTATTCTTTGAAGCTGCTCTCAGGGGGGCAGCTTCGTTTTTTTATTTAAAAATAAATACCACTTTTTTAAGTGGTATTTTTAATTATATAAAATGTACAGCATCAATGATGTCTAAAAGAAGTGTTGCTCCTGTATAAGCAAGAGCCATAGATAAAAGTACTTGTAAAAACATAGCCTGCCATCTATTATTCTTCTTTATAAATACGTTAAAGTTTATTCCACTAACACCATATATACTAAGCATTAGCATCAAAGTATATAAAGCAAGTCTCATTTTTCTAATTCCTCAATTTTGCTAACTCTTCTTGCATGACGTTCTTCATTAGAAAAATTAGTACTTAAGAATATTTTAATCATTTCTTTTAAATTATCCATATTCTCTTTATAAGATAAAGCAATAACATTTGCATTATTATGTTCACGAGCAAGTCTTGCTTCATCAACACTCGATACTTTTGCACATCTAATTCCTTTTACTTTATTAGCCGCAATAGACATTCCTATTCCTGTTCCACACATAAGAATACCTAAGTCACTTTCTTTATTAACTACCGATTTTGCAACTCTTACAGCAAAATCTGGATAATCATCAGTAGGATTATTATCTTTAGATAAATCTTCTACTTCATAACCTAATTCAGATAAAAACATTATAAGTTCAAATTTTTGTTCAACTCCATTATGATCTGTTGCTATACTTACTCTCATTATTTCTTCTCCTTCATTGCTTTTTTAAATCTTGGATATAATCCAATATTACCTTTTCTATGAACTGGTAATTGATATAAATCATGACCAGGGAAATCATTACCTTCAATTAAACATGGTTTCTTACTTCCTAAACAAACATCCCATGCAATATAACCAATACCTGGAACTACATCACAAGCATCAATACAAAGTTTCTTAACTTCATCCCACATAGGTATAACTGTACCTACTATTTTTTTCTTTGTATAAGGATGTATTTCAAATACATTAGTTTCTTTATCTATAGCAGGAAACTCAATTTCACCTGTATCAACATTAACAGCAGTAACCATTCCTCCATGATTAAAATTATCAACAACATTTCCATGGTTACCAATTCTAAGATAAGCCGTTACTACTTGTTTATTTAATGTTACTACTCTTAAAGTATTAACAGATAAAGGATATATCTCATTTAATACCTTATGTTGATCAGCAACTTCTTCTAATAATACTTGGCTATTCTTAATTAGCTTATTAAATAACTTTTTCTTATCTTCTTTAGAAGTATCTATCTTTTCAACACCTTTACCACATGAAGCATCTAATGGTTTTACAACAATTATCTTATGTTTATCAATAAATTTTAAATAATCTTCATAATTATTCTCATTTATCTTTAACCAATCTCTATTTAAATATTTATCAAATAATTCATTAAATAATGCTTTATCTTCAAATTTTATAATTTCATCTTTATTATTATATTTTTTACAAATACTATTATTAATACCTCTTGTAATAATGGTAGCCTTCTCTTTATTATTCATGTTATACATTTGAAATTGATAATAATCTACATATCCAGCACCATATTTAATACCAGTAAAAACCATATCAAAAAATATTCCAATTTTATTCTTACCAGATTTTTCATGAACCTTATCAATAGTTTTAAACATATTACCATAGTTCATTGAAGTAATTCTCTTAGCTAAATAGCCTATTTTACTCATAACATCACCAATTAAATTATATCATTAAAAATTCTTTATGACATATAATATACAAAATAGAATGTATAGTATATTAAAAATATTCAATTTCTTTGCTATAATTAAGTTAAACTAGGGAGAGTATAGTATGAAGGATATAGCTAAAGTTAAAAATATTTCAGTTCCGGATTATAGAAAAGAATGGTTACAAGAATTTCAAAACAAGAAACAAGAAATAATTGAAACTGTTAAAAATGCCGAAACTATTTCATTAGTTCGTACAATGAATCCATCTTTAGAAGCATTACATGCTCTTATAAGAAAAGACTATAAACCTGAATTATTAACAATAAATGATTCAATTATTAAATCAAGATATTATTCAAAAGATTTAATATCTACTGTTTTAAATAACTTAAATCCAGATACTACAACCCTTAAAATAATGCCTCAGTTATTAAGTGATCCTAATTTTATCAATAATTTAAGAAAGTGTAATAACTTAACTTCTTTAGAAATACTTATAGATTACGAAATAACTAAAGAACAATTAAACAATATTTTAAGAAAAACTAATTTATATATAATTAATATACCTCATCCATCTAAAATAGATATAACAGGTCTTCCTACTGCAATAAAATACGATGGAGACTTTGAAGCAATCTATTATGATGGTCTTTTAATAGAAAACCAAAGAAGATTTAATAGTAATTATCACTTCTTCTATACAGATGATGTAGCTTATAACATAGAAGATATATTTAATTTCTTCATACATAACAAATTAAGTAATGATGAAAATATGAAATTAAACATAATTAGTAATGATGGATTAGATAGCATTCACTATTCTAAAAAGACTGCATCACTTGAATACTATGGTCGTTTTAGTGATTTAAAAAATGTAATAAATGAATTTGAATCAGCAGAATTACCACTTGATACTATTTATATAGGTCTTGAAAATAAAGACTATGACTTCAGAGATCTTTATAGTATAAATAAAAATATAAAACTCATCTATGAAGGAAACGAAACAACTATAGAAGAGTTTGAAGCAATGAGAAGTACAATAGATTACTTTAAGAGTTTAATTACAGCATATCCTCTTTCTCCAGTAGAACAAATTGTGTATGCATATGACATTATTAAATCATTTGAATATGAAGATGATGAAGAAGACTATAGAAACTCAAGACATTTAGATAAAATTGTTAAAACAGGAAAAATAGTATGTGTAGGATATGCAAGATTCTTAAAACAAGTATTATCTGAACTTGGATTCAAAATTGATGTAATTGGTGTTAAATCTCCAAATCCTGATGGAACATATGATAATACACGTGTTAATCACGAAAGAATTCTTATAAGAGTAGATGATGATAAATACAACATACATGGTGTATTTGCATTAGATCCTACCTGGGATAGAAACACAATACACTATGAAGTTAAAGGAAAAGATGGAGATTACACACATCCTGTAGAAGATCCAAGAGATAATGTAATCTTAAAAGAATACAGCGCTATAATATCTTATATTCATTTCTTAGTAACTAAGAATGAATATCAACATTTATTTGCGGATGAATATGCTCCTTCAATCTTTAAGTTTGAGCCTAATTCATTAGTTGAACAACTAAAGAAAAAACCAAAATTCTCAGGTAGAGTTAATAACAGAATAACTGAAGCTATGTGTTATCTTCAAGAGTTCTTCAATGAAGATGAATATAATCAAATTCCATCATATTTGAATACTGAACGTCCTAGCTTAGATATTATGAAAGAAATACTTTATAATGTAGAAAAAGCTGAAGGATATACAAGAGAAGCAACTGAACAAACTCTTAGAGATATGGAAGAATATAATAGAAGTCTTCATGAATATGATGGTACACCAGTATTTAAAAGTGAATCAACCGCCCCAGAAGACAATTGGATAATTAGAAAATAAAAAAAGTCTACAAATGTAGACTTCTTTTTATTATTAATTAAGATTATATTTCTTATTAAATTTTTCAACGTTACCTGTTTTCTTTTTATTACCTTGTGCTCCAGTATAGAATGGATGACATTTACTGCAAACTTCGATTTGTTGTTCTTCTTTATTAGATAAAGCAGTAAAAGTAGCTCCACAAGAACACTTAAATGTACACATAACTTGATTTGGATGTAAATTCTTTTTCATCTAAATTCTCCTTCCGCCATAACTAACTGATTAGTTATAGAAATTCATTACTTGATTAATATATAACATCTAGACCTTAAATGCAAGTTTTTTATGTCTTTCTTGGCAAAATAAAAGAGGATTTTTTAATTATCCTCTTAAATGACTACCACATTGTATACAATATCTAGTATTAATATCAGGTCCTCCACATGCAGGACATCTATTAATATTAGCTACCTTTTCACTTGGTCCTTCTGCAATCTTTTCATTCTTAGCAGATATTTTTAATACTCCTGTTACCATAATAATATTTGTAATAATAACTAATGCATAAAAGAATGTTAAGTCTATTTGTCTATTTGATGATAAGAATGCATCAAATGCACCATGTATAACTGAAGGTACTGCTAAACTCAATAATAAAAATATTAAATATATAGCATTACCTTTATTATGTGATTTTCTTGCAAGTCCTACAAAGAATCCCATTATAAATCCAAAAGCTGCATGACCAGGTACTGATAAGAATGCTCTTAAAAGTGCTGTTGAATATCCATATTGAACAACATATAAAATATTTTCTAAAGCAGCAAATCCAAGAGAAACAAATATAGAATAAACTATTCCATCATATAACTCATCAAATTCTTTAGATTTATAAGCTACAAATATAACTACTAACCATTTAGAAAATTCCTCGATAAATCCTACTCTAACTGTGTAATTTACAAATAATAAAACTCCATTGTGAGCAGCCTCTAATGTATCTACAAAGTCTCCAAGCATTCCATCAATAATTGATGTAAATACAAAAGTTAATATAACAGATACTACTGCTCCACCAATAAGTAGTTTACCTAAAATTTTTCTTGGCTCAGGATTTCTATCAGACGTATAAATAAAAAATAATATTGCATAAACAGGCAATAAAGCTAAAAGAGTTAATAATCTCATTATTTATCACCTCTTAAATCTTCTTTATTAACATTTAATTTACTTAATAAACTATCAAATGTATCTTGTAAGTCTATAGCATTTTGTCTAATACTACCTTCAAGAAGACTACAATTAACATTATAACTTGATGGGTTTGAAGAACACTCTGTTATACCACTTTTTATATTATATACAATAAGATAATCAATATATCCTGTTGTGTAATCACATCTTACTCTATCATCAAAATAATATAGTTTAAACTTTGTTGAATCATCTTCATAGAAGAAATAGTCATCGTTTAAATTAAAACCAAAATACACTCCAGTTTCTTCATCAATACGACCAAATACGTTTTCTTCTTTTTCTTGAAACTCATTTTTTTTCAAATCACTTTTAAATGAATCTAATGGATCAGTAGAAAAAGATAGTTTTTCTCCACCTACAACCGTTAATAAAAAACCAATAAATATTGTATATATTATAATTGCAGGTATAAATATCTTCATATTTAGTTTTCTATCAACCTGTTGTCTATTCTCAACAGGCATTTTATGTGTATCTAAATATTTTACCCATTGATCAAAAACATTTCTTGCAGGCCTAAAATCACATCCACAAGTGGGACATGAAATTCCATTTTCATCACTAATTTTATTACCACAATTAGGGCAAAACATACAATCACCTACTATACATATAAATTATACATTAAAAGAAAGCATTAAAAAAGAACCCTAAGGTTCTTTTCTTATTCATCTACTAATTTAATGTTAGCACCAACATTATTAAGTTTATCAACAATTCGCTCATATCCTCTAAGTAAGTGTTCTACATTATTAACTGTTGTAGTTCCTTTTGCAATCATACCAGCAACAAGCATTGATGCTCCTGCTCTAAGATCAGTTGCTTTTACTTTTCTTCCTACTAACTTAGTAGGTCCTGATATAACTGCCTTTTTATCTAACGCATTAATATTTGCACCCATTCCATTTAAATATGGAACATGTCTTAGTCTATTTTCATAAATTGTTTCTTCAAAAACAGACTCGCCCTTACATTGAGTTAAAAGAGAACTAAGAGGTTGTCCAAGGTCAGTTGGAAAACCAGGATAAACCGTGGTCTTAATATTAACAGCTTTTAAATTATTACATTTCTTAACTGTTATAACATCATCATTAATTTTATAACTTACTCCCATTTCTTTAAGTTTATAAAGAAGAGAATAAATATGCTCAGGTACAACACCTGCAACTTTTAAATTTCTACCTAAAAGAGCTCCAATAATAACATATGTACCCGCTTCAATTCTATCAGGTATAACAGTTACTTCCCCATCTCCAAGTTCAGTTACTCCTTCAATAATTACTGTACCAGTTCCTGCTCCAGTAATTTTAGCTCCCATAGAAATCAAGAAGTCTGCAATATTAACTATTTCAGGTTCTCTTGCAGCATTAAGTATTCTTGTAGTTCCTTTTGCTCTTACAGCAGCAATCATAACATTGATTGTTGCACCAACAGATGGTACATCAAAGAATACTTCTGTACTCTTAAGTCCATTAGAACTTATATGAAATTCATTATTAGATTCACTTACTTTAGCTCCCATCTTTTCAAAACTCTTTAGATGAAAATCAATTGGTCTAGAACCTATTACACATCCTCCAGGAGATGCAATATCTACTTTTCCAAATAAACCAAGTAAAGAACCCATGAAATAATAAGATGCTCTTAATTTATTAGCATACTCATCAGGTATAAATTTATTTTTAACATTTTTATTATCTATATAAACAGTTTCGTCTTCATATTTTATATCTGATCCTAAGAATTTCATTATATCTATTAATGTATTAACATCAGATATATTAGGAACATTTCTAATTACACACTTTCCTTTAGTTAAAATAGCAGCTGGAATTAAAGCAACAACAGAATTCTTAGCACCACTTATATTAATAGTACCACTTAATTCTCTACCACCTTCAATAATAAGTTTTTTCACTTATATCTCACCTCTTAACCATATTATAAACTATATATATCACTTATTTACAAAAATAATACATGTCTTTACACAACAAAAAATAGATAAGTATTACCTTATCTATTTATTAATTATAAATAAATATCTATCAAAACCTGATAAATCTTTTTCAACTTTAACTATTGCATTAGGAAATTTATCCTTAGCAATTTTTGTTAAAGCTTCTCCATGATTATATCCTATTTCAAAAGCTATTATAAATTTTTCATTTAAATACTTATAATAGTTATTAATAATAAATTTATAATGTTCCATTCCTTTATCATCAGCAAATATTGCACCTTTAGGTTCATATTTAACCTCAGGAGATACAACTTCCTCCTTATCTACATAAGGAGGATTAGAAATAATTACATCATATTTATTAATTGGCTTATATTTATATAAATTCTTCATTATAAACGTTATATCTGCATGATTAATTCTTGCATTATTCCTTGCAAGTCTAATTGCTTTAAGAGAATAATCAATTGCAGTTATATTAAGTGTATTAAGTTCACCCTTCAATGCAACTGGTATACAACCAGTTCCTGTTCCTATATCAAGAACAGAAGCATTTTCTAGTTTGTATTTCTTTATATAAGATAAAGTTTTACTTACTAACTCTTCAGTTTCAAATCTAGGTATTAATACACCTTTTTTAACTTTTATTTTATAACCATAGAAGTCTACATCACCAATTAAATATTGAACTGGATAATGCTTTTCTAGTTTTTTTATAACAGGATTTATATTCTTATATTTCTTTTTTAATAGTTTCCAATCATTATCAGTAATATTATTTGGTTTCATCACTCTCAAGTTTCTTTCTTTGATCTTCAGTTATAAGAGCATCAATAATTGGATCTAAGTCTCCATTGATAATTCTATCAAGTTGCATAATAGTGAAACCAATTCTATGATCTGTTACTCTATTTTGAGGATAGTTATAAGTTCTAATTTTCTCTGATCTATCACCAGATCCAATTAAACTTCTTCTCATATCCCCTTCTTTTTCTGCTTTTTCTCTTAATTGTAAGTCATATAAACGAGATGCCATAATCTTCATAGCAATTTCTTTATTCTTTATTTGACTTCTTTCTTGTTGAGAATAAACAATTATTCCTGTTGGAATATGTGTAAGTCTTACAGCTGAGTCAGTAGTATTTACACCTTGACCACCATTACCTGATGCACGTGTAATATCTACTCTTATTTCATCCATATTAAGTTTGAAATCAATATCTTCTGCCTCAGGCATAACTGCAACTGTTGCAGTAGATGTTTGAATTCTACCATTTGATTCAGTTACAGGTACTCTTTGTACTCTATGAGCTCCTGATTCATATTTTAATTTCGAATAAACTGAATCTCCTTTAACCATGAATTCAATTTGAGAGAATCCTCCAGCAGTACCAGCTTCTTCATTAAGTACTTCAATCTTCCAACCATTCTTTTGAGCATATAATGAATACATTCTAAATAAGTCTCCAGCAAAGATATTAGCTTCATCTCCACCTGCAGCTCCTCTTATTTCCATAATAATGTTCTTTTCATCATTAGGATCTTTAGGAATCAATAGAACTTGTAATTCATCTTCAACAGTAGAAAGTTTACTTTGATTTTCTTCTAACTCAAGTCTTGCCATTTCTCCCATCTCAGGATCATTAACCATGTCTTTAAGACCTTCTATTTCTTCCTTTAAATTCTTATACTCATTATATTTACTAATAGTTGGTTCAAGTCTACCCTTTTCTTTAGATAACTCTAAAGTTTTAGAATAATCTGATAATACTTCAGGATCACCTAATTCTTTAACTATTTCATTATATCTTTTTTCTAATATATCTAATCTTTCATTCATTTTCTTAACCTCATTCCTTTAATATATATATTTAAAGTAATTAAGCTAAGATTCTTGATCTAATTCATCATCATTTACGATAACTAAATCTTTATAGTCATCTTCTTCTAAATCATCATCAAGAGAATCGTCATCATAGTTAACTTCAGAATTATTTTCTTCTTCATCAATATCTTCTTCAAGTTCACTTTCATCTTCATCATCTTCATCGCTTAATGATTCTTTAGAAATAGAAATTTTATTTGAATGTCTGATTGTTAAATCCCACATACCTTTTTCTAACATAATAAAATTATGATCATTTGAAAGTAATTGGAAGAAGTCAAATATTCTATCTTCTAATTCACTTTCTGATAAATTCATTAATTTAATCACTTTCTTAAATAAATCTTGAATTGTTAATGGTTTATTACTATTTTCCAAAACATATTTTGCTACGTCTGAATAAGACATATTTTCTAACTGTTCTTCAGTTAATGCTTGTATTGCCATTTCTTTTCCTCCTAAATCCATTGATTTATATTAAACATATAGATTATAGCATAGAATTAAGTCATGTCAATATAAATTAATATGTATAGAATTATTCATATTTTCCTCAAGAAAATACGAATAATCTATTTTTATTTCATTATCCACATTTTCAAAGACATATTTAGTTAATTCTAAGTCTATTGATCCTGGATGATTAACTAATTTTAAAATCATTGTTTTATTACTAATATCTATTAAAATATTTGTATCAATATTTCTTTTTTCGAAAGTTTTTTTATATAAATCGATATAATAATTAGAATTATCTACTCTAAATATCATTTTGTTATTAACAATTTGATAATTAGACTCACCTTCTAATTTAACTTCCCCATTAGATATTAGTTTCATTTTTAGTTTATTCATATTTCCTCCTATAAAATAAAAAGACCAATTACTTTTGGTCTTGATTATTTGTATGTTTTACTCTAGGTATTCTAATAACAAATTGATACATATCATCAAAAGCAAACTCTTCTTTTAATACTTCAACACCATTTTCATTTGCGTTAGCAACCATATCCTTTATACCACGCATAACATCATCAGTTGTATTATATGTTACTTTTTCAATACCCTTTTCTTCTTCTTTTTTATCATCTTTACTTACTTGATCACTAGATACATCTTCATCATCATCTAATTCAAGTAAATCAATATCTTCATCAATTTTCTTATGAATTCCAGCACCACTGAAAGGATTAACACCAAAGTTAACTCCTCCATTCATATTAACTGATGAACTCTCTAAATCATTTAAGAATACGTTATTATTAGGTTTATATGCACCATACTTATATTCATTAAAATCTTTAGGATTATCGATATTAGATGTTTCTTCCATTACTTTCTCAACATCTATATCATTTTTATTAACATTTATTCCGCCTACTAAATCAGCTTTATTTGATGAATACTCACCTATAATAGATGCTATTTCATCATCTAGTTTTTTAACAGGCCATCTTTCACTTATTGTTCTATTTAATAATTCTACTTGTCTAAATTTATCAGTAAGTCTAAGTAAACTTCTTGCATGTCTTTCACTTATCTTTTCATTTGATAAAGCATCTTGTACTGCAGGATCTAGATTAAGTAGTCTAAGTTTATTAGCAATAGCTGATTGACTTATACCAAGTCTAGCAGCTAGTTGTTCTTGAGTTACATACTTTCTATCAAGTAATTTTTTATAAGATTTAGCCTCCTCTATTGGAGTCATATCTTTTCTATGTGTATTCTCAATAATAGCAACTTCTGCTGAATCATTATCATTTAAATCAGTAATAATAACTGGTACTTGAGTTAAACCTGCAAGTTGAGCAGCTTTATATCTTCTTTCACCAGCAATTATTTCATATTTATCGCCAATTCTTCTTACTGTTAATGGTTGAATAATACCATGACTTCTAATTGAAGAAGATAATTCCATCAAAGCAGCTTGACTAAATGTTAGTCTAGGTTGAAATCTATTTGGAATTATTTGTTCAATGTTTACAAGTCTAATCTGAGATTCCATTTTCATAAGATTTCACCTTCCTATTCTATATTAATATTACTTTATTTTTATTCTTTTTACAATTGCCTTACAAAAGAAAATGGAAACTATTTATTTCCATTTATCATTCGTTGGTAGTCTTTTTTTATTTTACCATAATCTCTAGGATAACCGTTTGGATTTTTACCTATTTTACGTATAGATACAGCAGTTCTACCTTCATCAGTATCTGCTAAATTAAATTTATCAATATACTCTACTTTTCCATTTAACTTACTTATTATGTTATTAGATAATTTTAATTCTTCTTCACCATTACTACCCTTTAAAGCAAAGAATATTCCATTTACCTTTGTTAATGGTAAACATAATTCACTTAACACAGGTAAAGCAGCTACTGCTCTACTAGTTACTAAGTCATACTTTTCAATATTACCTTTACGAGCAAATTCTTCTGCTCGTGTATATACCGTTCTAACACCTTTTAAATCCAATTTATTAATTAATTCATCTAAGAATTTTAACTTTTTATTATTTGAATCTAAAAGAGTTACATCTAAATTTGGAAATACTATTTTTAAAACCATTCCAGGAAATCCTGCACCTGTTCCTATATCAATTAGAGTTTTTACTTCATTTAAATTGATATATTTAGCAAGTATAAGAGAATCATAAAAATGTTTTAAATATATTTCATCCATCTCAGTAATCGCTGTTAAATTAGTATGACTATTAAATTCAATTAGAAAGTTTGCATAAACATTTAAATCATTTAATTGTTTATCAGTTATATTAATATTAATTTTCTTTAATTCTTGAACAAATTTATCTATATTCATATGCTCTCCTATTATTGATTAGGATATTCTTTTTTTAAATACATTGCAAGAATACTAATATCAGCTGGATTAACACCACTTATACGTGTTGCTTGAGCAATTGTTAAAGGTTTAACTAATTTTAACTTTTGTCTTGCTTCACTAGCCAAGTTCTTAACTTTATCATAATCAATGTCTTCAGGAATCTTTTTAGATTCTAACTTTAACATTCTATCTACTTCTTTTAATGTGTTATTAATATATCCTTCATACTTAACTTGTACTTCTACTATTTCAAGAATCTCAGGAGAGTATTCTTCTTCAATATAAGAATATAAATCATTTATTTTAACTTCAGGTCTCTTAAGTAAATCATATAAAGAAACACCATTAGTTAATTCACCAATTGCTTCTACTAATTCTTCAGATTCATTCTTAGAAGTAATTCTAATATTTTTAAGACTTTCTATTAGTTTAGCTATATCGCTTCTCTTCTTATCAAGTCTATCCTTTTGTTCTTGAGTTATAAGACCATATTTATAACCGTAGTCTCTTAGTCTAAGATCTGCATTATCATGTCTTAATATAAGTCTATATTCTGCTCTACTAGTAAGTAATCTATAAGGTTCTTTAGTACCTTTAGTAGTTAAATCATCTAATAGTACACCAATATACGATTCATCTCTTCTTAAGATTAAAGGATCTAATCCTCTTACTCTTAAACCAGCATTAAGTCCTGCAATTAAACCTTGACCAGCAGCTTCTTCATAACCAGAAGTACCATTTATTTGTCCAGCAGTATAAAGATTCTTAATTACTTTAGATTCTTCACTTGGATACATTTGTAATGGATTAATTGCATCATATTCAATTGCATAAGCATATTT
>DJYF01000041.1 GCA_002450035.1 Caryophanales bacterium UBA6985 | reverse complement strand
CCAACTTATGTCTTTAAATGATTTTCTTTCTTCCATTTTTCAACTTCTTTAATTTCTTGTAGTATTTTTCTCATTGCAGTTAAAGATTTGACTTCATAGAATGTATAAATTGAATGATTCTGTAGAAGCCAATTTAATATGAATTTCTTTTTTAACCTATAAGCGTCTGTAGGGTAGCCTTTAACTTCAATGATATATTTTTTACCACAATAATTCATAATAAAATCTGGAGTATAATGAATAGCTCTTATACATTCTCCATTATATCTGAAAGAAGGCAGTAGAGTAATTCTGAATGGTTCATACTCTACTTTAATGCCTTCTTTGTCAAAGAATTCGGCAAAACGTGCTTCAAGAGTACTACGATATTTAATACCTTTATATACAGTACTCTTTGCATTTTTTACCTTCTTATTGCTCATCCTATATTCTTTTGAATGATGTCTACAACCTTCTCAAGATTAGCAATAAGATTATCTAACTCTGTCAGTGGGTTTTCTTCTTTTTTGCATTCACATCCACATTGTTTAACCTCAACTACACCAAGTTCAACTAGGGGTTTTACTGCTTCTTTTGTGAATGTTCCTTCAAGAGTAGTAGTGGCTGTAATTCCATCAAACTGTCCTTCTTTTACATGAAAAAACTTGTCACCAAACTCAATTTCTTTACCATTAATAAAGTACTTCATAAAAATAAATAAAATTAATTGTTAACAATAATATTCTTCATACCACTTTATAGCTGGTATATTATGTTGTTTTAAATATCTGTCTATATCTTTAAAGAAATTAGGCATATCTTCACCAGTTCTAGCGTAGTATGCTGGATGTTTCACACATAATACTAAATTGTTTTCCGCATTAATATATTTTGCTAACTCTTTAGCATATTGACCAAATAAAACATAGACAAGATTCTGTTTGTTTTTATTCAATCTCTTAATTATTTCTGTTGTAAATCTTGCCCAATGTATCATATGTGATAAAGGTTTGCCAATTTCTACTGTCAGTGACATATTCAGCATTAAAACACCTTGTCTACACCAACTTTCTAAAGTGTTGTCAAAGGTAATCAAATTATGTGGAATAGACAAATCTATACAAGTGTTTTTTAATACCTCAAGTGATGGTTGTACCTGTTTTTCACAACCAAGTGCTATTCCAGTCGCTGTAAATGGCTGAGAGTAAGGGTCTTGGAGTATAAATACCGCTTTTAGGTTATCATAATCACATAATTTGAAGGCTTTAAAGATGTTTCTTTTCTCAGGAGTATAGTTGTTTAGTTTAGAAACTATCTTTTCAGCATTATCAAAATCAATTTCCCATTTTGACAAGTTCGTATGCATTGTCCATATTTTTCAATTTATCAATGTAATCTTCTTCAATGCTATTAATGACATCAATTTTTACTTCTTTTATTGTTACCTCGTTATATTTATTTACAAATACAGGAACAACTTTTTGTAAAATATATTTGTTTACTGTAGTTTTGTCACAATAAATCTTTGGAGATACAACTAATTTATGATTATGGTTAAAATCATAACATATAGATAGTAATATATTGAAATTGTTATCCAACAGCATATAAGGTGCTCTGTAATATAATGTATCGTTTATCTTAAATGGATGCAAAATTAACTGTGTTGTATCAGTTTCTATTGATATAAGACCACTTAATGCGTTTTTATAACCCGATAGAAAGTTCTTATATCCAGTAACATAAACACATTTTTGATAAATTGTATTATTAGTTATAATATCTGTAAATACATTATCAGGTATTACAGCAGGAATAAAATCTTTACTGCATTCTAAAAAACCAATAATTTTATGTGGACTATCTAAAATAAAAGAAAAGTTATCATGTCTGCAATTACTTGTCAAATGATAGTACAAATCATTTACATTCATGTGTAGTCATTGTTAAAGTTTGAGCATCAAATTCAGTCATAAATGGTACACTATATGGAACAATAGGTTTTATACTTTCTGCTACAAAGTTAATAAATAAGTTACACATACAGGATGCAATCATTGCTGCCATATAAGTAGTTTGCTTAAATGAGCAAGGAAGATGTTGTGCTTCACTTTCAGGAAACAGCCATTCTTCTTCATATACTTTCATTCTTTCAGTATCATTGGAAGGTATAGCAAATATCTGCCATTTATCAGCAGTAAGTCTACCATCAATAAGAATAGTAGGTACATCTGTCTGTTCGTTCTTCCACCAATTATATACATTTCTTCTTGCAGTAATACTATCTAAAGCTAGAAATATGTTAGTTGGATTTGTAGAAAATAAAGGTAAATGAAGGGTTGAGTTTACTGTAAATTCTCTATTTTCGCTATATACAAAAGGTCTGTGTGCGTTGAAGTTAGAGATAATATTTCTAATAGCATCTGTTTTAAACATACCAATACTATCATTATTATAAAGCTGTCCAGCAAGATTTGCCTCTTCAACTGTATCCATATCTCTAATATAAAGCGTTCTAACTTTAAGTCTAGATAACAGTAACGCTAACCAAGAACCAATACCACCTAAACCGATAATAGCATTGTTTGTATTTTCTACTGCATTAAACCACTCAGCACCAGAAAATCTACTACTATCTTCATTGTATATATCAATGGTTTTAAGCGTAGGTTCATTGTTTGTTGTATCCTGTGTTTCCTCAATAGGCCTATCAACTTCTTCTGTGTCTACAGTTACTGTATCTACAGATACATCATTATGTATTTCTGCTGATACTGTATCTATAGTTTGTTGTAAATCATTTAGACCATCTAACAAACTATCTATACTCTCTGTAGTGACAGTTATTGTGTTAGGTATTTCTGTATCATTTATACCTAACTCTGCTAAAAATGAATCAAGTTCCATTAGAATAATAAAATACTTTTAAGTGTTGATGTAATTCTATTTTCGGGTAGTAATTCAACCATATCTAACATTTTCTGATAGTCAAGTTGATAATTAGCACTATAGAAGTTTAATACTTCTGATGCTGTTGCTTTAAATTCTTGATTAGAGATACCAGCTTCATCCCATATTGCCTCAAATTTAGAATCCATTTCACGTAAATTTTCTAAATCGAAGATTTCGCACAAAACGTCATATTCTAATAAGTCTTCATATTTCTTTAATGGGTCAGCTTCTTTAGTCTTTTGCAAATTTTTACTATAATTTTGATAGTAATTATTTGCCCAACCTTGAGGTTTAGCTGGTTTCTGTGTGAATGCTTCATTCAAATCAAACAAACTACCTTGTTGAGGTACAACCTTTACTTTAGATTTCTTGATTTCTGCAATTCTATCAGTAAAGTCATAACCTCTATCAACAGTAATTTCTGCATTGATTTTCTCAATAAACAATTTTGTTCCTTTAGCCTTACTTTTCTTCTTTATTACTTTATCACCAAAGGATTTATATTGCTTTACTTCGTTAATAGTATAGTCAGAAGAAACTTGTCTTGTTATTGCTGCTGTGTATTCTCCAGCATTATTGACAATAAGACTTAAGAAGTGATTATTCTCTTGTCCTTGAGATAATAGGGTGTTATTATCAGTACCGCTAAAAAATGTAGCCATTGTATTATGCGAATGAATTAATCCTATCTGACAATCAAACAAATCAAGATTATTAGCAACATATTCCGCTAAATCTGGAGAAGTTTCAAATTCAGTATATGTTGATGAACCTATGTCCATTAATAATAAATCAACGCAATCTGCTTCAAATGTTCCTTCATCCAAATCACCTTTAGGTCTGTAAAACAATATACCTGACCATTCTACAGTAGGTATATTACTACAGAGTATTCTGATTTTATCCTCTAATGGTTTTGTTACATTTAACTTAAAGGATAACTTTGATTGTTTCATTTGGATTTCTGTATCTTTCATAATTGAACATTATTAAAAGTTTCATATAAATATATACTACAAATTCACGATTTGGCATTAATGTCATATTCACTCTAGTATCTGGAATAACAATTCTGTTTATAAGATTGCCTTTAAATGTAAATAGACATTGTGGTGTTATATCAATATGTGATTTATTAGCAATTGATATATATCTACCATTTCTATCTTTAATGTTTTTTTCAAGAAAAGGCTCAAAGATTTTATATCTATCTTCTGGTGAATCCGATGCATTTATATATTTTACCAGTGCATTGTTAACTCTTACTTTGAAATTATAAGGAGTCTCATTAAGAGTTATAACACCATTGGATACAGATATTGCATTTGGAGTTTTAAGAATGTCTTTTGCCATATAATGTGCAAAATCGTTAAAACTAAAATCTAATTCAGATATTATATCTTGGTAATAAGAAATAGAAGAATATCTGTTCTCTGAAGTAGCAACATATTCAGATATTTTTTCTATTCTTATATATGGTACTCCAATGATTGATTCAACTTCATAAAATCTATCTATCTCATTGAATAGATTTATCCAATCCAAATCATCATTAATACCATTTTCAGACATTGTTTTCAGTGGAGAATGTGAACCTAAACAAGTATTACGCCATGGGTCTCTACTCATAGATATTCCACTAACATGACTGTGTGTATAACCAGATATAATTTCTGACATAGTGTATGTAGACCTTGCTGTCTTTAAACAAAACGTATTATCACGTTTCATACATACTTTACAATATACATCTTTGATAACATGCGATTGTCTAGTTTCATTAGATACTACAGTTTTTTGTGGAAAATGTATAATTATATAAATTACTGTTTTATTATAAGACCGATCTACTTCAGTATAATACTGAAATAAAGAGTGTACATATAGTTCTTCTCTTATTTTGAATTCAACATTCTCTTCTCCAAACTTTTCTTCTGCTATTTGTTTAGCAGTTTTATATTTATTTTCAATAACTGCTTTTGTTAGTTCTTCAGTTGTCATAGCAAAAATATAAAAAAATAAGGGGTAGAAAGTTTGAGAACCAAACAATCTACCCCAATGTTAAATCAAGAAGAAACTATTACTTACCGCATTATATCTTTAACCATCTTATCGAGGTCATCTTCAACTTCTTCATTGCAATTGCCATCACAACTTTCTACAATTTCAATTGCACGATTTAACAGATGGCTTGCAAACTTAAGCAAGTCAAGAGGAGTTTCAAAGTGAGGTCCATCTTCTGCAATAGAGTCACAATCACAGTCCTCATCTTCAAAATCATCATTTGCAGGTTCATCATCATAGTGATTAATAAACTCACACAAATCTTCAGTAGGAATATTTGTATATGGTTTACCAAAAGCCTCTTTAATCTCATCTTTGAGATTATTCTCATGAATATACATATAGAGTTCACTTCTAGTCATTGCACCACTCTCAATCTTATTCTTTGATGGTACAATAAGAACTACACCATAGACTTGTTTCTCTGTTCCATTGATGTTACAAGTTCTTGGATTATCACTGATAAATTCAGAGCTGTCAAACTCTAAACGAGATTTGGTTAATCCAGAATACCAGAGAGCATCTTCTGGATAAGTGATGTTGTGGTCTACCATGAACTGTTTAAGTTCACCAAGAGTTGTTGCTTCAGTGTCTACAACTGTTTTTACACCATTGATGGTGTTCGAGATTGCAATCGTTTTCATTTGAATAAAGTTATTATTGAGTTTATAAACTGTTTTTTATCACTACAACATTTATAGAAATCAGATACATCTTTACCACCTTCAAATTGTGGTAATATTATATTCTGAAATCCTGTTGCTTTTGCTAATGATTTACCATCTTTCAATCCAGGTTCATCATTATCAAATAAAATGTAAATGTTTTTAAATCTTTTTTTCAATTCCCTTATTGCTGTTTGTGAAAGCATATATCCTTCACCTTGTACAGCAATACAAGGTATACCTGTATTTGACCACAGGCATAGAGCATCTTTCAATGAAGAACATATACATATTCTTTCTCCTTTTTCAGGAACTTTTGTCCAAAGAGAGATAACAGAACTATCATGATTATTCATCCATTTGTAATCTTTACTGAATGGTTGATATATCTTGAAAGTTTTGTTACCCTCTTTGAACTCAGCAAAAGCATATGCGTATTTGTTTGCTGCAAAAGTATATGTTTTACCATCTTTATGTATGATTTTGTGGGTGATAGGATACACATTGGCATATTTCAGCCATTTCAAATTTACTCCATAAGACTTCCAATATTGTATATCGTAGTCTTTCCATTCTCTTACCCTTACTTGAATGCTTAGTTTAGATTGACTTAATTTATTAATAGAGCAAAAGTTATTGTGTATAGATTGCTTAGTAATTAACAAAGTTCTATCATTTTGTATTACTTCTTGCTTTATTTTATATAATGTGTCTATATAACTCATATTCCACATTTTACTTAATAAAGCAAATAGTGTACCTCTATCACCCGTAGCAAAATCAACATATCTTATAGTAACACCATCAGGAGAGAATAAACCCATAGATGGTTTTCTATCTCTCCTTAATGGTGACTTAATTCTGCAAGGAATTTTATTAACGCCGAGGTAGGTATATAGTATATCTGCCTCTGATATACATTCTAAAACTTCTTCTTTAGTTATAGTTTCTCTACCTCTGCTTATCATAATCCCTTAATCAAAAAACGATTCTACTTCTGGTGCTGCATTATTATTATCTGCAATAGGTGTAGCATTTACAACATATTCCTTAATAGCACATACTTCAAATTCAGTATTGGGATATGAACCATTTTGAAGTGATGTTGTAACTTCTTTCTGCAACCTCTCATAACGAGAAGTTCCATTAGAAAGGAACATTCTGTTATAGAAATCCTGATATTGGTTACCATTCTCAGCATTCTTTACACCAAAGAGAACTTTAACTTTATTCTCTGGCATAAGAGTGTTGATGTCTTTAATATCAGTAAACTTACCATCAAACCAATCTTTGATGTTATCAAACCTACACTCTGCATCAGAAGGGTTCTCAATCATAATCCAAGTGTTATTTACATAACGCATTACATTTGGAATATTGAGATAAGTTCTTATAAAGTTGGTAAGATATTCCTCACCATTAAGGCAAGCACGATAGTTATTGCTGATATTTGCAGCACTGCCATTAGAATAAATAGGAATACGCTTCTCCTTAAACTCATCAGCAGTTACCCAAGCAGTTCTACCATATTCATCAATTACTTGGATTTTAGTTTTATCACGATTATAACGCTTCTCATCCCTAATATAGAATGACAAGCGTGTAATCATATCTACACCACACTTCTCAGCATCAGTTTGTACAAGAAAATCAACTCTTGCATACTTGATACCATCATTGTCACCAGTATATGTTGGCTCATTCTCAAGAGTAGTATTGAAATACTTCTCCAATGTTGCCTTATCAGGATTTACTGCAAGTACTTTAACAGGTGCTACACCAACATATCTCTTAATTTCAACAGCCTCTGTGGACTGTGCTACTTTACCAAATGCCATAATGTTTAATCTTCAAATGGGTTATTAATATTTTCGTTAGTATTCTCTTCTACAGTATTGTCAGTTTCTTCTGTATTGTCAGTTTCTTCATTCTCTACAACAGGAGGAATAATAGTATCTGGATATTTAAGAACAAACTTGGTTACCTTGATAGGCTTACCATTCTTATCAACTTTGCCAGTATCTGTGGTTACACTTTCTACTAATTCTTCAGTAGTGTGACCATGAAACACAGCCTTAATAGGTGCTTGCCAAGCATCAATTTCTTCTTTAGCCTGCTTATATTCTTGGCTAAGTTCAATAATCTGCTTTTCAAGCTTGTTCTTACGTTTTACACTTTGCTCAACATTCTGAGCAGTTCTTTTTAACTGAGCAATTTGAAACTTTGAAAATTCTTTTTGTTCCATGTTTTTAATTAATTAATTAAAAGTTAAACGTTTATTAGCATATAATTAGGCATAATATTCTGCCATTTTCTTTACTACTAATCCTAAATCATTAGGAATAAAATCTTCCTCAAACATCTCTGCTGGAGTTTTAGCTGGAATTTCTACATTACCTTCTTTAGTTCTGTGAGTATAGAAACCATAAGAAGCATTACCTTTATCATCATACTTTACTGATGAATA
>DJYF01000014.1 GCA_002450035.1 Caryophanales bacterium UBA6985 | reverse complement strand
TAGGATATAAAATAGATACTCAAGCTGGATTTATATACAAAACAAATGTAAGAGTAATTAGTTCTAATGGAGATCGTTCTATTAAACTTGGGGATGAAGCAACTATTCACAATATTATTGGAATGATTCAACCTTCTGCAGAACCAAATTCTGACACATATAAATTAATTCTTCAAAGAGACCCATCAAGCCAAACTGATGTAATATCGGGAGAAAGAGCTTGGGTTACAGATGAAGAAATGGCCTATTTAAAATCTTGCGGATATACAATAGAAGATGAAGAATTTTAATTAAATATTATAAATTATGCATCACGATTGGAAAGACGAATGGTATCATGGTGAAAAACATTGGAAACATGAAGAACACTGTGAGAAACCAAAAGAACATTGTTTACCACAATGTACTGAAGAAAAACCAAAATGTTTAGATAGAGAATTACAACTTCTAAAAGCAGATGTTGCTGAACTTTTTACAAAAGTAGAACAACTAAAAGAAATTGCTTTATATGCTCAATCAAGAGCTGAATTAGCATACTCTACTGCTTTAGAAGCTAAAAGAATAGCAGCCGAAATGCAAGAACAAGTAGATAAGATTTCTGGATTAGAAGAATCTATTTCAGGTGTTATTGCACAAGCTAGTTTAGATAGAGCAAGAATCACTGCATTAGAAGAAAAACTTCCTTAAAATGAGAGCACGATTTGATATAGAACAAAAAGATTGCAACATATTAATAACAGGAGACTGCGGGGATATTCCCTGCAGTCAAACTGTTAAATTAAACATTCTACAGAAGAATACGACTAAAGGAAGTAGTTTAGTAGAATCTTTTCTTACTTATGATAATGATATGGTTTATACTTTAACTTCTGATGGTTATTATACTATATATCATCTCGTAATACCAACTGTAGAATGGCTTAATTTAAATAATGATGATAATCATCTTAATAGAAAATTTGGAGAAGAAATATATGTTGCAAGTGGAAAGACTATTCTAAAATATAACGGAGAATCCTATGAAAATGTAACTTTAGAAGAGTTATTAGAATGTAAAGAGAAATCAAATTTTGGAATTGAAAAGAAGGATTTTTTCTCTTTGTGTATTATAGAATAGTGTCTATAGAGTAAAATATAGGAATTGTTAGAAATGGAAAACAATTGTTCCTATACTTCTAATACTCCGAAAGAAGAACTTAAATATCGTAGAGATATGATTAATATGTTTCTTAATATGATTCGTTATTATGCGGATTGTGGAAAATATTGGGAAGCATAGAGATTATTAGAAAAACTAAATAATTGTTATCAATTCTGTTCAGAAGAGGATAATACATAGTGTGAATGTAATGAGTAATTTACAAAATTCTATAATAGAAGAATATAAAACAATTGTTTCTAGATTAAAAAGAGGTTATAAAGAAGACCTTTCTAATATACTTGCTAAAATATATTTAAATAATCTGGAAAATAATATAGATAATTTCCCGATTTTCGAAAATCAATTAATTGAAACTTCCTATGGATTGTCCAACTTTATTTAAATTAAAATAGAATTGTGATTGTTAGTTATACATAAGAGATGTATCTTATGATTTATATAAAGAAGAACCAGAAAATCCATTTGAGTTTTGTTATTCAGATACAGTTACTTTAGATATAGTAACTTGGGAAAGAAGTGACGGACCAAGATTGGTTGCTATTGTTTATACTACTCATGATAAGGGAAAACTTAATGAGGTCTTATTAAATATTGGATAGGATGGCTTGTTCAAAGTTACACATATTATTTTACCAACAGTAGACTGGTATTTAAAAGAAAATGAACAATAGTATAATGATTTGAAAAAATATAAAAATATTTACGTTTCTGATGGAAAAAGGGTTTATAAAAATATAAATAATGAACTTATTGAAATAGACCCAGTTAGTTTAACTGTAAATATTGACACACATAAGACTACTCTTGTTAAATCACAAGAAAACTTTTTTTCTACTTGCTATTTATGGAAATGTTATATAAATTTGTGCAAGTAGTTGATAAATGACATAGAGAAAAATAAAAATTATTTTGGAGGACGTAGTCTGAAAAAATATTATAAACTCACTGAGGAATAGAAAGATTTAATATATAAGAGAGATTTTGTTTGGATTACGATAAATGTACTAAACTATTTATTAGAAGATTGTAGATTGGAAGAAGCTGAAGAAATATTAGAGGACGCAGAAAGCTGCAAAAGTTTTTGTTATAATCCTAATGATAGCTTAAGCTCAGTTCCAAAAGGACAACCTTATAGAAATGGCAACAGTTCGGGAGTAGTTTATAGCTCAGGATGTGGTTGTGGTAAGTAAAAGATTTAATTTTTAATTTTTAATTATATTACATAATATATGGAAAAAAATTGCGGATGCAACAAACCAGCAGTAAAACCTGTATTTGATGACAAGTTTGTTGAAAAGCATAAATATTTCAGTGATTTTAATAAAGCTGAAAAAGAAGAAGTTGTTAAAAATTTAGGTTTTGATACAGGTATTGTAGAAGTACAAAACTATCCTGACGAAGAAGATTTAACAAATGTAATCCAAAACAGAATTTCTGTATTAAAGTTTAAAGATAAAAAATATCAACCTAAGAAATATAGTGGAAAAGGAAGAGTCTTTTTAAGAAAGAATCTTATTACAGATATTTGTGGTGGATGCGAAAAGTTAGTTAACAGATTAACTCAAGATATGTTCTTAGATGAAAATAAACTTCCTATGGACAATACAATTTTTGTTGTTCAATATGATTATGATTTAGGAGGAGATTTTATAGAAATTCCTGAGAATAGTACTTTATTATTCTTAGGAGGAAGCATGACAAATGGAACTCTTATTTTCCATAATACTGAATTACTTCCAACCGGACTTAATACAAAAACAGCATTAAACGTTAATATTCTAGGTTCTTATAGACCCGGTAATATAGTTTATGATGGAACTTATATTAAGTATTGGGACGGAGAAACATGGGTGGAATTAGGAAAAACAAGAGTTATTCCACAAAATGAAGGACAATATCTTATCTATTTTGGAGCATCTGATTCGGGTGATAAAAATGATACTGAAGGATTCTCTAAATTTAAGATGAATAGAGAAGATTCTTTAATATTTAGAATTGATTCTAATAATGTTCCTAAATATCATTATATTTTAATTCCAGATAGTTTAACTACGGATAGTATGTCAATTTATATTGACGGACAAAGAAGTACTGCTATTCATATGTATAAAACTACTGTAATGGTAAATGGTATGGTATATTCAGCTTATAGAACAAGTGAATTACAAAACGGGGAACATGATTATCAAATTAAATTCTATCTTAAATAATGTATAAATACGATGATTTATTAGGAACATAGGTGTCCGCACCTATTGTTCCTGCTTCTCTGGAAGATACTTATCCTACCCATGATTCTACTTATGGTAAAGGAGGTTATAAAGAAGTAGCCACTATCAAAGATAGAAATAATATTCCAGAGGAGAGGCTAAAAGAAGGAACTTTGGTATATGTACAAGATACCGAAGAAACATATAAATATTTAGGTAATAGACAATGGCTTAAAGTAGAGGCATTAGGAAATGATATTGACCTTAGTAAATTTGCATTAAAGTCAGATCTTGATGCTCTTGCAACTGTAGCGAAAACAGGTGATTATAATGACTTAAATAATAAACCTACTTTTAATGAATTTGCTACTAAAAGTGAATTGTCTAATAAACAAGATAAATTACCTGATGGTGTTAATGGACAAGTATTAAAATGGAATAATGGTTGGAAACCAGGAACAGATGAAACTGGTGCAGCTGCTGAAACCGAAATAAATAAACTTAGATTAACACACGAAGGTGATAATATACAATTAAAATATAATAATACAACCTTAAGTTCTGTTCCTGATAATAATTCTGGAGGTGGAGAAGCAGGTGATATTACAAGTCAAATAACAAGTAAACTTGATATTACTCATGATTCTAATGAACGTCTTCACCTTACTTGGGACGGAAATATGATTGGTTCTGGTACAGAAGATTTAAAAGGAAAAGGTGATGATAGTACACCAGTAACTATAGGGCAATTATATTTTGATAATCCTATTATTGGACTTCCAGTAAATTCAGATAGAAATAATGCTCTTTGTTTACAATACTCTACTGCTCATATATATTGGGGACCAGGAGAAAAAACTATAACATTATTAGAATGTTTAGGATATAAACAAGGAGAAACTGTTATTTCCGGTAAACCTAGTTGGATTCAAATAACTAATAATAAAAATGTTACTATTAATATCCCAGAAAATACTTTACAAGATATTATTGGTAAATCATATATTGTTAATTTTAGGGCCACTTATGAAGATGGAGAAGCCACTGGAATTAGAGAAGGATGTATTCAATTAGTAGGATTAAATACAGGAACCGATGGAGTTAGTTATAGTTTATCTACAGGAATCGCTGCTATCCGAAAAGGAGTCGGGCTTAATGCTGGACAAATGATTCCTTCTAGTTTTACTCCGAGACTAGTTAAAGCTATAGGAAGTTCAGAACTGAGTACTTATTTAGTAAATGAATTACCTGATGGTTTTAGAATGAAATGTTTCTATGATAATGGAAACTTAATTAATCCAGAAACAGATGGTTCTTATAAAATTCCTTATGTTACTACTAATCAAATAGCTATTGAATTATATTATGATAATTTATTAATAGATGCTCAATATATTCCTATAGTACCAGATGGAGTAAATGGAATTTCTGCAACTAATTATAAAATATTACCTCAAGGAACAAGTTTGAGGCAGGTTAAAGATACTCGATATACTTCTGGAAAAATTTATATACAAACGGCCTCTAAAGTAAGAGGACTTAATGATATGTTATTCCAAAGTAATGAGACATCTGGAACAGGTGAATTTTTAGGTAAATTTTACAATGATGAGGATAATTATGGAGCCAAGATAACAGTGGAATTAGACGGAACAATTGATAATACTGCTGTATTTACAAGACCTCAAAATAATTTTTATCCTATAGAAATAGAAATTAATAAAGAAGGTTATTATAATATAGCATTAGTTTCACTTTATGATGGTGATTCTAGAGTAGCTTCAATAATTATTCCTATTATTCAATTAGCAGAATCTGGAGAATCCCAAAATTTACCAAAATCTATTTTAGTAGAACATGTAATTCCAAATGATTAGTATAATACTCCTACTATATTCAGAGATGGAAGAACAGAAGTTGGAGGATATTTGATATAGGAATTTGTTAAATACGCTAATCCTGCGGATCCAGAGAATTGGGGAGTATATCTTTGTATAGATTCTAACAAGAATAGTGCTATACTTCCTTCGTCTATTCCTACAGACCATAATCATTTTGCGAAAATGACTTATACTTTCGCAGAATTTGTTAATTATCTTGTTGCGGATAGAGCTTTTATTGATTCTCTTACTTCAAAACAAGTTGTTATTGTAGATAATTCTAATAAAGTAGTTGCGGGTATGACCTCGGGAGATGCTATTCCGGTTTTAAATGAGGATGGTACTACTAAATTAGATGAAAATGGAAAACCTGTGACACAGGCAAATAATTCTACTGTTCGTATTTGGGCAGGCACTACTTCTGGAAATATTGCTGCTGCACCATTTAGAGTATATGAAAATGGAAAAGTGGTAGCAGTAGACTTAGTAATGAAAGGTAGTGGTTCTTTTAATGGAAGTGTTACAGCTACTGAGTTTAAGGTTGTAGATAGTAATAATAATAATCAAATGTGGATGACTACTTGGGAAGAACTCAAACAAGAAAATATGGAAGTTTCAGGATTGGATTCTGTTACATTAAATAGTTTAAATAGTAATCCACAAACTCCAGTTATAGGAATGAGATATGGTAATAATATATATCTTTTAACTCCTTTCTTGTTAAGAGAACATTCTGGAGATACAATAACATATAGGGAAGCTTAGGGATTTTATTGTGTAGTAGATAATCAATTAACACTTACTTCTACATTAAAAGGAACAGATGCCAGAAAAATATTTACATCCGATAAAGATTCAAAATATTATGATTAGAATCATAATTTATTAACAAGCAATACTAAATATTATAGATGTTTGAACTCAAATGGTTCTTTATCTGAAAATATTTTAGTATTAGGTCATGAAAATACTTATCCTAATACTATTGCTTTATCAGGTTAGTCCGATGTTAAATTATTCTAGAGAGTATCTTTTAATAAGGGTAATAGAGAAGATAAAGAAGAATATGTTTTAAGAGGACCTCAATTTAGATTAAGTCCGCCAGATAGTAATAATATTGAAGTAAAAATATAGGATAGAACATTAAATTATTATCAAATATCTAGTAGAAACGCTGGAGATAAAGCACTTAGCGATATTAGTAGTTATATTAGAAATGGGGCTTTACATACTAATAGCGGGGGAAATATTTATTCTTCTAATACAAATATAATCTTACCTTCTGGAGAAGATACTATGGAAAAATTATATGTTATTAATTCCAAAAAAGTCTCCGAAAGTGATCCAATATATTACGATACTATAAAACTTACTGATATAGATAAAGCTTCCTTTAATGGGGAAAGCGGACCTAGTTATGTTCTTGGGAATAACTTCTATAATCATCTAAAAAAATAAAATAATGCAAACAATAAAAACTTGTAATTTAAGCGACGAATACAAGCATGTATGTTTTAAAGACTTAGAAGATTACATTGCAATAGATAAATTTGTCGATGTGTTAAACAGTTATTCGGACTTGGAGTTAGCCAAAATTAGATAGGCTCTCCAAGTTCCTAATAACATTAAAGTTGATGATGTTTTAAATCCTTACTCTACAAATCCAGTAGAAAATGATGTGATTTATGATGCATTAACAAGAAAAGCAGATATTAATAAATTAGCAAGAGTAGCAATGACAGGAAATTATGATGATTTAAATAATACTCCTTGTAAATTACCTAATCCAGATGCTCTTGTGATTAAAGGTTATGGACAACCTATTATATATGACGGAAATGAAACCGTCGTTTTGGAGATTCCAACAAGTGTTAAAGATTTAAAAGATTGGGAACTAGTTCATATTGATTATGATAAAATTAAAAGTTTAGTTCCTATCAAGAATATAGCTGTAAATAATGTAATTGTTCCACCTAATGAATGTGGAGTAGTTAATCTACAAGTACTTACATTAAAAGAACTTAATGATGCTTTAGCTGATTTAGATTTTCCTGATATTGATCTTGAAGTAGTAAGAAATATGATAAATCAAGCTGTTGGTCCAACTGTTGTTTCTTATATTGTTGAACACATGGACGATTTCAAAGGAAATGATGGAGCAACAGGACCAAAAGGTTCTAAAGGAGATTCTGGAAAATCAGCTTATCAATCTTATTTAGATACTACTACAGACGACCCCGTGTTATCTGAATCTGAATGGATTGCTTCATTACATGGAGCAGATGGAACAGTATCATTTGATGATTTAACTGAAGAACAAAAAAGACAGTTGAAAGGTGACCCAGGACCACAAGGACCTACTGGACCCCAGGGAGAAAAAGGAGACCCTGGTATAAAAGGTAATGATGGAGCATAGGGAGCAAGAGGTCAAGATGGAGACGATGCTTATACAATAGCTGTCAAAAACGGATATGTTGGTTCTGTTACAAAATGGTTAGAAGATTTAAAAGGAACTCCTGGTAAAGATGGAATTGATGGAAAAGATGGTGCTGACGGAGAGCCAGGAGCTTCTGGTAGAGGAATAACTAATGTATTAGAATATTATTTAGCATCTTCTTTAGATAGTGGTGTTACTAGAAAAACATCTGGTTGGTCTACACAAATTCCTACATTAACAAATACTAATAAGTATCTTTGGAATTATGAAGTTATTAATTATTCTTCAGGAAATCCTAGTTATACAGAACCTGCAATTATTGGAGTATATGGAAATGATGGTAGAGGAATAGTTCAAGTAAAAGAATATTATTTAGCTACTTCTCTAGCTGATGGAGTAACTAGAGAAACTCCAGGTTGGACAGAATCTATTTAGACTATAACTCCAGTAAAGAAATATTTATGGAATTATGAAGAGATAATTTATGATTCTGGTGAACCTACTTATACTGACCCTGTTATTATAGGTGCTTATGGAGAAAAAGGAGATCCAGGAGAAGAGTTTGATCCTTATAATTTTGATGATTGGAGTCAATTAGAGTATTTTTCTAATTTAGCACTTCAAGTAAAGAATAATAAAGAGGCTATTGCTGCAATAGGAACAGGTGCCCAATATTGTGTTCCATGTACTGCAGAAGATAATCCTGAGGATTGTACTTTATGTGAAGAAGGAGACTAGGATTGTCTAGAAGAATATGGACAATATGGTAGAAAGTGTACTACTATAAGTCAAGCATTTGCAGAATTTGAAACTAAATGGGGAGGTTCTATTGCTCAAATACAATCAGAAACTCAAATTTGTTACGATTCTAATGGTAATATAGTTGATCCTGATGATGAGGAAGCTGAAGTAGACCATTGTGTGGCTAATAATAAAGCATTTTTAAATTTAGCAACTACAGTAAATAGTTCTATAGCTAATCTAGAAACTAATTATTATAAAAAGGATGATGTTGATGGTGCTATTAATACAGCAAAAGCTGGACTATTGTTAAAGTCAGAGTTAGGACAAGCTATTGCTCAATTAAATACATACTATACTAAACGAGAAGTTGATGGTGCTATTAGTACATCAAGAGCAGGACTTGTGTTACAATCAGACTACAATTCAGCAATGACCGAATTAAATTCTTCTATAGACGATATAGAAGCTTCTATAGCAACTGCTGTTACTAGAGATCCAGAAACTGGAAAAGTAACAAGTACTGTAACATTTGGTGCTGATAATGCAGAATTAAATAAAGATGGTTCTGGTTATTTTGCTCAAGGTAATTTATATTGGGATGAAAATGGAAAAATAACTATACAAAATCCAGAAGATGCTTATAACAGAGTTAGTATGAATTTAGCTGACGATGGTATTAAGTTTAATGGAACTGGAGCAAGAACAGCAGAAATAGGAAGAATTTCTGTAGACGGTGTTTAGTTTAATAAACCAGCTAATAGTTTCAATGTTGGGGAAGATTATGGTTTAGGAGATAACTTTGATGGATTATATATACGTAAAACTTTATACGGAAGTTCATGGATAACTAGTACCATTGAATTAAAAATAGATGATGTAAAAGAATCTGGATCTGTTAAAACCTATTATCCAAAACTAAATATCGAAGGACCTGCAGCTAATTATGGTGAAGATGCTCCTATAGTATCATTAACTCCCTCTGAATTAAAATTCGAATCTGTATACAATGGTTCACGTGGTCCAGTGCTTGTTTATGGAAGTGATGGAATAAAATCACCAGGATTTGCTGATTATATATCTTTCGATTATAATGCAGGTACTATTATTAATAAACTTAATATCGGTGGCCATGTTTTAACTCAGAAAGAATTATATACAGGTAATGGTTCAGAATAGATTAATACTTTAGTAATTGATAATGCATTAGCAGTTACTTCAGATGGAAAAATTGGTGTAATAGTGGATAATAATGGAAGTGAAGAATTTAGAAAAGGAATAAGTCTAGGAGACGAAGAAGATCCAAATATTAAAAATTATTCTAATATCGGTAATTTTCTAGATTCAGGATCTACTTTAACAAATTATACTATTATAAATGGATTAATTGTAAAACTCTAATGAAATAATAAATAAGGGAGTTTAATTACTCCCTTATTTTTACTCTTTGTAAAAATTTTAATTTTATGTTTATCTCAAGTTCAATTTTAATGTTTTTTAATAAATTATTTGAAATTAAGTTAAATTATATTAATTTTGTCTTGATTATAAAAATATGAACTAATGGAAATAAATGACGAATTAACTCTTGCTAATCTGGACATAGAAGACCCAGAGCTTGAGGATGGAGAACTTTCTCCTGAGGAACAAAATTTTGGTACAGTAGATGAACCAAAAGAATGGTTAGATAATGGTTACATGAATCCTTCACCGGAACCTACTCCTGATAATAATCAGGGAGGACAAGAAGAAGAAGGTCTAGATGTTTTAACAGCACTTTTAAATCAAAAAGGAATTTCTGATCCAAATAAGATTAAATTTGCTGACGATGAAGGTAACATACAAGAACGTAGTTGGGATGATTTAACAGCAGAAGAGCAATTTAATATCCTAAGTACACCACAAACTAATTCGGAGACAGATTTGGATGAAAGCGAAATTGAACTAATCAACAATCTTCGTTTAAGAGGCATTTCTCCAGAAGAATATGCAGATATGCTTATTCAATAGGGAATGGAACAAGCTTCTCAATCACAAGAACCTGTTTACGAAATAGATAGTATTCCAGATGACGAGTTATTTGTTCTAGACCTACAAACTCGTTCTGAAGATATGACTGAAGATGATTTAGCAAATGCTTTAGAGCAAGCTAAAGCAAATCCAGAATTATATCGTAAACAAATTTCTGGAATCAGAGAAGAATATAGAAAATTAGAACAAGAAGAAATTCAATAGAGACAAACCTTAGATGAAGCTGAGAAAGCTGAAGAAATGCGTCAATTCCAAGATAACATTTTAGGAAATATTGACAATTTAACATCTATTGGTGATTTAAATATTGAATTATCTGATGAAGATAAAAACGAACTCGCTGAATTTATTTTAGGTAGAGATGGAGCAGGAGTAAGTTATTTAGGTAAGGCCCTTAATGATGGTGAGACATTGACGAAAATGGCTTGGTTTGCATTACATGGCGAAGAAATGTTAGATAATATACAAGACTACTTTGCAGATTAGATAACAAAAGCCAGAGAATCTGGTTATAAAGAAGGTTTGGCTGCTGCTAAATCAGGAAAAAAGACTCCTGATGTTGTAGTCAGAAAACCAGCAAAACAACCGGCGTACTTTAATAATACGCAGGAAATTAATGATATAACACAACTAGATTAATAAAAAATTATGATTGTAGCTAATTTTATAACAAAAAGACCGACAATGTCGGACACCAGAACTTATGAAGATTTCTATAAGTTCTTAGGAACAAGACCTTACAAACTTGGAGTTGTAAGTAGATTATACCCTGAATTAACTGCTTCTTATTTAACTGAATCTCTTAGAAACATTTTCTATCAAGATAGAAAGAGTGGTAACAGATATCAATCTATCGACTCAATGTACTTTGAGTGGGAAGTTGAAACTAACTACATTAAGAGAGTTGAATTTGCAGCTGTTCCAGAAGGAGATGGAGCCGATGGTACTGAAATTACTTTCGCTTTCAAAGAAAGATATTATGAAAAATACGATATTTTCAAGATTGATGAAACAATGCAGCAAGTTATTGTTGTTAGCCGTCCTATTAGAAAAGCTGACAACTACTGGGAAGTACAAGGTCGTTTAATTGACAACGATTATAGTTCTGTACTTGACCTTTCTGGATGTCAACCTGGTATGACTACTAGATTCCAGTCTAATGCTATGCCTGAGTTACACGAAGAAGGATATGTTAAGTATCAATCTAATATCGAAAGACATCGTAACTATATTACAACACACCGTGTTGATGATAGCTACTCTGCATTATATGCAGCTCACGAAAACACATTCATCAGCATTGCTGAAGGTAAGAACCAAGGAGAATTAACTGAAACTATCTATAAGATGGATAAGAAAGAAAAAGTTCTGCTTGATAACTTCTTATATGTAAGAAATAACGGATTACTCTTCAACAAGTGTAATGTTGATAAGAATGGTAAGCCAACTATTGTTGACCCAGATACTAACAGACCTATCTACATTGGTGATGGTATCATTCCTCAAGTAGAAAGATTTGCAAGTAAATATGCATTTAATAAGTTAACAATTCAGGTATTCAATACTGTAATTGCTACTATGAACCAAAAAGCAACTAATGCTACTGGTAACAAGTACGTATTTATCTGTAACGAAAGAATGTGGGATTTAATTCAACAAGTTCTTGGTGACTTCTTAGCTAAGTTCAAGACTGATGGAACTTATCTATATTCTAAACAAGCTAATGGTTATATTAAAGTTGGAGCTACTTTCCAAACATATGAATATGGTGGAAACCAAATCAGCTTCAAAGTTGATAGAACATTCTCAAGAGAATATGGATTTGACAAGGCTTATTGCTTATGTCTTGACTTAACAGCTGATGCTACAAGTGCTGAACCTCCTATCCAAATGTTCACACTTAAGGGTGGTGACTTCATTACTAACAAATTCCCAGGTGTTGGTGGTCTTGATGGACTTAGCTCAGGTGTTGTTTCTAGCCCTGTTGCAGGTTCTAAGTTAATCAACTGGGGTTACAGTGGTGTAGGTGTATTCAATCCTTACAGAAGCTTTATCCTAAGAGAACTTTAATTAAATTAAATTTATAAATAAGATTTTACTATAAAATAAGATAAGGTAAGGGAGACTAGTTTTCTCCCTTACTCATTTTTAATATAACTTAATGAATTAATATGGAAAATAGTAAAGGACTAAATTCTTAGAATGTTCTCGTTTTGAGAAGTGTATATGGAAAAGTCGGAATGACTTATTATATAAATCCAGCAAGAGATAAATACGGACACTATCCAGATTGTGTTAAGCCTGTAGATTCTAATGGAGACATGATTCTATCAGATGCTGAAAGAAATGACCCAAATAGAAAGTATTTTGTTCCAGAGAATAAAATGTTTAAAGTAGTAGACGGTCAAGTTTTCCATTTAGATGCTGACCACCAAGATGAATGGAATGAGTGGTTAGCAATTAAAAATTGTCCCTTCATTGCACCAAGTCGTTTTGCTAAAGACGAAAACGGTAATTATTTGATTGACGGAACAATGGACCTTAAATCAAGATCTCCTCGTTATGGAGTGGCAGAATTATATGTTGATATGCCAGGAGTAGAATCCGCTAATAAAAATTCTAGAAAGAAGAAAATTCACCAGGCATGTGAATTTATATTTACTGACCCAAGAGGAGCAGAAGGACACTTAATAATGGCACGTTTATTAGGAAAGGCTATGAAAAATATGCCAGAAGCTGATGTAGAAAACTTCCTTTTAGATGTTGCTGAAAAGAATCCTGATAAAATTATAGGACTATATACAGGTGGTGACACTAACCTTAGAATATTATTTGCAGATGCTCGTGATAAGAAAGTTATTCTTATTAAGAACAAATTATATGTTTATGGAGATCAATATGTTTTAGGAGCAACGGATGAAGCCGTTATTTCTTGGATGAAGAATCCTAAGAATAAAAATGTACTAGACTTAATTCAAAGAGATACATACCCAGATATGTATGAAACGGAAAGAATTAATTCCGATATAGTCGACGAAGTTATTCCTTTAAGTCAGGAAAAAGAAGTCGACCCAACTATTGAAAATGCCATTAAACAGGCAAGAACAAATAAAAAGTAATAAACAATGACAGCCAGACAAGTTTATGAAGGTGTTTTAATCGAATTAAATAAAGTACAAGCACCAAGCTTGTTACTGGAAGATTTTAATTACCTATTTAATAAAGCTATTTACCAATACGTTAATAAAAAATATAATGTATATGATGTAAATCAGCAAACAACTGATGATGTAAGCGTATTAAAAAGTTCTGTTATTCTTGAACCTATTAAACCTTCCAAATATAACAAAGAAGGTGGAATGTGGAATAAAAAAGATGGAACAGATAAAGTAGTTAGAAGAAACGCTTTATTAGGAGCTGTTTATGAATTTGCATTACCTATGGATTATTTACATTTATTAAATTGTGTATGTAATTTTAAAGTTAATAAAACTTTTAAATGTTATAATAAAGGTGATTATGTACAATTTGCAGCTAAGAGATTGACTGCGGATGCTTGGTCTCAAATTATTAATAATTTCTATATGAGACCAATGTATAAAAGACCTTATTACTACATACATAATATAAATACCAACAGTGTTATTCCTACTGACCCAATTGAAAACGAAAATCCAAATCAAAATAAAACATTTGGAAGAGATATGAATGGGGAATATGAAGTAACTGCACCAGAAGGAACTGGTACAATTGATATTAAAACTAATTTCCCAAGAAATATATCTATCGAAGGTATAGAAGGAGATGTCAGTTTAGTTGAAAAACCTGCTGCACATAGAATTGCAAATCCTACTACAGTAAGACTTGAAATACGTTATGGTAAAGATAATTCTCTTTTTGAATTAACCGATATTATGGTAGACTATATTAAAGCACCACAACATATTCGTTTAACTCAAGAACAATTAGACTTAACCGAAGATACATCACAGATTATGGAATTCCCAGATTATATATGTCAAGAGATTATTAATGAGCTGGTAACTATTGTCATGGAGAACTCAGGAGATCAAATCCTAACTTCTCGTATGCCAAACCATCAAGCAGTTAGTACGTCTATCGCCAACCCAGCTCAGGCATAGGCACAACCTAGTAAAAAATAATTAACTTATGTTTAAATTTAGTACAAACACTTTAATTAACTCCCTGTTCGTTCCTGGATTTGCTGGAGTTAGCGCAGCTGAAGGTGCTGATGCAATTAAAGATCATAGAAGATTTTGGGTAGAAACTAAAGGTGAAGAAAAGATTTTAAGAATTGCTAAACATTTTAAATTTAACAAGAAAAATGTTGTAGCTGCTTATAAGAGAGCTTGGGAAGCACCTCAACTTTTCAAAGTAACTTTCGACCTTTCTACTATTATTTCTAAATATGATAATCCTAACACAATTTCTGTAGCAGAAACTGAAGGAACAGGTCGTATTGAGTTATATGTTAGATTATCTGGTTCACAGAATTCTTACTACGCAAATGACTTCGTATTTAAAGGAAAACCATTCTTTGTAGAATTCCCTATTAAGAAAGGTGATACTGAAGAAGTTCTTGCTAAGAGAATTGCTAGAATCGCTAAAAAATACCAAAACATGGTATATGAATTCCCACAAATCAGAGTTTATGCTTCTGATGATAAGGGAGAACCATCTGAAAGTGGTAAGTTTGTAACTGTAGCTGGAACAGACGAATACCAAGTAATCCATAAAGCTGAATTACAATGGTATAATGAAACAGCTATGTCTTACGACTGCTGCGCATCTTTTGGTGCTTTTGAAGAAGAAAACAAAGGTGCTTTAGTATTACAAGGACACGAAGGATTTGGAACATATCGTCAAATCATTAAAGACCTTAGACTTCCTACAGCTGCTAATACACGTTGGAACAGAATCGTTATCGATGAAGCTCCTATCTTTGGTGGACACTATAATCAGTACACCATTAAGATGTGTGTTAACAGAGGTATTATGGGTTCTGATGCCGTTGGTGAAGTAACCAAATCTTTAACAACTCATGTATTCTATGTATTAGATGGTGAAGTTTCACAAGCTTTCGAAGCTGCTCTTAAAGAAGTTATCGGAGAAGATGCTATCCAAGAAGTTGTAGATAAAGACTATGACGACTATGTGAAGATGTCTGAAAAAGACGTTGAAGCTGCTTTCGACGATGCTAAAGTAACAAGAGACGTACAAGAAGAAGCTCATGGTTCAGCAAATGAAAATAATACTGATATTACAGCTGCTCCTAATGCTTTAGAAGAAGGTAAGAGACAACCTACTGGAGTAGAAACTGAAGTCACAGGTTCTGAAGAAGGCGGTGACAACGAAGGTGGAGACGACACTGGTGAAGGTGGAAACTAATTTTTAATCTATTATAGGGAGGCGAGGACTAAACAGTCTCCGCCTCTTTTTTATTGAATATGGCGATAGTTAGTAAAATAGCATCTGCTGTCTACAATGATGTAGTTGGCGGATTAAGAGGGTATCATACAAGTTTTTCAATGTCTTTAGAACAGCTTGAAGACGAAGTAGTTACTACTCGATTACAGTTAATTAAAGAGTATTCCTTAAAAGGAATATTGTCAACTAAAGATTTACTAATAGCTATAAATTGTATTGAAGTCGATTGTAAAGATTTAGATAGATGTAAATGTGATACTAACTATACAGGAAAACCAGTAGCTCATTTTTAGATTCCACAACTAATAGATTTAGGAGATGCTGCCATAGAATATATAGGTTCTACTGATAGATAGCAACCATTTGTATGGTATACTTCTTCTTATGTGTGGAATTACTATCATAAATACAGAAAAAGAGGAAAATAGAAACCATTTGTTTATATTGACTTAACTCCTAACGAGGACGGAATGTTAGACGGATTTATTTTTAATGCGCCTATGATTGAGTAGATTTCAATTGTTGCCATATTTAAAGATCCAAGACAATTAGAACAATATGGTTGTTGTGATACTATAAATGATGAAAATATTTCCTCTATTGATAATGAAACCTAGAAAAGATTGACTGAACAGAAGATAAGATATTATAGACAATTGGCACCACCTAATCTGCCTAATGATTAGGCTTACTCAAATGGATAAGTTTAATAATTTTCACTATGCGATGTATTTAGCCAATTAGCTCTATGACTTAAATATCTTACCTGACAATTTCGAAGAAATTGGTTTAGTAGCATGGAATCAAATTGGCAATAAAAGAAATAGATTATATAGAATTTGTCTTGAGGTCTCTCCTCAAAATAATTCAGTTGAACTCCCTTCTAATTGTGATGAAATAGAGGCAGTAACTTACGGGTTCGAAGATTGGAATTATACATCAAGCACATTACCAAATGGTGATTATAATTCTCAATTTGTAGAATCATATATAGAAAGTAAAAAGGCTTTTAAAGATCCTTTATATGTCTCTGGTCGTTATGTTAAATACACAAGAGTAGGTGATACCCTTTATTTAGATCAAAGTTACGGAGGAAAAGTTAATATATTATATAAAGGAGAAATATTAGATGAAGAAGGACTTCCTCAAATTACAGATAAGGAAGCGTTAGCTATAGCAACTTTTTGTGCTTATTTAACTAAATTTAAAGAAGGATTGAGAACAAACAATCCTAATACAATTAAATTTTCTCAAGAATTAGAGAGAAAATGGTATACCTAGTGTGATGAGGCAAGAGTCCCAGATTACATTTCACAAAATGAAATGAATGAAATATTAGATGCTAAGACTTCTTGGAATAGAAAGATATTTAATAAATCATTAAAACCTACTAAATAATATGACAGCATTAGAGAGACGTCTTAAGAAATAGTAGGAAAGAAAAGCAAAAAAAGAGTATTTTGTACAAAATGTTATAAATGTTGAAAGACATATTTTAGAAGAACATTGTGGAAATATTCTTGGTGCGACTTTAACTATTTCAGTAGATTCTGATTAGGAATTACAGAATGCAATAGGACAAATAATTTCAGACCAAACAGGAATCATTAAATAATGGCAATAAAGAAAATAGCATGTGACTTAGTTGTTAATGGTAATATTACAACTACGGGTATAATTGCTCCTGGTAAAGAGGGATTCTTTAAGTCAGATGGTACTGTTGTAGATATTGAAGGAGGACTTATTTCCAATGCCACTATTGATAAAGAGGTAACCGAATCAGGAGTCATTATAAGAGAAGATATTGTTTTTACTAATGCTGCTGGACAAGAAGTGTTCAGAATAGACGGTTCTGATTTTCTAAAAGATGGTATGGTACAAGATGTTGAAATAAAGAGTATTGGACAAGAAGATGGGACTACCGTTAATTGTTTAGTAGTAACTTTCAACACCGATGCTGGAAACAGGGTAATTACTTTGCCATTAGATTAGTTGCTAAACCCTGATGATTATTATACCAAAAGGGAAGTAGACCAACGAATCTAGGATAAAATCGATTCCGAAATAGCAGTAATAGAAGGACAACATCAACTTATTTGGAATGCAATAGATGAATTAAGAGAAATAAAAGCAGATAAAACCATGTTAGAATGGAAAGACGAATAATTTAAAAAATCATTAATTTATGTACGTAAAATTTATAAAAGGCAATTATGCCACATATGTAGAAGGAAAGGCTACTTATGATGCAGATGGTTCTATATTCTTCGCCAAAGATAAGGGAGTTATCTATACAGGAGGAGTAGAGTATGGATTAGGAGAGGAAGTTAGAGAAATACTTTCTGAAACATTAGGAGGATATGCTGATATTTCAGGAGGAGATACTGCCTGGGAACAATGGTTAGCAAATCCTAAGATAGTTGCTGAAAAAGTAGCATTTTCTAGTAATAAATTTAGTGGAAGTGTTGATAATGTAGCAGAAGCATTAGATGAATTAAAAGATAATATTGATGCTGTTGGAGGAGAAGCTAAAAGTTATACTTTAAGAGATGTAACAGAAACAGAAAGCAATCTTCCTAATAATGTATTTAAACGTTATCGTTTAGAATAGACAGTAAATGAAGTTACTACTACTGTAGGAGATCCAGTAGATATTTTAAAAGATAATTCTTTATTAGCTGCAAAATTATCAACAGCAGATGCTACTTGGAATGGAACAGCTATTGTTGATGGAACTGGTGCTGATGCATTAGTATTAGTTTATCAAGATGCAAATGGACAAGCTCAAGTTGTAGCTATTCCTGTAGGAGACTTTTTAAGAGAAAATGAATTTAAAGATGGTCTTAATGTAAATAATAATGGAGAAGTATCAGTTAAATTATCTACAAATACTGAATCTCAAAAATATTTAACTTTAGAGACTATTTCTGGTTCAAATGCAGCTATTAAAGTAACTGGAATTGATGCTGCTATTGCTACTGCTACATAGAATTTAGCTATTTCTGCAGCCGGAGATACTTATGTAAATGCTGCAGTTGATGCTTCTAATAATAAAAAGATTAATGTTTCTGCAACCCAAAAAACAATTACTTCATTAGGATTAGCTGACACAGCTTTACAAGGAGTAGATACCACAGCTTCTGGAGAAAAAGTTAAAGTAACTTTAGGTAAAAGTGGTAAAAATGTTACAGTAAGTGTTGATGAAACAGCTCTTAATTAGGCATTAACTGGTTTAGGAGATGATAAAACCGATAAAGTTAGCAATGCTACAGCAGGAAACTTTGCGGGATTAGATGCTAATGGAAATCTAACTGATTCTGGTAAAAAAGCATCTGATTTTGCTACAGCTGCTCAAGGAACTAAAGCAGATACAGCAATTCAGAATGTAACTGGAGAAACAGCTGTTTCTGGAGGTAATTCTCAATTCGTATCTGTTACATCAACAAAATCGGGTACTAATGTAACTCTTGCTTCTGCTGTTAAAGTACAATCAGTAGAAGGTGCTGGTGCTTCTGCACAAGGACTTGCTGAAGCTAGTGATGTTAAATCTTATGTGGATGAAGCAATAGAAACTTTAGCAGAAGATGTTAACTCGGATTTAGGAGGTTTAACTATCAAGGTAAATGATGAAACTTCTACATTTACAGGTGATCCATTAACAGCTACTGTAGAAGTAGATGGTACAAAAGTTAAATTAAATAAAGCAACAGCACAAGCTAATACTTTATTAAATCCAGCTTCTGGAAGTAAAACCGCAGGAGAAATTAAATATGGAGATAATGTAACAGCATCTATTCAAAAATTAGAAGCACAACTTCTTTGGTACGAATACGATGTTTAATTATAAACTTTAATTTATTAGGAGAGGATTAATTTCCTCTTCTAATAAATTTATTTAATAAATGATAAATTATGGCACTTCTAACTGATAGAAAATTTATTCATTTTAATAGAAAAGAAGATTTCCTTGTTTAGTTAAATGCAAATGCGATTGCAGATTGGCAGATTGTATTCATAGGAAATGGCAATAGTGGGGAAGAAGCCCCAGAAATCTGGACTCATGGAACATATTATGGTTCTGTGGAACAATTTTTAGACGAAACAAATAAAGATTCAACAAACGCGATATCGGCAGCGGCTGTTTATAAAGCATTAGCCGATGATGAAAAAGTAATTGCTGCTGCACTTAATGATTTAAATGATAAATACACTAATTTAGATTCTTCTAAACAAGATGTAATATCAGATTTAGATACAATTAGAGAAAATGCACAATCGGGTGCCTCTAAAGTAAGTAATGTGCAAGCAGATTGGAACGCAACAAGTGGTCTAGCGCAAATACTACATAAACCAGACTTATCTGTATATGAAAATAAAGTAACAAGTGTAAATGGACAAACTGGTGATGTAGAAGTTGTTGTTCCTCAATCTTTATTACTTAAAGGAATTACTCCTCAAGGACATACATTAGCAGATGCTGCAGATTCATATTATGCAAACGAGCTTAATAATGGGGAAGCAGGTGCTTGGTTTATTTCGTATTCTAATGGTGATATTTTAGTCAAATCAAGTAATACTTCTAAAGACCAAGATGGTAGAGTTTGCTTATCATCATCTTGGAAATCTCGTTTAAATTATGGCGGAATGACATGGGCTAACGTTGGAGATATATTACTTGTTTATAAGCAATCATCATTAATTGTTGTTTACAAGGTAATGTCAATTAATGAGGCAGGTGAAACCCGAATTGGTTTAATGTCTCCTAATGATAAAATTCAAGTTAATAAAATATCTAACATTGAGGGTAATGTAAACAATCTTTTAGGAAAAATAGATAAAAGATTACCTTATTCAACTGATTCTACAAATATTGGTAATGCTGGAAATGGAGCATATACCAATGTAACAGCTGGTCGTACAAACTGGTTAGATACAAGTACAGCTGGTGCGGCTATTAAATTAGGTAATTTACAAATAGCTATTGATAATTCCGGAAGATTATATAGTAGAAATCAAACAAACAATATATGGAATGTTACTAATCAACTTAAGACTATTACTGAAACAGACCTGAATAATGTATTTGAACCATCAGTTATTGGATATGCAACAGTTACTAATGGACCAAGTGAAACAGGTAATTATACAGTATATACTCTTACGAGTTCTGACTATGATGGTAACGGATTTAGAAGTATTCTTCAGATAGCAATCAACAGAAACAGTGGTAATCAATATATGAGAACTTGTTTCAAGAAAGTTGATGGATCTGGAACAGATTTTACTTCTACTGATTGGAAATTATTATCACCGTCAGTTATTTCTGTTAATGGACAAACTGGTATGGTTAATATAACTATTCCATCAAAAGTCTCAGATTTAACGGATGATTTATCATTAGCAACATAGGATTATGTAGATGATAAATTAGATGATGTATTAGGAATTTCTGCAGCAGGGGTAGAAGCTTTTGTGAACATGACAAGAGACGAGGATATTGCCACTGGTATTTTAACAGAGATAGTTAATAAAGCCCCTAAAACAAATGCAGTTAATGGTGCTCCATTATCAAATGCAGAGTCGTATTTTTATGGAACATCTACAACAGCTGCAGCTACAGCATAGAAAGAAGTATCTATTCCAAGTATAACTTCTTTAAAAACTGGGCAGATTATTGTAGTTAAACCTACTATTACATCAACTGTTGCAAATAGCACAATTAAACTTAATAATTTCACAGCATATCCAATGAGATATAATAATGATGCTATTACAACATCTACTAATAGTATAGTATGGGCAGCAAACATACCTTCAATTTGGGTATTTGATGGAACTTATTGGGTATTTTTAGGACATGGACTCGATAGTAATACTACATATTCTGCAATGACTCAAGCAGAAATTGATGCGGGAACATCAACTACAGGTAGATTAATAAGTCCAAAATTACTTAGAGACAATTTCTATACAGAAACAGAGTGTGATACTAATTTTGCTAAGGTTCCATTAGTAATTGAAGTAAATGACACTGATACCACAGTTCCAAGTGGTACTTATACTTCAATAGGAACAGCTATAGCTGCTGGAAGAGATGTTATAATAAAAGTATCGGGTATACCAGAGATTGGAGCTACAACTTATTGTAGATTAACTACTAATTATACGAGTGTAGATGATTCTTATATCTTTGCAGAACTTACTGATACAAGTACGCAAAAATATATGGTTATTATAAATTCAGATAACTCTATTTCACAAGAATCTGTATATTTTGCACAAGAGCAACATGATCATGGATATATTGATCACAATGGTACGCTTTCCCTACAGACTTCTGATACAGCAATAGCTAATAATGATAAAATTGTAATTTATGATGCAAGTAATGACGGAGCAATTATGCGTTCTACTATTACATTTGATGGTTCTACTACAACAAAAGCATTAACTCCTAAAGGTACGTGGGAAACATTCTTGCAAAGCTATACTGAAACTGACCCTACTGTTCAAGGTTGGGCAAAAAATACGATAGATTTCTTAAATTCTGTGGATGAACCATCTAGTGGAACTAAACTTATATTTGATAGTAATAATTTTAAGAACTCTACTGCAGGAACGAATATTTTTGTAAGTTTAAAAACAGATGGAAATAGTATAATTAACGGAGTGTTAGATGAAACTAGTGATACGTATCCTTGGAATAATTCTAGTCTTCATGTATTAGCAACAAATAGATTCTTACAACCTATAATTGACGCAAAAGCACCAAGTCAATCACCAACATTCACAGGAACTCCTAAAGCTCCCACTGCTGCAACTGGAACTAATACTACATAGATTGCTACTACAGCATTTGTACAACAAGAGTTGTAGGCAAATGGCGGAGAAGAAAATGTTATAGAAACTGTTAAAGTAAATGGTACCGCCTTAACGCCAGATGCGAATAAAACAGTTGATATAACTGTTCCTACAGAATCTACTATAACAGGTTGGGGATTTACTAAACTTTTTATAGTTCATACTGATTCTGAATTCCCTACTACAGATGGAACATATAATATAACAGTAGACTATACTGGAAATGAAATTACTGCAGCTTATAATAGAGGAGAATATCCTATTTTAGAATTTCAAGATAAAGCCGCTACTCTTCCAATCATTGGACTAAATGGTATAGTTAATTTTGGAACCACTGTAAATAAAATATCTCTTTTAGTAGGAATTCCTTCAGATAGCACAAATGCAAATTTAATTGTTGCTCATTGTATAGGACCAGAGGAAATTAGTCATCAAAGTATTAAATTCCTAAATACTACTAATACTTCTGCACAACATGTAAATGAAAGTGAAACAATAGCAGGAAGTGGAACTATAAATCTTCATAAAATTTCAAAGACAGGTTCTTATAGTGATTTAATCAAACCATCAACAGGTATTCCAAAGACTGACCTTGCATCAGCTGTTTAGACATCGCTTGGTAAGGCAGATACAGCTATCCAAGGAGTAAAAGTTAATGGAACAGCATTAACACCAGATGCTAATAAAGTTGTTGACGTTACTGTTCCAACAAATGTTAGTGATTTAACAAATGATTTAAACTTTGTTAGAAGATATAATTTAGAGGGATAGAGTGTTCTTCTTTTAACAGATAATGGTCAATGGGCTGAAAATTCAGAATTAAATACTCCAACGATTGTTTTTAAGTTCAATCAAACTGAAGATAATATTTAGTTAGGAGAGTTTTATCCTACTTTTATGTATTGTAAGTTACCTAAGGCAGCAAATCCAGATTTCTATCCTAATACAACATAGGGATTGATTAGTTATATTACTATTAATCTAGGAGAACTTCTTGGATATTACAATAGTAGTAATGCAAAACCATACTGGCGTACTGGATGGGATGTTGTTCCAACAGTTAGTTTAGCTTTTGATAATGGAAGTGGAAGTATAAATACTGTTCCTGGAATAAATATGACCTTTGTGGGTGTATAGGATAGAGGAGCTATAGGACAGGGTACTCATTATATTGCAATTTGTTATAATAGTATTTATAGAAATTATAATTTTGAATTACTAATTTTCTATGATTTAGAATTACAAAGATTACGTTCAACTAATCCTTTTGTTTTAACTATTTCTGATTTAGGTGAGGTTAATACAATTGAAACTATAAAAGTAAATAATACTACACTAACTCCAGATGCTAATAAAGCGGTTAATATTACTATTCCAGAAGGAGAATTAAGTACTGATTATGAACCTTCTTCCTTAGACAACGAAGATTTAGAATTAGCTGCTGGTGATACATATGAAGAAGCTTTTGGTAAACTTGAAAAATCAATAAATGACAACGAACAAATTACTGCTGCTGCCCTAACTGACCTTGATTCAAGAATAAATACTCTGCATTTACCACAATCTCTTGATGATATTCCAGACGGAAGTACAAGAAAATTATCTGATTATGCTACAACAACATAGTTAGCAACTAAACAAGATGCTCTTGTAAGTGGTACTAATATTAAAACTATCAACAATCAATCACTTTTAGGTAGTGGTAATATTACTATTCAAGGTGGTTCTGGTGGTGGAGATACTAATGTCATTGAAACTGTAAAAGTAAACGGTACTGCGCTTACACCTGATGCTAACAAAGCTGTAAATATCGATCTATCAAGCTATGATAAAGCACCTTTAGTTATTGAAGTTGATGACAGAGATTAGTCAGTTCCTAATGGTACTTATGCAAATATTACACAAGCATTAAGTCAAAGTAGACAAGTATTACTAAAAGTAAATAGTTCTGATACTTATGTTTATGTTCCTTTAGTATATGATTTAGATAGTTCAGATTCAGAATATTATTTTGGAGCAATTAGTGGGAATGTTTCAAAATCATATGCTATTGATTCATCTAATACTTTTTTTGATTATTCAGAAATTATTTCTTTAAACTCTTCTGTAGTTCATAAATCTGGAACAGAAACTATTACAGGTAATAAAACATTTACTGGTACAGTAACATTAGGCTCTAATGCGGTTGCTACAACACCAACAGTAACAGATAATGATACATCTGTAGCTACTACAGCTTTTGTTCAAAATCGTATTAATAATGGAATAGACTCAACTAAAATAATATATAATGGAGGTATTGAAACTATTGTAAGTAATGGAGATAATTTAGAAAAAGTTATAGAAGATTTATAGCAAGGTGTAGTACGTATGCTCGACGAAGATACAGGAAATGCTAATCAACTAGTGAAACTTGTTAGTGATCAAGATAGACGTGTTACTGCTACAGGATTTTCTATAGATAACAATAATGTAATGTCTGTAGGCTCTAATAATACAACGGAGGGATATAAAACATTTATACGAGAAAATGGATTAGATACATTTGATTATGATGATGGTTTTAGTATTATCATAGACAGTTCTGATCCCTCCGTTAAGGTATCAGCTAGTGGTAATATTGCATATTATCGTGCTAATGCTATTACTTATAATAATAACTCATTATATTTTCCAAATAAATCTGGAACTTTTGCTTTAACATCGGATATTCCTTCTGCTGTAACTGAATCTACTGTATCAGGTTGGGGATTTACAAAGAACGCCGGTACTATTACAGGTATTACAATGAATGGAAGTTCTAAAGGAACTTCTGGAGTTGTTGATTTAGGTACAGTTGCTACTGCAAATAACTATGTAACAGGAGGTTCTGTTAATAGTAGTAATGGTACTATCAGTCTTAATAGACAAGGATTAAGTGCTGCTTCAGTTACTGGTTTAAACACTTATGTTAGTAATATGATTAGTACTGCATAGACTGCTAGTGGTGGTTATGACGATACATATGTTGCTAAAGCTGGTGATACTATGACCGGAGCATTAACTGTAAATGCAGCTGCTGCAAATACTGTTAATATTATCGGAGGTGATAATTCTTCTGGTAATCAAATAGCATTGAATGTTGGTTCAACAACTCACCAAACCATGCTTAGAGTCTTTGATGATGGAACTCCTCACGCTCAAATAAATGGAACGTTAGAGGTTACTACAACTGATAGTGCCGCAATCAAATCAACGGTAAATTCTGGTAATACTGGTTTCGAAACCAACGGAAAAATTATTGGTTCTGCATTCCAAGTTAGTGGACACACCAACCAAAACTTAAATGAATTATTATTGGCAAATGGAAGAATATTAGTTTTACCAACGTTTAGTGGTGCTGATAATGGTAAAATTTTAGGAATACAAAATGGACAACTTGCTTGGGTAACACCTACATCTATATATAGTGGAACATCTGAGCCA
>DJYF01000037.1:17165-19372 GCA_002450035.1 Caryophanales bacterium UBA6985 | reverse complement strand
TTAGAAATAGCAGCAGTTAAAGTAGTTTTACCATGGTCAACATGTCCGATTGTACCAATGTTAACGTGTGGTTTAGAACGGTCAAATTTTTCTCTTGCCATTATAATTTCCTCTTTTCTTTCAACAATTTTGTTTTTAACATATATTATTTTATCTAATACTTGATTTAAAATCAAGCATTATTCTTAGTTAGCGCTGTTTTTCTTAATGATTTCTTCAGCGATTGATTTAGGAACTTCTTCATAACATTCCTTGAACATTTGGAAGTTTCCTCTACCTTGTGTATTACTACGTAAGTCAGTCATGTATCCGAACATTTCAGATAGTGGAACTAATGCAGTAATTCTAGTATTAACACCTAAAGATTCTTGACCAAGAGGTCTTCCTCTTCTACTAGTTAAGTCGCCCATAACGTTACCAACATATTCTTCTGGAACGTCAACAACAACCTTCATGATTGGTTCAAGTAATACAGCTTTACATTTTTCTTTAGCAACTTTTAAAGCCATACTTGCAGCAACTTTGAATGCCATTTCTGATGAGTCTACTTCATGGTATGAACCATCATGTAATGTAGCCTTAACATCTACTACTGGATATCCAGCTAAGATACCACCAGCCATAGCTTCTTGTAATCCTTTGTCAACAACTGGGATGTATTCTCTTGGAACTACACCACCAACAACTGCGTCAACGAATTCATATCCTTTACCAGGATTTGGTTCGAATTTAACAACAACGTGTCCATATTGTCCTCTACCACCAGATTGTTTAACATATTTAGCTTCACAATCAGCTGGAACAGTAATAGTTTCACGGTATGCAACTTGAGGTCTACCCTTGTTACATTCAACGTTGAATTCCCTCTTCATTCTTTCAACGATTACATCTAAGTGAAGTTCACCCATACCAGAAAGAATAGTTTGACCAGTTTCAGTATCAGTCTTAACTCTTAGAGTTGGATCTTCTTCAACTAGTTTTTGAATTGCAATAGCCATCTTATCTTGATCAGCTTTTGATTTTGGTTCAATAGCGATGTCGATAACTGGTTCTGGGAATTCCATACCATTCATGATACATGGTTTCTTTTCATCACATAATGTATCAGCTGTAGTAGTATTCTTTAATCCTACTGCTGCAGCAATTTCACCTGCATAAACTTCAGTAATTTCTTTTCTGTTGTTAGCATGCATTTGTAGAATACGTCCAATTCTTTCTTTTTCATTCTTAGTAGAATTTAATACATAAGAACCAGATTTTAAAACTCCTGAGTAAACTCTGAAGAATGATAATCTACCTACAAATGGGTCAGTCATGATTTTGAATGCTAAAGCAGTAAATGGTTCAGAGTCACTAGGACGTCTTAAAACTTCATTACCATCTTTATCAGTACACTTAATAGCTTCAACATCAGTTGGAGCTGGTAAGTAATCAATAACTGCATCTAGTAAAGGTCTAATACCTTTATTAGCTAAAGCATCAGAACATAACATTGGGAAGAATGAAGCAGATAATGTAGCTTTTCTAATAGAAGCTTTTAATTGATCAACACCAATTTCTTCTCCTTCAAGGAAAGCCATCATTAGGTCATCATCATATTGAGAAACTGCATCAATTAAGTTTTGTCTGTATTCTTCTGCTTTATCTTTCATGTCAGCTGGGATTTCAGCTTCAGTTAATGTTTCTTGTTCATCACCATTAAACATGTAAGCTTTCATATCAACTAAGTTGATAACACCTTTGAAATCAGATTCTGCTCCGATAGGGATTTCAATAGGAGCAACATTAGCGCCTAATCTATCTTTAACAGATTGAACTGACATGTAGAAATCTGCACCAATTTTACCCATTTTGTTTGCACAAATAAGTCTTGGAACAGAGAATTGGTTTGCTTGTCTCCAAACAGTTTCAGATTGAGGTTCTACACCAGCATTAGCGTCTAATAATAGAATAGCTCCGTCTAATACTCTTAAAGATCTTTCAACTTCAATAGTGAAGTCTACGTGTCCTGGAGTATCGATGATATTATATCTATAACCTTTCCAGTAGCAAGTAGTTGCTGCTGAAGTAATAGTAATACCTCTTTCTTTTTCTTGGTCCATCCAGTCCATTTGTGATTCTCCATCATGAGTTTCACCAATCTTATGAGTAATTCCTGTTAGGAATAAAATTCTTTCAGTAGTAGTTGTTTTACCAGCATCGATGTG
>DJYF01000037.1:0-17099 GCA_002450035.1 Caryophanales bacterium UBA6985 | reverse complement strand
TGAGCCATGATACCGATATTTCTTAAATGATCAATTGCTATATCTCTTGCCATAATAATCTCCTACCATCTGTAATGAGCAAATGCCTTATTAGCTTCTGCCATCTTATGTGTATCTTCACGTTTTTTAACTGCTCCACCGATACCGTTTGAAGCATCAATAATTTCGTAAGCTAATTTCTCAGCCATTGTTTTTCCATTTCTAAGTCTTGAATAGTTAATTAACCATCTTAAAGCTAAAGTTTGAGCTCTATCATCGTTAACTTCAACTGGAACTTGTAAGTTTGAACCACCTACACGTCTAGACTTAACTTCGATAACTGGTCTAATATTTTCTAAAGCTTTTTCATAAACTTCGATTGGTTCAGAACCAGTTTTTTCTTTTATAATATCAAATGCACCATATAAAATCTTTTCAGCAGTACCTTTTTTACCACCGATCATTAAACCGTTGATAAGTCTAGTAACAACTTTTGAATTGTATATAGGATCTGGTAATACGTCACGTTTTACAGCACGTCTTTTACGCATATTTTTTCCTCCTTAGTTTTTAATGTTTAATAATTTTATTTAGATTTTGGTTTTTTAGCACCGTATTTAGATCTTGCTTGTTTTCTATCAGCAACACCTTGAGTATCTAATGATCCTCTGACAATGTGGTAACGTACACCGATAAGGTCTTTAACACGTCCACCTCTAATTAATACAACGCTATGTTCTTGTAAGTTGTGTCCTTCTCCTGGGATGTAAGTATCAACTTCACGTCCGTTAGATAATTTAACACGAGCAAATTTTCTTAATGCTGAGTTTGGTTTCTTTGGAGTTTTAGTACCTACTTTAGTACAAACACCACGCATTTGTGGATGGTTAGTATTAGTAGTCTTTTTTTCCATTGAGTTGTAACCAAATGTTAGCACTGGAGATTTACTCTTTCTAGTTTTCTTACTTCTACCTTTTTTAACTAATTGATTAACTGTAGTCATAAATATTCCTTTCTATGAGCACACATCCAGGTGTGCCAAATACCCTTTAAAATTAAGCTCAACAAAAGTTGAACTAATAATTTCAAATGCACGCTTAATATAACATATCGAAAACCCTATTTCAAGTATTTTTAACGTATTTACGCTATATTTTCGTAATTTTTCATTTAATTTTTTAGTGATTTGTATTTTTTACATTTTATTTGAACATTATAGCTATTTTTCATGTGATTATTAGTTACAATTACACTACCAGAACATGTATCATCTCCAACACTTATTGAATCTATATAACCTTTGTTTTTAAGTTTTTTAATATTTATTTTTACTTCACCGCCAGTTAAATCTACATTTTCATTATGAACATAAATACTAGCAGCTTCTTCTAACTCATTTTCTAGGTGTATATAGTCACTTATTTGTTTGTTTGTTTCAAAACCAATAAAAACAAGTAATCCTATAATTGATACAACTAAAAATCCCCAGGCAATATATACTTTTTTACCCATAATAATCACCAAAATAATTATAACAAAAAAAAGACTAGTAAAACTAGTCTAATTTCTTGTTAATCAAAAACTGATTAAGCTAATTCTACAGTAGCTCCAGCTTCTTCTAATTTAGCTTTAATTTCTTCAGCTTCAGCAGCAGGAACGTTTTCTTTAACATTTCCACCATTGTCAGCTAAACCTTTAGCTTCAACTAAACCTAATCCAGTAATTTCTCTTATAACTTTGATAACTTGGATTTTAGAAGCTCCACAGTCTTTTAATACAACAGTCTTAGTAGAAGATCCTTCATCTTCAGCAGCAGCAACTGGTGCAGCAGCAACAGCAACAGCACTTGGATCAACACCAAATTCTTCTTTCATTGCATCAACTAAATCTTTAACTTCAAGAATAGTCATTTCTTTTAATGCATCAATAATTTCTTTTGTAGATAATTTTGCCATTTTAATTCCTCCTTAAATAAATTATTTGTTTTCACCTAATTTGTCGGCATATAAATTAAGCGCAATAGATAGATTTTTTAAGTGCTCTATCAAGCCACCAGCAAACATAGTAAGTAATCCTTCGTATGATGGAATTGCTGAGTATTCTTTAATAGTATTTAAGTCAACTACTTCACCATTGATCATACCACCAACAATTTCGATGTTCTTATGATCTTTAGCAAATTTGTCAACAACCTTAATTGGATCTAATAATTCTTTACCAAATACGATAGCATTAGGTCCTTCAAGGTAACTAGACATATCAACACCCATTGATTCAAACGCTTTATTAACTAAAGTATTCTTATAAATTTTTACTTCACTATCGACCTTTTTAAGTTCTGATCTTAGTCCTTGTAAATCTGCAACTGTACTTTGTGCGTATCTGAATAAGATAATGCTTTCAGAATTTTTAGCTTTTTCAGATATTTCAGAAACTACATTGCTCTTACCTTCAAGAATTTTTTCGCTTGCCATATATGTCCTCCTTAAATTTTATATAAAAAAACTTTCCGCAAAGGAAAGTTTATCTTATTTAGTAAGTTAAACTATCCCTCGGCAAGATTATTAAAACATAAAGTTCCTTGCTGTCTTCGGTACTCGTTTTTTTATTCGATTAATAATTTAACACGTAATTAATTACATGTCAATAGAATTTTCATCTACATGGATTCCAGGACCCATAGTAGTTGAGATAGAAATATTTTGAATGTATTTACCTTTAACAGTAGTAGGTTTAGCCTTAACTAATGTAGCATATACATATTGAATATTTTCTTTTAATGCTTTTACATCAAATGATACTTTACCAATTGAACATTGAACATTACCAAATTTGTCAGTTCTGTATTCAATCATACCTTTTTTAACATCAGCAACAACTTTGTCTGGTGCAGGTGTAACAGTACCAGTCTTAGGGTTAGGCATTAATCCTTTTGGTCCTAAAACTTTACCAATTTTACCTAAAGCAGGCATCATATCTGGAGTAGCAATGATTACATCGAAATCAAACCAATTTTCATTAGCGATTTTATCGATCATTTCTTGTTCTCCAACATAATCAGCTCCAGCAGCTTTAGCAGCTTCTGCAGCAGCACCTTTAGCTAAAACTAAAATCTTTTTAGTTTTACCATTACCGTTAGGTAATACTAAAGATCCTCTTAATTGTTGATCAGCTTTTTTAGTATCAAGATTCATTTTTACAGCTATTTCAACTGAACTATCAAATTTAGTAATAGCAGTTTTCTTAGCTAATTCAATTGCTTCATCTAATGAGTAGTTAGTATTTTTGTCTACTAATTTAGAAGCTTCCACATATTTCTTTCCTGATTTTCTCATCAATTTTTCCTCCAATCGTGGTTTTATTAGCGGATTAAAAAATTTAAATTATTTGTTATATTTTTGTTTTTAATTTAATTAGTCTTCCATACCTTCAACTTTAACGCCCATATTCTTAGCAGTTCCAGCAACAATTTTCATTGCGCTTTCAACATCATAAGCATTTAAGTCTGGTAACTTAATTTCAGCAATAGTTCTTAAATCTGCAGCACTTAAAGTTGCAACAGTTTCAAGGCTACCCTTCTTAGATCCCTTAGCAATATGAGCATATTTTTTAATTAATGCTGCAGCTGGTGGAGTCTTTAAGTCAAATGAATATGATCTATCATCATATACATAAATTTCTACTGGAATAATGTCGCCCTTTTTGTCTTGAGTAGCAGCGTTGTACTTTTGACAGAATTCAGCAAGATTAATACCAGCAGGTCCTAATACAGTACCAACAGGTGGTGCAGGAGTTGCAGCTCCAGCAGGAATTTGTAATTTAATCTTTTTTACGATTTCTTTTGCCACGTAAAACACTTCCTTTCGTATTTTCGCTTAGTGGTATAGGGCTAATCCGCATTCCCTCCCACTTGCCAAATAAACAATTTAGCACTTAAGATAATAACACACACATTTGTCAAAAACAAGTATTTTTTTTCATACCCACGAAAAAAGACAGCAAACATGCCATCTTTTAAAGTTTTTTAGTATTTTTATATAAAATATCTTCGGTAAATTGTTTTAATGCATAAATCATTTCAAGCAATTCATCATTTGGATACTCTCTTGATTTATTAATGATCTTAAATAAATCATTCCATGAATTATATAAGTCATAATGACTTTCTTCTAAAGCATGTAGCATTTCATGACTTCTTTTTCCAAGATATGCACCATTATCAACAGTAGCATTGTAGTCTAAATTATCATGTTTTAAATCTTCTGCTTTATTTATATGATGATAACTTGGTTTATTATCCTCAGTTATCTGATATCCCATCCAATCTATATAGGGTTTACCTTTAGGATAAAATATCTTTCTCATTTCATGAAGAACTAATCTATTTACATTTGGATTCATATTACATAATTGAAACTTGGAATAATTCTACTTCAACTGGAGTTTCTTGACCAAATAAGTCAATAAGAACAGTTAACTTAGAGTTTTCTTTATCAATAGCGTTAACAGTACCTTCCATACCTTTGAATGGTCCATCAACGATTTCAACTTTAGTACCAATTTGTAATTCAGCATCTGCATCCATTCTTGATAACCCCATATTGATTAAGATCTTATCAATTTCTTGAGGTGGAAGTGCAGTAGGTTTAGCACCCTTACCAGATGATCCAATAAATCCAGTAACACCAGGAGTATTACGAACTATATACCAAGCTTCATCTGACATAACCATTTCTACTAAAACATATCCAGGGAACATCTTTCTATGTTTTTCCTTTTTAGTACCATCTTTTAAAGTTTCATAATAAGTTTCAGTTGGGATAATAACTCTATAGATATTATCTTGGAACCCCATTGAAGCAGCTCTTGCTTCTAGTTTTTCCTTAACCTTATCTTCATGACCACTATATGTATTAACTACATACCATAATTTTTCCATCTAATCTAACCTCTTTCTATTCTATCCACATAATTTTTGTATAAGTAAGAATAATAAATCAATTAAGAAGAAGAAACCTGAAAAGAATATAATGAATACTAATGTTGCAATAGTATATTTAGCAACTTCTACTTTAGAAGGCCATCTTACTAAATGCATTTCTTGCATTACATCACCAAAGAATGTATCCTTAGGATTTTTACCAACGTTGCTTCTTTCTGTTTCTTTCTTAGAAATATTCTTTTTACTATCTTTAATGTCTTTCTTTAAAGATCTAATGCTATTCTTATAAGTTCCAACTACTGCTTTTTTATCAGTATTTTTCTTATCTTTTCTTAATTCTTTCTTAGCAGTTTTTAAATTTTTCTTTTCATTTTTAATGTTTTTCTTAGTTTCTTTAATTGATTCATATATTTCATCAATTTCGTCTTCAAGTCTTTTCTTTTCTTGAGCAATCTCTTTCTTTCTTGCTTTTGCTTTTTCTGCTTTTTTCTTAGCTTGTTCTTTTCTTTCTAATTTTAAAGCAGCCTTTTCTTCTTTAGTTAATTTTTTCTTTTTTGCTGTCTCTTTTACAGCTTCAACTTTTTCTTCAACAACTTCTTCTACTTTTACTGCTTTTTCAGTAACTTTTTTAGTTGCTTTTTTAGTTGATTCCTTTTTCTTTGCCATCAAAACACCTCTTATATTTTATTGTATAAAAAAAACACTTTCGTGCTTACACCCATAATATAGCATCGAAAAGCGTTTCTTTCAAGTATAAATTTAACTAAATAAGCTCTTTTAGCTTCATTCTTATCCTAGCAGTAGCATTATAGACTCTTTTTATATCTACACTAAGGATACTAGCTATCTCTTCTGAGGAATAATCATTAAGCATAAGTTCTAATACTTCCTTTTCAGAGTTACTTAGAGCTGAATCAATTTTTTCTCTTAATTTTTTAACAGATTCTTTTTCTTCTTTAATTACTTCAGGATTACTTCTATTATCTCCTACTACATCGGCGAGTGTTAAATCTTCCCCGATTTCATTATCTAAAGAATAAGCTTCTTTAAGCATTTTTATTTTACCAGTATTATTTTTTCTAATTATATTTTGAAGTCTTCTTTCAACACACAAGCTTATAAAAGAACTTAACTTCATATTCATATTATCATTATAAGAATGAATTGCATCTACATATCCAAGCATAGCTTCTTGTTTTAATTCTTCAATATCTACATTTAAAGCATATGCACTTCTTAAATATTTATTAATACTAATATCTATAATATGTTTATATCTTTCGAATAATAAATCTCCTGCTTCCTCATTCTTTTCTTGAATTAGATAAAGTAATTCATTATCTGCTAATTTTTTATCCAATATCAATACCATACATTAAAATACCAGCAGCAACAGAAGCATTTAAACTGTTAATAGAACCAATCATAGGAATACTTATTATTTCATCAGAGTTATCTCTAACTATTTTAGAAATACCTTTTCCTTCATTACCAATTACTAATACTACTCTATCAGCATAAGTAACCTTTTTATAATCTCTTCCATCCATAGCAGATGCATAAACAAAGAAACCATCATCTTTAAGCTTATTAATTGCATTTACTAAATTAGGTACCATTATTATATTTACTCTATTTAAAGCACCAGCAGAAGTTTTCATAACCGTATCATTTACTACTACACTTCTATCTTTAGGAATAATAACTGACTTTATTCCTCTTGCTTCACATGTTCTAATAATTGCACCAAAATTATGAGGATCTTCTAAATGGTCTAGTAATAAAACTAGATTTTCATCTTTACCTATTACTGATAAATCTTTATATTCATAATCATTTATTTCAATAACAATACCTTGATTATGTAACATTAATCTATCAAGTTCTCTTTGATCAGATACCATATATTTAATTCTATTATCTTTAATCTTTTTCATTATATCTTGATCTCTAAAATTAGAACTAAGTCTTACTCTTCTAATACTTTTAGGATCAGTTTCATTAAATACATTCTTTCCACATACTAACATTCTTCAATACCTACTATGTAATCTAATAAATAATTACATCTTTCCAAATTATTTTGATATAAATATCCAATTAAACATTCAAAACCTGTACTCTTTTTATAAGTAACAATATCTGTTGACTTACTTGAATGACTACTTGCATTTCTACCCTGTTTAACAATCTCGATTTCTTCTTCAGTTAATACATCATGATTGATCATATATTCTAAAAACTTAACTTGAGATGCTGCAGAAACATATTTAACCGCTGTGTTTTGTAAATCCTTAACTTTTTTAATTTGTTTAACATTAATTAAATAATTTCTTATATATAATTCATAAACTGCATCACCTAAATATGCAAGCACTAAATTGTTCATTTTCTCACCGCCTTAAATAATATCACAACTTATGTTTATACGCAATTTAAACAAAAAGAATAGGAATTAACCTATTCTAAAATTTTATATCTGGTACATTTTGAGTATCATTGTATAAATCATCAAGTTTACTTTTCTTAGAGTTAGATACTAAAATTGATAGGCCAATTATAAAGAATAAAGCAGAAATTACTTGAGCTATTCTAATGCCACCCACTTTAAGCGCATCAAGTCTTTCAAATTCAATTAAGAATCTTATAATTCCATATCCTATTAAATAAAATGCAGTTAAAGAACCAACTTTTAAATATTTACTTCTTCTAACTAATATAATTAATATGAATAATACAAAGCATGCTATTGATTCAAAAAGAAAAGTTGGAGTATAAACAACACCATTAATAGTCATACCTTCAACAATAAAGTCAGGTATAAAATATTTACTTAAAGTTTCTGCAGTAGTCTTTAAACCATAAGCCTCACCATTGAAAAAATTACCCCATCTTCCAATTGCTTGAGCAATAAGCAAACCTGGTACTATAAAATCAGTTAATCTTATTAGTCTAAATTTATATCTACGACTAAAATATAATACAACAAGTAAACCTGCAACTATTCCACCATGAATAGCAAGTCCACCTTCCCATATTTTAATAATTTCAAATGGATTAGATAAATAATCTTTTAAATTAAAAAGTACGTACCATATTCTTGCACCAATTACTCCAAATATAAATACCCAAAATGCTAAATTGAATATAAAGTCACTATTAACTCTAAATCTTCTTGTTTCTTTTGTAACTAAATAATATGCAAAAATAAATGCTACTAATATAAATAAAGAATACCATCTTATTTCTACACTACCAATTGTAAAAATAACAGGACTATATTCTAATAACATAATTATCACCCATGATAATTATATTATTTTATAAGCTTTATTACAATAAAAGGGCTTTCCATTTGTCTATTCGTGTACAAAAAAACTTAAACTTTCGTTTAAGCTTTTTCAAGTATACGTTTTAAATATATTCCTGTATAACTATCTTTATTTTTACTTACCTCTTCAGGAGTACCAGTTGCAACTATTGTACCTCCGCCATCTCCTCCATCAGGTCCTAAATCAATTATATAATCAGCTACTTTAATAACATCTAAATTATGTTCAATAACAATAACTGTATCTCCATTATCAACAATTCTTTCTAGAATAACTAATAACTTCTTAATATCATCAGTATGTAATCCTGTCGTAGGTTCATCAAGTATAAATACAGATTTACCAGTTGCTTTCTTTTGTAATTCTTTAGCAAGTTTTACACGTGATGCCTCTCCACCTGATAAAGTTGGAGCACTTTGTCCAAGTTTAATATATGATAATCCTACATCCATTAAAACTTGAAGTTTAGATTTAACTTTAGGTATAGCATCAAAGAATTCCATTGCTTCACTTACTCTCATATCTAGTACTTCACTTATATTTTTACCTTTAAATTTAATATCAAGTGTTTCAGAATTATATCTAGTACCATGACAAACATCACAAGGAACATATACATCAGGTAAAAAGTGCATTTCTATTTTCTTAACACCATCTCCCCAGCAAGCTTCACATCTACCACCTTTAACATTAAATGAGAATCTACCTTTATCATATCCTCTCATCTTAGCCTCTTTTGTTTGAGCAAATACATCTCTTATATCATCAAACACACCTGTATAAGTAGCAGGATTACTTCTTGGAGTTCTACCAATTGGATCTTGAGTTATTTCAATTACTTTATCAACATTCTCAAGACCTTTTATAGATTTATTCTTACCTACTTTTACTTTAGAACCATATACACTTTGTTGAAGTGCACTACAAAGTATTCTATTAACTAATGTAGATTTACCTGAACCAGATACACCAGTTACACAAGTAAATGTTCCAAGTGGGAAATCTACATCTATTTTCTTAAGGTTATTCTCTTCAGCACCTTTAATCTTAATAAATTTACCATTCCCTTTTCTACGAGTAGTAGGTATTTCTATTTTCTTTTTACCAGATAAGTATTGTCCAGTTATAGAGTTAGGATTTTTCTCAACTTCTTCAGGAGTACCTTCAGCCATGACTCTTCCACCTTCAGTACCAGCACCTGGACCAATATCAATTAACCAATCAGCTGCTCTCATAGTATCTTCATCATGTTCTACTACTAAAAGAGTATTACCTAAATCTCTCATACTCTTAAGAGAGTTTATTAATCTATCATTATCTTTTTGATGTAATCCAATAGAAGGTTCATCAAGAACATATAATACACCAGTTAATCTCGAACCTATTTGAGTAGCAAGTCTAATTCTTTGAGCTTCTCCACCTGATAAAGTAGATGCTTCTCTTGATAGTGTTAAATAATTAAGTCCAACATTATCTAAGAATTCAAGTCTAGAACTAATCTCTTTAACAATTAACTCACTTATTTCCTTTTGAGTCTTATTAAGTTCCAAGTTTTCAAAGAATACTCTTAATTCTTTAATAGACATTGTACAAAGATCATATATGTTCTTTTTATTAATTAAAATATTTAAAATATCACTTTTTAATCTAGAACCATGACAAGTATTACAAATATCTTCTGCCATGAAACCATCAATCCAATCTCTTACCCAACCAGATTGAGTTTCCATATATCTTCTTTCTAAGTTTGTAACTATACCTTCCCAGATATCATAAGTAACTCTATTATTTAAATTATATTCATATATAATATCAGAACCATATAGAATAATATCAAGTTCTTTTTTAGTAAAATCCTTCATTTTCTTATTTATATCAATATTATTATATGCACATACTGTATTTAATTTTTGAGTATCAATTCTTTCGTTATCATTTTCTCTACCAAAGAAGTTTTTACTCTTACCATATTTAAATGCTAATATTGCTCCTTCAGGAATAGAAAGATTCCAATCAGGTATTAAAGCATCTAAATCTATTCTCTTAGTAGTTCCAAGTCCTTTACAAGTAGGACATGCACCATATGGAGCATTGAATGAAAATATTCTTGGTTCTAACTCTGGTAAACTAAAATCACAATCAGGGCAAGCATATGATTCACTCATAACAAGTTCTTTATCTCCAATAAAGTTAATAACAACTTTACCATTAGATAATTTAGTAGCTGTTTCTATAGCTTCAAATAATCTACTTCTAACATCACTTTTAAGAACTATTCTATCAACTACTACCTCTATATTATGTTTAACATTCTTATCTAAACTTAAGTCTTCTGATAAATCATGAATATCTCCTTCAATTCTTACTCTTGAGTATCCATCTTTTCTTAATTTATCAAAAAGATCCTTTTGAGTTCCTTTTTCACCATGTACAACAGGACTTAAAACTTCTAATTTAGTACCTTCTTCTCTTTCCATGACTTTATTAGTCATCTCTTCAACTGATTGACTAACAATAGGTTTATGGTGATTAGGACAATAAGGAACACCAATACGTGCAAATAAAAGTCTTAAATAATCATATATTTCCGTAACTGTACCAACTGTAGAACGAGGATTATTATTAGTACTCTTTTGATCAATAGATATACTAGGAGAAAGTCCTTCAATAGAATCAACCATAGGTTTTTCATTACCACCTAAGAATTGTCTAGCATAAGCACTTAAAGATTCAATATATCTTCTTTCACCTTCAGCATATATAGTATCAAAAGCAAGACTTGATTTACCTGATCCAGATACACCTGTCATAACTACAAGTTTATTCTTAGGTATTTCTATATCAACATTCTTTAAATTATTTTCTCTAGCACCTTTTACTATAATTTTATCCATAGATTTCACCTCCATCGGTTCAAATACGCCTTACATTATATATCAAATTTAATTAATTAACAATTATTAACTATAATATGTTATATTTATGTCAAGTGTAAGGTGTGTAACGAAATGAAGAATTATAAAAGTTATAGTAATAAATCTATAAAAGAAGATATTAGAGCTTTGGAAAACATAAGAAATCATATATGTGATCATATAGATAATTCAAATGACATATTAAAAGATTTAAGTAAGGCTCAAGAATTAAATGATTATATAGAATATCTACGAGAGTTAATGGATGATGCTCCTCAAGTAGATGAAACATTTATGCCAAGAGAAGATGGTATTTATAATTCTCTTGTAAGTGACTTTGATACAATAGATAAACGTTTAGAATATATTGATCCAATTATAGAATTCTTAGTAAATGGAATAACTCACTTTGTAGAAACACCATTCTATGATCAATATATGAATTTTCAAACTCCAAAAGATATAAAATTAACAAACAAAGAAATCATGGAATTAATTCATGACTTTTATCAAAGTCTTCCAGATAAAGAAATAAGAAACTTATTTAATAAAGCTTTTTCTAAAAATAAAGAAAACTATCGTATTAAGGGGGATGAAACAAATACCTTATTATTACCATATATAAATTCTTTTTATATAAATGTTGCAGCAAATGCAAGTAACACTAAAAAGGTTATTTCATCTATTCATGAATATGGACATGCAATCGACTATGGTATAAGAAAAAAAACAAGTGATTATGAAAGTACTTATCCATTTATAGAACTTCCCTCTCTATTCTTTGAGTCTTTAGCAGGAGATTATTTAAAAGAAAAACTTCCTAAAGCAAAAAGAAATATAAAAGATGAAGAACTATCAAGACTAGTGGGGCTATTTAATGCATCAAATACTCTTATAACGGAATATGATGGATTTAAACAAGAAAAATTAAATTATCCTCTTAAATATGCTTATCTTTTAAGGGTATATGGAAAAAAAGAACTTGAGTATATTCCAAATAGTCCTGCTCTTCGTACATTTAATTATGTAATTCCATTTCTTACATCAATTGAATTACTTGAAGAATATAAGAGTGATCCAGAAAAAACTCTTAATCTTTTAAAAACTATAATAAAATCAAATGATGAAGAAAACTACTTAGCATATTTAGAAAGTAAAAACATTATTCTAAATAACAATTCTTGTAAATATATACAAAGAAAAAGAACTCTTAATTAGAGTTCTTTTTAAGTTCATTAGTATAGTTTTCTAATATATCAAACATTTCTTTCTTAGTTTTAGTTTGGCATATTTCATTTTTAACTGCTGCATTCCCTGGAAGTCCTTTTATATAAGATAAAGCATGAGTTCTAATTTCTAATATTGCAGTCTTTTCATCTTTATCTTGAACTAGTAAATCAAAATGATGTTTAAGCATTTCAATTCTTTCATCTTCGCTTGGATAATTTGGATCAGGTTCTATTCCTTTTTCTAAATAATCAACACATTCTTTAATTAACCAAGGATTTCCAAGAACTCCTCTACCTATCATGACAGCATCACAACCAGTTTGATCAAGCATTTCTTTTGCTTTATAGCAACTAGTAACGTCTCCATTTCCAATAACAGGAATAGATACTGCTTCTTTTACCTTCTTTATATAACTCCAATCAGCTACTCCTGAGTAACCTTGAGCGCGAGTTCTTGCATGAAGAGCAATTGCACTTGCTCCAGCCTTTTCTGCACGTTTAGCAATTTCAACACAATTAATATGCTCACTATCCCATCCAAGTCTCATCTTAACTGTAACAGGAACACTTACTGCATCAACTACAGCTTTTATTATTTCTTCTATTTTATCTGGATTCTTTAGTAATGCTGAACCAGCCTGAGCACGAAGCGCTACCTTAGGAACAGGACAACCCATATTAATGTCTATAATATCAGGATGCATTACTTCCTCAATTTTTTTAGCAGCTGCTACAAAAGAATCTAAGTCACTTCCAAATATTTGTTGAGCAATTGGTCTTTCTTTTTCATCCATCTTTAGTAAATCTAATGTTTTTTCATTACCAAACATAATAGCTTTATCAGAAACCATCTCAGCATATATAAGTCCAGCACCCATATCTTTAATAATCTTTCTATATGAAGTATTAGAAATACCTGCCATAGGAGCTAAGACAACTTGATTCTTAATTTCAACATTACCAATTTTCCACATATAAATCACCTATTCATATTTAATTGTATCAATAATATTCATTCTTGATATACCACGAAGTGGAATTCGAGAACCTATTGTACATAAAAATACACTTAAAAGCAAAATAAATAATAAAGAACTAATTCTTAAAACAAATATATTATCTATTCCTGTCATACTAAATAGTAAATTATTAATAGGTATCCCAAGTAATAAAACTACTAATATACTAATTATAGAGCCTATTAAACCAATAAAGATACTTTCAAATAAAAATATAAATCTAATATTTCTTTTACTAAAACCTAAACTTCTAAGTATTCCTATTTCTTTAGTCTTTTCAACTATATTAATATAAGTAATAATTCCTATCATAATAGTAGATACTATTAAGGATATAGAACTAAAACATATCAGAATTACACTTATAGCTTTAATGATACCATCACTTATACCTTTTATAGAGCTTGAGTAATCAATAAATGTTATATTGTTTTTATTTAAAAAACCAATTATTTTATTCTTATTATTATAATCTTTAGGATAAAGATAAATTGTACTAGGAAGAATTCCATCATACTTTTTAAATAAGAAGTTACTACCTGTGAATACACTATTGTTATTAGCTTTAAGTATACCTACTATTTTTTTATCATTATATTTATATCCTACTAAATCTTTATAATCATATACTTCTTTTGTTAAACCCATATTATCTAAATAAAATGAATCAATACTATTTTTATCATCTATAACAATAAGTACATCATTATTACTTTTTATTTTACTTCCAGCAATTAAAGTAAATTCACCATATAAACTATCACTTATACTCTTATATAAATTATCTGTTTCAAAATCATATATCTTATATTTTAAATATTTATCTATTTTATTAATACTACCAATTAAATTATCATCTATCTTATTTACTATTGAATAACGTCTTGAATGTACTCTTTTATCATCAACACTTTCTTCCAATAAGTTTTCTAAATCACTTTCTAAATTAGTAGAACTTTTAGATATTATCAAAGGATACTCGCTCATCGTATTCTTTTCAAAATCATCTAAACTATTCTTAAATCCCTTGCTAATTGTTAAAACTAATAATAAAGCAATTAACCCAATACTAAATGCAATAGATGTAATAATATTTCTTTTTAATTTAGCTTTAATATTATTAAAAGAAACCTTTAAAAGTTTATGTATTCCTATTTTTTTGTTAACAACATTGAACTTATTAACACACTTTATATTCTTCATATTATTATCTTTTATAATAGTTCCATCTTTTATTTCTATTATTCTATCTGAATACTTAAGAGCATCTCTATAATTATGAGTAACCAAGATTACCAAAATATCTTCACTTATGTTTTTTAACAACTCCATTACTATATTTCTATTTTTAGAATCTAATGCACCGGTTGGTTCATCTGCAAGAAGTACTCTTGGATTTGTAGAAAGTGCTCTTGCAAGAGCTACTCTTTGTTTTTCTCCACCAGATAATTTAATTACCTTTTTAGTTAATAAGTGTCTTATTTTCAACATATTTATTATGCTATAAATATCTTTATTATCATTAGTAATAGTAATATTATCTATTACACTCATATTTTCAATTAAATTATATTGTTGAAATATAAAACTAAAATAAGTCTTATGAACATTATTTATATCTTTTAAATTTAAATCTTTGGTACTTTTACCATCTATTAATAACTTTCCTTCATCATATTTTTCTAACAATCCTATTATATTAAGAAGTGTACTCTTACCAGAGCCTGACTCTCCTACTATCGAAATAAGTCCATGATCAGGAAACTTTAGACTAATATTATTAAGTACAGTTTCATTACCATATTTCTTTTTTATGTTAATTAATTCTAACATATCATCCTTTCTACTCTTTCTCTTTAAAATGAATTATATAATAAACAAAATAAAAAAAGATAGGAAAACCTATCTTCATAATGTTTGTTATATTCTATTTTTTAAAATCTAAAGGGATTAGTTCATCACCTTTAACTTGATATGCTTTCTTGGCAAGTTCAAGAATTGGATAATCACTTTTAATTGAGTCTGAATAACTTTCCATGACAGTATAATTTTTATACTTTTCATTAAGTCTTCTAACCTTCTCAGTATCATGACAATTTATTCCATCATACTTACCTGTTTTTTTATCAACAATGGAAGCCATCATGTCTTTTACTTTAAGTTTCTTACAAATTGGTTCAAGTAAAAACTCCGGAGAAGCAGATATTACTATATCATTTGAGTGATCTTTATCCTGATAATACTTCTTAATTTTCCTATCATGAGTGTTCCAAAAATCTTTAAGATCTTTATCAATATCAGGAATTAGTTTAAACATAGAATAAAATTGTTCTTTCATCTTTGTTTTATTAATAATATGTAATTTTTTTAATATAACAGAGATACCAATTCTAAATACTTTAATTAAACATATAGGATGTCTTTTAATTAAAAACATCATAAAATCTACAGTTGAATCTCCATCATATATAGTTTTATCAAAATCATATAAATTAATCTTAATCATTATTTCTTATCCTTCTTATCATGTGCAAATAATATATTAGTTTTAAATATTAATACTAAGAAGAATAGTAATAATGCTCCATATATAACCATGCTTATTTTCTTATCTCCCAATGTATAGAAAATAGAAACTAAAGCAAATAATATATTAATTGCATACATAACTAAAACAGTAATTTTAGTTGAATGAGTTGTTTTTAATAATTGGTGATGTAAATGTTCTGCATCCCCAGATCCAATACTCTTTCCCTTTAAAGTTCTTCTTCCCATAGCAAGAAGAGTATCAATAATAGGTACAAATAATACTAATAATGGAATAATTAAAGAAGTAATTGTAGCAGTCTTAAATCCAAGTAATGCAATAACTGCAATAATGTATCCTAGGAAGTTACTTCCCATATCACCCATGAACACCATAGCTGGTGAAAAATTAAATATTAAGAATCCTAAACAAGCACCAAACATTATTAAACAAAGAATAACGTCTAGTCCTCCTAACTTTTGCATTATAAAACCAATTATAGCAATAGTTAAGAAGTATATTGACGAAGTACCACATGCTAGTCCATCAAGTCCATCAGATAAATTGATAGCATTAATAATAGCTACAATAAAAATAATTGTTAAAGGATAAGCAAATAATCCAAATTCAAAATAATGACCAAATATTTGCATATCACTAAAAGTAATATTCCCATAAAAAACAACTACTGAGGCAGCACACACTTGTCCAATAAATTGAGCTTTAGCACTAAGTGGTTTAACATCATCAATAAAACCTAAAAGAATTATTAGGAAACCACCAATAAGTACTGATAACATTTGAGTATTCTTAGGAACAAATAGCATATAAGCTATTAAAAATGATAAGAATATTGCTAAACCACCCATTCTAGGCATTGGTTTATCATGAACTTTTCTTTTACCATCAGGTACATCCATAGCTCCAACATGTTTAGCTACTCTAATAGCAAATGGTGTAAAACATGCACTTAATATAAATGATATAAGTACTATAAATATTACATTATGACCATTAATAAAAATATTTAAAGGATTCATATATTTCACCTCTTAGAATAATTATAAACTATTTAAATCTAATTATAAATAAAAAAAGAAACTCTAAAAGTTTCTTTTATATTCTAATGGTGATCTGTATGGGATTCGGACCCATG
>DJYF01000047.1 GCA_002450035.1 Caryophanales bacterium UBA6985 | reverse complement strand
GAATTAAAGTTAGAAGAAAATGTTACTGTTGAACAGATAGATGGTAATGGTTAGTTTCCTGCAGGTGTAGTACAATATGCTTTTACTTATGTAAACAAATTAGGTGCAGAAAGTAATATATTCTATGTAACTAAATTAAAAAGTATATAGTATAAAGACAGAGCTGCTGGCCCACAAGAATATGTTAATTGTGCATTTAAAATAACAATTAGTAATGTTGATGATAGTTTTGACTACATTAGATGTTATCAACTTATTAGAACATCATTAGACGCATAGCCTACTTGTTTAATACTTAACGAAGTACCTACAAATGATACAGTAACTATTATAGATACTAATGTAGGTAGCACTTATGATGCTACCGCTTTGTTGTTTTAGAAGTATCCTATTAAACCTAGCACTCTTGATTAGAAAGCTAATACTTTGTTTTTAGGTGATATTAATGAAGAAATATTAGCATTACCTGATAATATAGAGGAGATATAGAATTATTTTAAAGATAAGTTAGTATTTACAAATGAACATATAGGATATAATTTAAACACTTTAACACCATATAAACATAATGCAGATGCTGATATTATAAGAACTTTTAAGGCAGGGGAAACTTATAGAATAGCTGTACAACTTTAGAATAAATATGGATGTTGGAGTTAGCCAATATATATAGACGATTATACAGTAGATTGTTCACAATTATAGGATGGAGATGATGTCTATACAATACAGTTAAAATATACACCAGATTCAGATATTAGTGTTATGTCTAAATATAAAAAGTATAGATTTTTAATGGTTAATCCTACAGCTAATGATAGGTCTGTTGTTAGTTAGGGTATAGTAATACCTACTATATATGAAGTATCTGATAGAACATTTAATGTACCATTCAGTTATAGCTCTTGGTTTCTTAGACCTTTTAACAGCAATATTGCACACAATCATAATTAGCTTATTCCTTATGGGGAACCAGACAGTAATCATTATTAGCCAGAATTACAAGCAGGAATGAAAACTTCAGATATACCAGATTATAGTGGTTTGAAATGGTATACTGAATCAGCAGAAGGAGAAGATATAACACCATAGGATACATTGGGTCCTGCTAACATACGATTTACAATAACTGTAGATGCAGGTGATGCTATTGAAGAAGAATAGACAGATTTTGATTTTACAATAACTTTAAAAGACTGTTAGATATTTAAAAATAATTTAAATTTAGAATACATACATATTACAAACAGAGTATTGTATAATGGAAATAGCACTACAGATTTAGATGGAACTACTCTCAATGCTGCAGCTGTTGATGCTGTTGTGAGTGCTATAACTGTAGCTTTTTCCAGTTAGCCTGTAGATTCTATATATTGGAAATTTTTAGTATCTGGAAATTTAGATACTGGTATAAAAACAGGATTAACTAATTGGTTTAGTAGCCAACATGATATATAGATAGTAATTACATCTGACAACGATGAACATTCTAATACTTTTCTTTCTGCAACTTCTGTTGACTTAACAGATTATATAAAGAAGGTATCAACAAATGATGTACCATATGAGGGTGGTTAGTTGTCAGAATTTAGAGTAGACCATTCTATATTAAATCTATATAGTCCAGATATAGATAATAATTATTATATTATAAATAATAATCCTAATATAAATTTGAATCTTGTTGGATATACAGAAGTAGATTCTTTGTTAGATAACACTTATCTTGAATTAATAAATACAGGTTCTAGTCCTAATTGTACTGTTAAACGTAATGGTATATTTAATATATATCACGCTGGTATGAATTTTAAACTCACTAGAGATTTGTTTACTGATAGTTTAGTTCATGTTAAGAATAAAGATGGCAATAGAAGTGTAATTAGAGATAGGACTTTTATTTCAAGAGAATCTGCTTGGGCACACTTTAAACACATAGATATTGATTATATGATTTGGCAAATAAACATTGCCAAAGGAGCAGCAAATCCTTAGTTATTTAACTTCCCTATTTATTCTTGGCATAGTACAGGTTCTTTAAACAATGAAGATAATACAGAAGGAGAAAATAGGAGTGCTACTTATAAAAAAGTTTTTGCTAAGAAATGGTTATGTAATGTCACAAATTATTATAGCAGTTAGTATAAATGTAATGAAGGAATTTCTTATGTTTATAACAAAACTAACAACCTTATAACTTTTTTACAAGATGGTTAGACAAGGTCATATATAGGTAATCCAGATATAGCTAGAACTTTTGTAAGATTAAAAAATGGATTAAAGACTGTAGAAAATTTAGAAGTAGGATATGATTTATATATATTGGATGAAGACTCTGAAAATAACATATTTAAAAAATTAAGTAGCTATTATCATACTCACTATAAAGAAAGTGGTGATGAAACTGTTCCTGGTATCTTTGTTCCTGATGCTACTACAACAAAAGAAAGGTATCCTAATACTTCATATCTTCCTATTGTTTATGGCACAGACCCTATACAAATTAGATATGACAGCGATACTCATGTAATAATACCAATAAATAGAACAGAAGAAAATGGAGTATATAAATTATACACATTACCTTCTGTTAATGCAGAACATACAGAACCAAGTTTAGGTACTACATATTATCCTAAATGGGATAATACTCAAGCATATCAAGATATAGTTAAAAGTATTTATGACTTAACTTCTAATTCTATAACTAAATCATATTTCCATATAGGTGAATTAACTAGAGAGGTAGAAAGTCGATATGGTGGTACTATATAGAATCCTAGTAGTGATGAAGACCCTGTATTAAACAGCAATATCTTTATCCCTATAATGGAACCTCATGATATAGATAATCAAACTGTTTATACTAATTATGGTGATACTTGGTATAGTAGATGGGATTGCTTAAAAACACAGGAAAAAACAAATCAAGATGAACAAAGTGTACATGATTATGCATCAGTTATGATAGAAAGTCATACCAACTTAAATGGTAGATATGATAGTTATAGAAACTTCTATGATTAGACATTAGTTAATACATAGAATGCTAATAAGTTCAATGATGTATATAATCAAATGGATAACTTCTGGTCATATAAAGTAACACCAAATTATACTAATACATATTATTATCCTAATCAAGTTACTTGGTCATTAACTAAGAATAGTGGTAGTTTAGTTGATGAGTGGACTAGAGTTACAGCAGCTAATGTATAGGAATTTGATGGTAACGAAGGATAGATTAGAAAAATATTAAACTATAATGATTAGTTACTTGTATTCCAAGACAGATGTATATCTCAAATATTATATAATGAACAAATGCAAATGACTACTACTGAAGGTGTACCTGTTGAAATAAGTAATAGTCAAAAGGTTACTGGTGTTAGAAAGTTATTAGATGATGTAGGTTGTATAAACAAATGGTCAATAAATGCAAGTGCTAATGGTATTGCTTTTATAGATAATGTAAACAGCAGTGTGATGTTTTGGTCATTAGGCAGTAAAGAATCTCCTGCACCTGTAAACCTAACAAACAGTAAGGCATTTATTTCATTTATGAAAAAATACAACTTATTTGATGTATGGAATCCAGAAGATTTTAGTAACTTTGTAACATTTAATGATAAGCTTAACAATGAGATATACTTTGTAAATGATACTTTATGTTTGGTATTCTCGTTGACAATGTAGGAGTTTACATCATTCTATAGCTATGAACACACTCCCGCTATGTTTAACATTAGAGATGATTTTTATAGTTTATATCCTGTAAATAATCCTAAGTTATGGAAAAACTTTAAAGGTGAATATAACAGTTTCTATGATAAAGAAACAAAAGATAACAGTTATATAACCTTTATAGACAAAGGTGAATCATTCTTAGTTGATAAAACATTTACTAATATTAATTATGTACAAGATGCATATCAAGTAAGCAATATAACTGATAATGATGACTTTGAGGATTATGAGGATAAATATTATAAATATCTACCTAATAGAACTTTCAATCAATTAAAGGTATGGACTCCATTCTAGAAAGTAGAAAAGACATTAGAATTAGTGGAAGAAGATATGTTTAATATACAAAGAAAGTTCAGAACTTGGGCTATTCAAATAGATAAGGATAGCGATGATAACAGAATTAGGAACAATTGGGCTAAGTTTAAATTAACTTTTGTACCTGATACTGTTGATACAAAGATAGAATTAATGAATATTAACGTGTAGAGTTTAGAATAATATGGCTGTAAAAATAGTATGTGTGTTAGTTTCTGGTTCAACTAACCCTAAATTTGCATCAGTTGGCCCTTTTCCAGATGCCATAGAAGGTGGAATACCACCTTCAGTAGAACTAACAAACAAAAGTAGTTTTAAATAGTGGTTTAAAGATTATAATAGTAAGTGGGGTGGATAGAATTATGGTTTATTAAATGCAGGTATATCAGCAGGTGCTGATTTAGCAGGTAATTTAATAAATAGTAACGGTCTCTCAACTACTGCTGGTAATATTATGTCTGGTATAGGTAATATAGCAGGTAATATACCTGGACCTATAGGTTGGGCAGGCAAAGGTTTAGCATTGTTAGGTTAGGGTGTTAATGCTTTATGGGGACATAAATTCAATGATGCTAATGTTGCTGCTGCTGAAAAAGCTGTAGCTGATAGAAATAATTGGCAGTTTGGTGATTATAGCAATACAGCATCATTGTTAGCAGGTTCTTTAGCTAATAAACAATTAGGTAATGTAAGTAAGGGTTATTTAGGTAAAGAAGGACCATTTAGTCATGCTGTAGCTGATAAGATGAATGAGATAAACAATGCTACTTTAAATGCTAATGCTAGAGCTAATAACAGTGAGTTGTTAGCATATGCAAATTATTAGAATAATTTAGTTAGAAATGCAATAAGTAATGATGGTATGGGTAATGTAAATATGACTGCCAATGGTGGACCATTAAATATGATTAGTGGACCAATGACACCATTTGGTAATAGGTTTTTTGCCAATGGTGGATTTACTCATGGTGGTTTATTTACCAATGGTTTTATTGAAGTAAACAATGGTGGTTCACATGAATAGAATCCTAATTAGGGAGTACAATATGGTGTAGACCCACAAGGTACTCCTAATATGGTTGAAGAAGGTGAAACCATATTAGACGATTATGTATTTAGCAGGAGAATAAAATTCCCTAAAAGATACAAAGATGAATTTACATTAGGTGGTAAGATATGGAAGAAATCTTTTGCAGATGTATCAAAGATGATAGCAAAAGAATCTGAAGAAAGACCTAATGACCCAATAAGTCAAAGAAGTTTAAAAGCTATGGGTGGTAAGTTAGCAGATATACAAGAAGAAGTTAAAGCAAAACAAGCTTTAGATAAGATGGACCCTCGTGAAGTTATGGCAATGTTATAGCAACTTGCTATGTTACAACAGGATGGTGAGTAGCCATAGATGATGGAAGACCCATATCAACAACAAATGATGTAGGAATAGGGTATGGAAGAACAACCAATAATGGCTGCTAATGGAGGTAGTATGTATATCAAACCAAGTAAAAGAGGTACATTTACAGCAGCTGCTACTAAACATGGTATGGGAGTATAGGAATTTGCTTCACAAGTACTTGCTAATCCAGATAATTATAGTTCAGCTATGGTCAAAAAAGCTAACTTTGCTAGAAATGCAGCTAAGTGGCACGCTTGTGGTGGTAAGATAAACAAATTTGATAATGGTGGTAATACTATACCTAATTGGATGAGATATATACCTACTATAAATTTATTTAAAACAGGTGGTAATTCTAAATCTAAATATAAAAGTGATAGAGATTGGGAACAAATGTATGAATTAAGTAGACCTATATATCAACAATTTATAAATGCTGGTGTTGACCCTATTGTTGCTGCAGGTGTACTTGGTAATATTGCTTTAGAGAGTAGTTTTAATCCTAATGCTTCTAATAGAACTCATTGGGGTTATGTTCAAAATGATAAACATATAAAAGATTATATTGTTTCTAATTATGGTGGATATGGACCTAAATAGCAATTACAGTTTCTCATAGATGGTTTAACTGGTAATATTAAAGGTTCTAATAAAGGCAAAGGTAAAGCTATTCAAAAAAGATTTACTAATTTTCTTAATGCGTCAAAAGGATTAACAAATCCTGCTGATGTTGCTGCATTGTGGGATAAACATTATGAAATATCTGGTGGACAGGGTATGTATGATAGAAGAAATTATGCTACTAGATTTTGGAATAGATATAATCCACAATCAACAGCATAGGTATAGCAATTACCAGATTATTCACAAGCAACTCTTTTATCCGATATTGTACCACAAGAATTAGCTGATTATGGAAATAGTTTTACACCTTCTTTAGAATTTAATCCACAGGGTTTATTTGCTGACCAAAATTTATTAGCAAGTATAAATGGTGGTGGAAAAAAGAAAACAACTTCTAATAAAACTCAAACAACTCCAGCTACTGCAACTACACCATTAGATGTAACTCAATACGGTTTTAAAAGAAATATAAAAGGTTTGTCTGATTTAGAGTCTATATATAACAATACTAAATTTGACGACAATAAATCTGTAGCTAATCTACTATACCATTATATAGATAGTGATATAATGGATTATAAAGATGCTGCTAGATTATTTTATAATATAATACACAATACATTCCCTGGAATGAAGGAAGGGGAAGAACGTACAGCATATCTTAAAAATCTATTAGGTTTAAGAGGTGAAGGGTATGATGACCCAGTATATAAAAAAGACAACAAAGGAAAAATTGTACTTGGTGATGATGGAAAGCCTGTTGTTGACAAAGCTAAATCTAAACATTATGATTGGGTTGGTCCTTAGTATTTTAAAGCTGTTGCTAGTACTCCAAGTAATTTTGCATTATCTAGAGGGTTTAAAGGTAATAAAGATTTAAGAGATTTAAATTATAATTTTAATGACAACAGTACTGTAGATGATATTTTAGATTATTTATCATCTTATGGTAGTACAGACCCATAGGTACAAGGTAAATTATTAAATGAATTTAGAGCAAATGAAGAAAAGCTAGCAAGATAGAATTATGAAAGATTAAGAGAATTAAATAGTATTATACCTAGTGCTAGACTTAGAGAATTATTAAGTAGTGCATCTGAAGAAGATATAGATGAAGCAATAGATATGGGTTTAATCAACGAAAATGCTTCATATGATGATGACTTTGTTAATTATGCTAATGTAGATTTTGATAAAGCAGTAGCTGTAGACCCAACTAGTGATGCGTTTGAATAGTTAACTCCAGCAGAATAGAATGTTGCAGAATAGTTATATTTGTAGGACAAATTTACTAATGATAAAGCTTATGCTGCGTACAAAGAAAAATTTGATAAAGAGTATGCTGATGATTTAGCTAGAAGACAAAGAGAAGATGAATGGAGATTAAACAATTGGAATAATTTACCAACTTGGATGCGTTATGCACCACTTGCTTTCTCTTCTATTGCAACACTGACTGATGCTTTAGGTCTTACTAATAAACCTGATTTAACTCCTTATCAATAGTTATTAGCATAGAGTTCATAGCAAGGTAAAACACCTGCTGTTAGATATAATCCTGTATTCTAGCCATTAGAGTATAGACCTATAAACTTAAATGCTGATTTATTATAGGCTCAAAACGCATTTGCTTCTGCTAATAGAAACATAAACAATATAGCTGGTGCTAATATTGGCGCAGGAATAGCAGGTAATACTTCTGCGTTAAACAGTGCCTTAGCAAATATTGGTAAAATCAGACAAGGAGTCTCAGAGTAGGATATTGCTAATAGAAGGATGGTAGCTGATTATAATAATAGAGGAGCTTATTAGGATACTATGGGTGGTTTAGAAGCTCAAAAAATCAATGCTATCAATCAACAAAACGCTTAGAGATTTGGTTATCAAGCATTATCTGATGCTCTTAGATATTATCAATCTGAACAACAAGCTGCTAATGCTGCTAAACAAGTTAATCTTACTCATGCGGTTAATAGTTGGGCTAATGTTGGTAGAGAGAATATGTATATGAATATGATTAATAATAATATGGGTAATAATTATAGAAGTTCTGAATTCATGAATAATAATAATAATTTTGTAAATATGCAAAATATAGATAATAACTCTCCTTATAATAGAAATAT